>DATKLO010000226.1:0-11056 GCA_035542375.1 Steroidobacteraceae bacterium | reverse complement strand
GCGCCCGGGCGCCTCCGCCACACCGGCACGCGACGTCCAGTAACACGCTTTTCAACAGGAGAACATCCAACATGGCCTTCCAGGGTTCGACCGAAGACCGGCTGGCAATCCGCGAATTGCTCGACTCGTACGCGGATGCAGTGTGCATCAACGACGCGGAAGCCTGGGCAGACACCTGGGCCGAGGATGGTATCTGGGAGCTGCCCGACTATCCGCAGATCGGCACGATCCGCGGCAAGGACAAGATCGTGGCGGCGTGGAAGGGGGCGATGGCACAGTATCCGGGGGTGATATTCGTCTCGACGCCGGGGTCGATCACGGTGAACGGCAATGAAGCCGTAGCCCGTTCTTACTCCTCCGAGGTGTTTGACGACATCAAGACCGGCAAGACGACGCGCGATCGCGGCCGCTACGACGATGTGCTGGTCAAGCGTGGCGGCCGCTGGCTGTTCAAGAGCCGGCGATTCCAGAAACTGCACCGCGAGTAGCAGCGAGCCTTGGCGGCCGCAGGTTGCCCTTACAGCCGCTGCGGCGACTCCAGCAGGTCGCGCAGGGCCGCCAGGAAGCGGGCGCCCACCGCGCCATCGATGGCGCGATGATCACACGACAGTGACAGCGCGACGAGACTGGCGAATCCGGCTCTGCCATTCACCTCGACGGGTCGGCGACGAGTCGCGCCGGCTGCGAGGATGGCGCCCTGGGGTGCGTTGATGATGGCATCGAACTGCTCAACGCCGAACATACCAAGATTCGATACGGTAAAGCTGCCGCCCTCGAATTCCTCCGGGCGCAGCTTCCCGGCGCGCGCACGCTCGGCCAACTGTCGCAGCTCGTTACCGATCTCTGCGACCGGCTTGGTCTCGGCGCCGCGTACGATAGGTGTCAACAGGCCCTTGTCGGTCGCGACGGCAACTGCCACATCGGCGTGTCGGAAGCGGTGAATCTCATCTGCGTGCACCTGGATGTTCACATCGGGAACCTCGACCAGCGCCAGAGCCGCGGCGCGTACCAGGTAATCGTTCAGACTGGGCGCACTACCGGCCTGCTGCCTGGCGCCCGCACGCAGGGCCAGCAATGCATCGAAGTTCACCTCGGTGCGCAGGTAGAAATGGGGCACCGTCGCTTTCGAGTGGCTGAGTCTCGCGGCGATGGCCTTGCGCATGGCGCTCATGCGCACGACCTCGAACTCGTGGGTTGCCGGGCCAGCGGCCGCCTTTATATTGGCGGCTTGGGTCACGTCCTCACGGGAAATGCGCCCGCGCGGCCCTGTGCCCTTGATGACGGCCAGATTCACGTTGTGCTCTGCCGCCAGGCGCTTGGCCGAGGGCGAAGCGTAGAAGCGATCGAGAGTCTCGGTGGTGACTGCCACCGACACCGGGCTTCCGCCACCGACCTTGCGCTCCGGCCGGCTGGCCTGTGTGACGTCCTGCAACGTCAATCGACCATTCCGTCCGCTACCGGCGATGCGTGCAACGTCGATTCGCTCGCGTACGGCGAACTCGCGGGCCGTCGGGCTTATCGCAATACCGGCGGCGATCTCGAAGGCGGGCGGCGCCCCTGCCGCGGCGGAGCTGACGCCGGCCACAGGGGTGGCGGAGGCACCGGCGGTACCCAAGCCAGCTGAAGCGCCAGCGGCTGATCTTCCAGCGGCGGTGCTGCCGGTCGAAGGGGCCTCCCGATCGGCGACCGAAGCGCCAGGAGCGCCCTCGAAGGACTCCACGAACGCGTCGATCTCCGCAACGCTGACCGCGCCGTCGGCCATAACTCCCAGCAACGCACCGACGGGATAGGTCTCGCCGGTCTGTGCGATCACACGCACGAGCGTACTGTCGAACTCCGCCTGTACCTCGTTGACGATCTTGTCCGTCTCGATCGAAACGATCAGCTGGCCTTTCGTGAAGGGCTCGCCTTCGCGAACACTCCATTCACCGACGGTGCCCTCCTGCATTTCGATGCCCCACTTGGGCATCGTGAACGCGCGCAATGTACTCACCGTTGCTCCCGTGCCCTAGCGGTAGGACAGAACCTTACGAACGGCCGCTTCGATGCTCCTGGAGGAGGGCAGGTAGGCGCTCTCCAGCTCGCGTGCGAACGGCACCGGCGTGTGTGGCGCCGTAACCATCTCGATGGGTGCGCGCAGCGCTGCAAACGCCTTGCTCGCTACCAGGCCGGCGATATCGGACGCCAGACTGCAGCGCGGCGGACTCTCGTCGGCCACGATGAGACGGCCGGTCGCCTCGACGCTGTCCAGAATGGCTTCCTCATCCAGCGGGCTGGTGGTCCGCAGGTCGATCACGTCGCAGGAAATCCCTTCCCTGGCCAGCACATCGGCGGCTTTGGCCGCCTGTCCGACGAGCTGACCGCAGGTGACGATCGTGGCGTCCTTGCCCTGGCGGACCAGGCGGGCATGTCCAAAGGGCACGAGATAGTCGCCATCGGGAACCTCTCCCTTCTCGCCGTACAGTGTCTTGTGTTCGAAGAACATCACCGGGTCGTCACCGCGGATGGCGCTGGTGAGCAGCCCTTTCGCATCCGCCGGTGTCGTCGGCATGACCACCTTCAGTCCCGGAATGGAAGTCAGCATCGCGTAGGCGGCCTGGCTGTGTTGCGCGGCGCAGTTGAGACCCGCCCCATACGTGATGCGCACGGTGACGGGACAGGTCGAGCGGCCACCGAACATGTAGCGGAATTTCGCCATCTGGTTCCACAGCTGATCGAGGCACACGCCTATGAAGTCCGCGAACATGAGTTCCGCGATGGCCCGCTTGCCGGCGAGCGCGGCGCCTGCCGCCGCCCCCACGATGCAGGATTCGGAGATCGGTGTATCGATCACGCGGTTGGGGCCGAATTTCGCATACAGGCCCCCGGTCAGACCCCAGATGCCGCCAATGGCCTCGGGGCCGCCCGCGGTGCCGTGACCTCCCACGATGTCCTCACCCAGGATCACGATGTTGGGATCGCGCGCCATCTCGTCATGGATCGTCCGCGCAATCGCTTCCCGAACCGTCAGTTGAGCCATGTCTGGGTACCTTGATCAGTACGTAACGTAGACATCACGAGTCACATCGGATGCCTCGGGTGGTGCCGCTCGCCGCGCTTCCTGGACCGCGGCGTCGATCAAAGCCGTCACTTCGGCATCCACCGCATCGAGTGCCGCGGCGTCCACGAGCCGATCGGCGAGAGCCTTGCTGCGGAACGCTTTCAGGCAGTCGCGCGTCTCGCGCAGGCGTTCGACCTCACCTGGCCCGCGGTAGCGCTGCGGATCGCCTTCGAAGTGCCCGTAAAACCGCTCGGTGTCGAATTCCACCGCGGCCGGCCCCTGACCGGCGCGGCAGCCGGCCAGTACGTCCTCCATGAGCGCGTAGGTGGCGAAGAAATCGCAGCCGTCGACCCGGTAGGCCGGCATGCCGAAGCCGGCCGCGCGGGTGGCCATGTCCTTGGCGCCGACCGCGTACTTCACTCCCGTGTGCTCGGAGTAGTGGTTGTTCTCGAACGCAAAGATCACCGGCGCGCGCGTGACCACGGCCATGTTCATCGCTTCGAGGGTGGTGCCCTGGTTGCAGGCGCCATCGCCACTGAATGCGACTGACACGTTGCCGGCACCATCCATCTTTGCTGCGATCGCCGCTCCCAGCGCCAGCGGAGCGCCGCCGCCCACGATGCCATTGGCACCGAGCATGCCGACACTCACATCCGCGATGTGCATCGAGCCGCCCTTGCCGTGACACAGGCCGTCACGACGGCCGTAGATCTCCTTCATCATGGCCTTGACGTCGCAGCCCTTGGCGATGCAGTGACCGTGTCCGCGGTGAGTGGAGACGATGTAATCCTTTGGGCCCAGGTGCTCGCAGATGCCGACGGCAACAGCCTCCTGGCCCGCGTACAGGTGCGTGAAACCGGCGATCTCGCCGGTGGCGATCTCCTGATGCAGCCGCTCCTCGAAGTCACGGATGGTGCGCATGCGCCGGTAGGCGCGGATCAGGTCGGCACGTTTTGCAGGCATGGGCTCTCCCGGACGAACGGGCTGCGCGCCAGGCGCAGCTCTCACATCGACAACACGGTCTTCGCGATGATGGAACGCTGGATCTCGTCGCTGCCACCGAAGATGGCCCACGCCTGGCTGTTGAGATAGCGCGGCATGGCCACCTGCGCGGCCTTGTCATACACGGGCTCGGGACTGTCGGGACCGTAGAGCGGCCGGCGGGTTTCCAGCTGCAGCCCGCTGTAGCCATACAGGGTGACGGCCAGCGCATCGACCTTGCGCCGCAATCCGGAGGCGACCAGCTTGACGATGGAGGACTGCGGGCCGGGACGTTGTCCGAGGCCGACCTGCTCGAGATTGCGCAGCTCGGTGATCTCCAGCGCCTGGGCTTCGAGCTCCGCACGGGCGAGCTGCGTGGCGAAGGCGGGCTCATCGCTCAGGTGCGTGCCGTTGCCTGAAGGCTCCGCGCGCGCATCGCGGCGCAGGCGTGCGATATCGGCCAGCAGGCGCGGGGCGTGACAGGTACCACCCCGTTCGTTCTCCAGCAGGAACTTCGCGATGCTCCAGCCCTGACCTTCGGTGCCCACCAGGTCGCTGGCGCTGACCCTGACGTTCTCGAGGAATACCTCGTTGACCTCGTGGTCACCGGCCAGTGTCAGGATGGGACGGACGCGCACGCCCGGCTGGCGCATGTCCACGAGGAAGAAGCTGATGCCGCGCTGGGGCTTGACGCTCGGATCGGTACGCGCGAGGCAGAACATGTGGTCGGAGAAATGCGCGTGCGTCGTCCAGAGCTTGCTGCCGTTGATGAGGTAATCCGCACCCTCGCGTGTGGCGCGGGTGCGCAGACTCGCGAGGTCCGAGCCGGCACCCGGCTCGGAGAAGCCCTGGCACCAGTAGTGTTCGCCCGAGAGGATCTTCGGCAGATAGTGCGCCTGCTGCGCCGGTGTGCCATAGGCGTGCAATACCGAGGCGAGCAGCTTCAATCCCAACACGGGCAGGCCGGGTGCATCGGCCAGGGCGCATTCCTTCTCGAACAGATAGCGCTGCGTCGGCGACCAGCCGGTGCCGCCGAATTCGCGTGGCCAGTTGTAGGCGAGCCAGCCCTTCTCGTACAGGATCCGCTGCCATTCCCGGCCGATCTCCGGCTCCGCGAATACGGTGGGCGTGGAGCGCGCGCCGGCGCGCAGCCGCTGCGTCAGGTGCGTGCTCAGGAACTCCCGGACCGTCTCGCGGAACTCGTGTTGATCCGGTGCGACGTCGATGTCTTCCGGAGCCTGCGTGGGCTTGTCGGTCACGCTCAGCACTGCAGGATCACCACCGCCGAGACCCCTGGGGCGCCATAGACATGGCTGTAGGCCGTACGCAGCCTGCGCGTTACCTGATGGGTGCCGCCATCCCCACGCAGCTGCAGCACGTTCTCGTAGACCTGGCGCAGTCCCGATGCGCCTATTGGTTCGCCGCAGGCCATGCAGCCGCCGTCGGTATTCACGGGCAGCGTGCCGTTCAGCGAAGTACGCCCCTCGGCCAGCCACGCCTCCTGCTCCCCGTCGGCGCAGAATCCGTTCTCGGCCATGTGCATGATCTCCGCTCCGGAGTCGGTATCCTGCAGCTGCGCAATGTCGATGTCGCGCGGGCCGATTCCGGATTGTTCATACGCGGCGCGACTGGCCACGGAGGTGGTCGTGGGGGCCTCGCCGGAATCGATGCACGGTGCGAACACTTCGAATGATCCAGCCGGCCGTGTCCGCATCGACACGGCCTTGACCTGGACGCGCGCACGCCCGAGCTCGCGAGCCTTCCTGGCGCTGGCCACGATCAGCGCCACGCCACCCTCGGCCGGCGAACAGAACATGTATTTGGTGAGCGGGTCGTTGACCGGCGCGGCGTTGAGAATAGCGTCGAGGTCCATCGGTGTCCGCCGCCACGCGTGCGTGGTACGCGAGCCGTTCAGGTAGGCTTTCTCCGCGACGCGCGCCAGCGTCATCGGGCTGATCGCATGCTGGTCCATGTAGCGGCGCAGCTTGGTGGCGAAGAACTGTGTCGTGACCATCAGGCCCGCTTCGCCGTACCACTGTGGCAGACCCCAGTCCACCGGGTTCGGATCGAAGGCACCCCGCGGATGCTTGTCGAAACCCATCACGATGCCCAGGTCGAACTCACCCGAGCGGATCGCGCAGTAGCCGCCGAACAGTGCCGCGCCGCCCGTGGCGCAGCCATTGAGGACGTTGACGAACGGGATGCCGGTCTGGCCCAGGTCCGCAACCAGCGTGTCCGCCTTGCCCGCGGAGTCCGAGCCGCCGAAGGCAAACTGCATGTCGCGCCACGACAGTCCCGCATCCGCAAGGGCGGCGCGCACGGCAAACGCACCCTGTTCCAGTCCGCTGCGCCCCTCGGTTCGGCCGAATGGATGGATCCCGATCCCGACGATGTACATCTCGCTCACGCACGCTCCGCGCGCGCCGGACGAAATGCATAGATCGTGATGACCGTTCCGTCTGCCTCGACGCGCAGCGGCATCGTCGTCAGCTCCATGGGCTGGCCGACGCGCAGCTGGTCAAACTCGACATCGGTGAGGCGGCTCTCGACGATCAACGCCCCCGGCAGGTCGATGTACCCCACGGCAAAGGGGCTGAAGGGCTCCGCGCCGCGATAGGGCGGTGATTTGGGTGCGAAGCGCTGCACGGTGTAGGACCAGAGCGTGCCGCGCTCGGGCAGCTCGACGCTCGCGTAGGTATCGCGGTCCGCGGGCAACGGGAAAACAAGTCGGCCTGACTCGCGATGACGCCCGGCAAGCAGACGCAACGCGGGGCTTGTCGCAAACAGCTGCGGCGCTACCGGCTGGGTATTCACGCGACAAGCATCGCGCGGGCCGCCCGGCTTGGCATCTATAAGAAAGACTAGTTGCCGCGGTGAGCCCCGGCCGCCGCCCGAGGACCCGCTGTTGCAGCGCCGGGGCCCCGTCTCACAGCGCCCGGAACCTGTCGTGCGGCGCGCGGAACTTATCGTGCGGCGCGCGGGCACCTGAGCGGGGCGAGTGGGCGTGGCTAACCGGTGCTCACGAGCTGACCGAGCCGAGGTAGCCGAGCTGGCCGGCCTTGAACACCGCCTGGCTGCGGTTCACCGCATTGAGCTTCAGGGCCGCGTTGTGGATGTGGAAGCGGATCGTGGCGCAGCTGCGCGCCAGGATGATGGCGATCTCGCTGTCGGTCTTGCCCACGGCCGCCCAGCGCAGGCACTCGATCTCGCGCTTGCTCATGCGCACATCCGAGGGAATCCACTGCTGCTTGTCCATGACCTTGACATAACTGCAGACGAATTTGCGCGCCAACAGTCCCAACAGGTCACCGAATTGCGCGAATTCCTGCGTCAGGTCGGTGCGGTCGGACTCCACCGGCTGGAAGCTCACAGCGCCGATCTGCCCATAGGGCAGGTGGATGGGCACCACGATGGCCACTTCGGTCATGGCCCGCTCGAAGAAGTCCGTCAGGTCCAGCGCGCACAGGTGCGGGTTGAATTGCTGCGTATGCAGGCCTTCCTTGTTGCACCAGAACGGCTCGCTCTCGTAGCGGCATGCGAGTGTGAGCGGCGAGGTGAGGGCCAGCCGCGGCCGCTCCCACCAGCGCTCGTTCGGCTCGCGCCAGCCGAATACCTCGGATGCCAGGACGGTGCCGTCCTCGTCCACCATCGGATCCTTCGAGGCGATATTGGCAGCGGCGGCGACTCGCAGGTTGGCGATGGCGAACGCCGCGTCACGCAGCGCCTCGGCAGCCGGCCTGATGCGGTCCAGCGAGCGGATCACGAGCCGCTCCAGCAGGGTGTTCAGGCCATCCGGTGGAAAATCGAACGACACACGATCCATAGCTACCCCCTTCCATGACCAATGATTACCCGATCGGCGGCAAATGACAAACCCTTGCCCCGCGGCAGGCGGCCCGGTGCTCCGCTGCCCCGGGCGCAGCCCTGCGGCGAAATCCCCGCCGCTCAGGGCGGGGGCCGACCCTATGGGGATTGACAGGTTCGCCCGCGGCGAAAAGGTGGTCATCTAGCCGCCGACCGCCGGCAGACACGGGCCGGGCAAGCCGTGTGCCGGCGGCCGCCACGAGAGAGGACCCGTGCAATTTTCGCTGAACGAAACCCAAGCGCTTCTGAAGGATGCCGTCGACCGGTTCGTGCAGAACCGCTATGCCGGCCGCGAACGGCGCGGCTATCGGGAATCCCCGGCAGGTTATGACAGTCGCAACTGGCGCGAGCTGGCGGAGATCGGCGTTCTGGCGCTGCCATTCGCCGCGGCCGACGGCGGACTGGGTGGCGGTCCCACCGAGCTGATCACGACCATGGAGGCATTGGGGGGCGGACTCGTTGCCGAGCCCGTGCTCGAGGAGGTCCTGGTCGCGGGCTGCCTGCTGGCGGCAGCGGGGACGCAAGCGCAGAAGGCCCACTGGCTGCCGGGGATCATTTCCGGAGATGCCCATCTGGCTCTGGCCCACTTCGAACATGCTGCGCGCTACAACCTGTCTGACGTGCGTGTACTCGCGCAGACGCGTGGCGGCGCCACCGTGCTGAACGGAGAAAAGACCGTCGTGCCGCTCGCCTCGGTCGCTGATATGTGGATCGTATCGGCGCGGGAGCGGGGTGCTTCCACCGATGTGGAAGGAATCGGTCTCTTCCTGGTGTCGCCGGGTTCGACCGGCATCGAACGGCGTGATTTCCGCATGGCGGATGGTTCGGTCGCCAGTTCGCTGCGACTGCGTGGAGTAGCTGCCGCTGAGCGGTTGCGCGGCGGCTACGCCGAGCTCGCCCGGGTCGTGGATGGCGCTCGCCTTGCAGCCTGCGCCGAGATGGTCGGCATCATGTCGATGTTGCTGAAGACCACGCTCGACTATCTTCGTAATCGCAAGCAGTTCGGCGCGCCGCTGGCGAGTTTCCAGACCCTGCAGCACCGCATGGCCGATCTGTATGTCCTGCTCGAACAGTCGCGCTCGCATGTGTATCGTGGCGCGCATTGCACCCAAACCGGCGTCGGGCGCGAACGCAGCATTGCCGGCATGAAAAGTTATGTCAGTCGCGCAGCCGTCGAGCTGGGCGAGGAGTGCGTCCATCTGCACGGCGGCATCGGCACAACCGACGAACTGGCCGTGGGTCACGGCTACAAACGGCTGCTGTTGCTGGCCAGTGTGTTCGGGGACGCCCACTCGGAGCTGACCCGCTTCGTGCGGCTGGCTGGCTGAGCCATACTGGTGGCCGGACCCGACCGGCCTGAGCAACCTCGAAACGAGCTGGACATGAGCGAGCCGCATCCCCGGAAGCTGCGCTGCGTGCTGATCTGCGGCGGCAAGTACCACGATTTCGATTTTGCGCGACTGGAGCTGCTCAAGCTGCTCGGGCGGGACGAACGGGTCCGCGTGCGTATCTTCGAGGACTACGAGAATCTGCAGGCGCTGGCGGAAGCGGATTTCGTCATCACCTATACATGCGATGTGACCCCGTCGCTCGCCGCGCAGGAGGCGCTGCGCGCCTTCCTCGACAAGGGCGGGCGCTGGTACGCGCTGCACGGCACGAATTCGATCCTGCGCTGGCTGCCCAACGGACTGGTGGACAGCCCCCGCTGGGCACCCCTGCACATGCAGATGCTCGGTTCCATGTTCATCGCGCATCCCCCGATCGCGCCCTATACGGTGACGGTCGCCGATCCGGAGCATCCGCTGGTGCGCGGCGTCAAGCCGTTCGAGACCACCGACGAGCTGTATCTCATGGAGACCTACGGCCCGTTGCACGTTCTGCTGGAGACTCACTTCGGCGGGGAGGCCACCGGGTTCGCGGAGGCTCAGTGGCGGCCGGCCTCGCATCCGGTGTTCTACATCAAATCGCATGGCAAGGGCGCCGTGCTCTACCTCACCCTCGGACACTGCCGGGGTCACTTTGATCTGCAGCCGCTGATGGAGTACTGGCCCACCGTGGACCGGTGTGCCTGGGACCTGCCGGTGTTCTACGATCTGCTCGAGCGCGGCATTGCCTGGGCCAAAGCCGAGTGATACCGCTTCCGCTGCCGATCCGACAGATTGCGTATTTCGTGCCCGATGTGCGGCTTGCTGCCGCACAACATCACCGGCTGCACGGCTCCGGGCCGTACTACGTCGCGGAGCACATCCCCTTGCGCACCTCGTTGCACAGGGGTGTGCAGCGACCGCTCGACCACACCTCCGCCTACGGACAGTGGGGCGAGGTCATGATCGAGTTCGTGCAGCAGAACAACCCCGACCCTTCAGCCTTCCACGATCTCTATCCGCACGGCAGTGGGCGCAGTGGCATTCATCACGTCGCGCTGTTCGTGGACGATCTCACCGCAAGTATCGACGGCTACGTGCGGGAAGGGGCCGAAGCAGCGCTGCTGGCGGAGATGAACGATGGGTTCCGTTTCGCGATGATCGACACGGTGAGCTGGTACGGGCATTTCCTCGAGCTGTATCAGCCCGAGCCGCCGCTGGTGTCGTTCTATGACTTCGTGGCGAAATCCGCGCGCCGCTTCGACGGCACCGATCCGATTCGCACCATCTCATTCAGCTAGGGCGTGTCCAGACGGGAATCGAGGCGCTCCGTGGCCTGCGGTGGAGACGCGGGTCGATCCAGTGAGGCTGGCCTATATCCGGGCTTCGATGAGCTTCGGGCCGCGCGTCTGCATCGCGGAGGTGAACTGCGCCGCGAATTCCTCGCACGTCGTGGCGCGGCTCGATTCCACGCCGAAGCCCGCCGCGATGCCCGCCCAGTTCAGCTCGGGGTTGCC
Organism: Steroidobacteraceae bacterium; assembly: GCA_035542375.1. Classification (GTDB taxonomy): domain Bacteria; phylum Pseudomonadota; class Gammaproteobacteria; order Steroidobacterales; family Steroidobacteraceae; genus 13-2-20CM-66-19. The sequence goes on along the minus strand of DATKLO010000226.1, from coordinate 290 downwards.
GAGATCTAGCATCGAGAGGGCCTTGCGGCCCGCATCACCCATGCCAACACGCTGCATCTCGATGTTGAGGATGGCGTAGGACCGATTGGCGAACACGATATTCGTCACGTCGAGGTTTTCGCGGGCCATGCTCCACAGGGCCTGGATCGTGTAGGCCGCGCCCCCGTCGCCCTGCATGCACAACACCTTGCGATCCGGAGCCGCCAGCGCAGCGCCCAGGGCGAGCGGCATTCCCTGGCCGATCGAACCTCCAGTGAGCGACAGATAGTCGTGCGGTCGGGCGCAGGTCA
>DATKLO010000225.1:0-26360 GCA_035542375.1 Steroidobacteraceae bacterium | reverse complement strand
CCCACCTCGTCCACCTCGTCCACCTCGTCCACCTCGCTCGCCTCGCTGGCCAATCCTGCCGGTGAATCGGGTCCTGTTCTGCGCATGCGCGATCGCTCCATCTCGAGGAGAAACGGATTCCGCAACCCGTAGCCGCAGCTTCTGGATAGCGCGAACGGTTATCGCACAGCGGCGATTCGCAAACCAACATCCGTCACGGTCACTGCGACCGCGCGGAATGTAGCCGAGCAATTCACGCAGGGTCAATGAAACGTGCCGGCGTCGAAGCCGCCAGCAGCGGCGCAGGCACCAGTTCAACCCAGTTGGCACGGAATGACCAGAAAATTGGCACGGAACGCCGAGACCCCTTGCGCTGCGCCCGCTAAGTTTCCTTGATCCACCAGAACGGGAACGGGAGCCGGTCGCGTGCCATGAGAAATCCAACATCCAGAAAACAATCGCGCCGCCTGCACATCATCGCCGCAGTCGTCATGCTGCCTCTGTTGGTTGGCCAGACCTCGATCAGGCAAACCGTCATGGCGGCAACCGCTTTGACCGATGCCGCTTCGGACGCAAGCGTACTGCAGGAGGTCATCGTCACGGCGCGACGCACGGCAGAGAATCTCCAGCAGACGCCGATCTCGATCACCGCTCTGACGGCGCAGGACATCGAGCAGCGCGGGCTGAACGACGTGCTGGACGTTGCGGCAGGCACGCCGAGCCTGACGCTCATGCCGGGCGGCAACTACTCAGGGAAATCCGCGCTGGCATACATCCGCGGCGTGGGCCAGGATCAGTTCACTTACGCATTCGAACCCGGCGTCGGCTTTTACGTGGACGACGTGTATTACGGCACTGTCTACGGATCGATCTTCAGTCTCGCCGATATCGACAGTATCCAGGTGTTGCGCGGACCACAGGGTACGCTGTTCGGCAAGAACAACGAGGGCGGCGCCATCCTGCTGTACACGCCCGATCCCAGGGGAAATGGATCCGGTGCCGTACAGGTCGGCTATGGCAGCTTCCACCGGGAGTTCGTCAAGGCCAGCTTCGATGTGCCGCTGATCGCGGACAGTCTGTTTCTGCGTGTCTCGGGTGCGTCGAACAGGATGGACGGGTACGTGGATCGGATCGACTTTGCCTGTGCCAACCCGAGACTGGCGGGCAATCTGCAGGCAGCCACCTCCGCTGCAGGATGCCAGGTCGGCACCGAAGGTGGCGAGAACGTGACGTCTCTGCGCGCGGCGTTGAAGTGGCTCGTGAACGATGACCTGACTGTCACGTTGCGCGGTGAGCTCCTGGACGATCGCAGCGAAGCGGGCGCCGAGGATCTCCTCGTCCAGAATCCCGCGCCACCCGATTCCCAGACAGCGCTCTACAATCAGGTCGTGGCCCAGCCACTGTATGGACTCAATATCAGCAGCCCCGCCTTCGTGACGGGCAATCCCTACAGGAGCTTTTCGTCCTACACGAACCCTGGCACGGGGTACAGCGTCTCACCAGTGAATCAGGAGTTCTTCCGCGGCGTCGCCGCGACGGTCGACTGGAACGCCTCCGCTGACATCCACGTCAAGAACATCATGGCGTACCAGAAGTACCGTTCGGAGTTCGCCAACACGGATGGCACCCCGTTACCAACCTACCTCGAGGACAACATTCTCGACCATCGCCAGTTCAGCGAAGAGCTGCAATTGAGTGGCAAGCTGTTTGACAATCGCCTCGATTGGATCGCGGGGGCGTACTACTACACGTCCTTCGGCGTCTACGGTGGCCACATTGAGCTGCCGACGCTCGTGATCGTGCCGCCCGGCGTGCTGCCTTTCGCGCCCGACGGTGCGTATGGCCTGAACTTCAACATCAACGACCTGACACGCGAACACACGGTTTCGGGCTTTCTTCATGGAATCTACCACGCGACCGACGCGCTGAGTCTGGAAGTGGGCGCTCGCTACAGCACGGAGGAGAAGGAACAGGGCTTCGATCACACCTATACGGCGAGCGTGCCCGCGAACCCCCTGTTCACTCCCGGAACGTCCGCTTATTCGCCCACGGCCGGCGGCAGCACGTCATTGCGCCGGGTGGACCCGAAGATCGCGCTGCAGTACCAGTGGACGCGGGATCTCATGACGTATATCCAGTTCTCGACCGGCTACAAGACCGGAGGCATCAACCCCAAGCCGGTGCTGGAAACCGACATCGTGCCGTTCAGACCCGAACACCTGTCGGCCTACGAGGTCGGCCTCAAGAGTGAGTGGTTCGAGCGCCATCTCATGGTCAACATGGACGCTTACCTGAGCGATTACCGCGATCTGCAGTTGAGCGAGTTCCTGCCGCCACCCGCAGGCGACGGCGGTACCATCGTCGTGAATACGGGACACGCCCGCATCGAGGGATGGGAAATGGACCTGCAGGCGCGACCGCTGGGCGGGCTGGCCATCGACGGCAGCCTGAGCTACCTCAACTACCAGACTCTCAGCCTGGGAGCCGCGGCCGGACAGGTGGGTGGACCGACGCTCTCCACCCTGCCACCGTACGTACCCCGCTGGAAAGCATCGATAGGTCCACAGTACACCATACCCCTGGGTGCGGCCGGGACGGCCACGGCACGCGTGGACTGGTCGTATCAATCGCTGGTGTACTTCGATCTGGCCAATACGCGTGAGGGTGCCCAGGCGGGCTACGGGTTGCTCAACACCCGACTGCAATGGGACGACGCACAGGGGAAATGGTCGGCCGCGCTGGAGCTACGCAACGCCACCAACAAACTCTACTATGCGTTCAAGGCACCGGCGTTGAACTCCGATGGCAGCGTGTTCACCGTCGCGGGCACGCCCGGGCTGCCGAGGACGGAATTCTTCACGATATCTCGCAAATTCTGAGTACCCATGAACAGATACCGATACGGCACGGTGGGTGTGGCGGCACTGACGGTGGTCGGACTGCTGTCCGCCTCGGCGGCCTGGGCGGACCCGGAAGTTCCCGCGGCACTGCAGTCGGTTAGACGGCACGTTCTCGACGCCGGTGTGAATGCGCTGACCTTTCACAGCATGGACCAGATCTTCGAGACCCGACGGGTAGACAATGCGGGGCCGGTGTGGGAGTTGCCCTCGAATCCGCAACCACTGCGGTTCTCCTACACGCACGCTGGCCAGACTCACCAGGCCGAGGAGGTGCTCGAGCGGACTTTCACCAACGCCCTGGTGATCGTGAAGCACGGGCGCATCGTCGCGGAGGTGTACCGGAACAAGACGGATGCGGCCACGCATTTCATCTCCTTCTCCATGGCCAAGTCGATCACATCCGTGCTGATCGGCCTCGCCGTGGCGGATGGCCACATCCACTCGATAGAGGACCCCATCACACGCTACGTGCCGGAGCTGATGGGGTCCGCCTACGAGGGAGTGACCATACGGCAAGCGTTGATGATGCGCTCCGGTGCCGATTTCGAGGAGCGCTACGATTTCGATCATCCGGGACTGGCCTCCGCGGCCTTTGAAGAGTCCCTGGTCCGCAACCGGGTGCGCTTTGCCTCGTTTGGCCGCATTCTCACGCGGGCGCACGAACCCGGCTCGCAGTTCAACTATTCGACCGTGGAAACGGCGGTACTGGGCTGGGTGTTGGAACGCGCCACGCGGCAGAGCATCTCCCACTACATGGCCGCACGCTTGTGGAAGCCGGCGGGAATGGAAGCCTACGGATTCTGGATACTCGACGGAACGCCGCAACTGGGGCGTGAATTCAACGGCGCCGGCTTCAATGCCGTGGCACGGGACTTTGCGCGCTTCGGGCTGATGATGCTGCGCAACGGCAAGGCCGCCGGCCGACAGATCGTTCCGGAGAACTGGGTTAGGGAATCCACCGCGCCGCGCGAGACCACGCCGCTGGCTGCGGGAATGCCGCTCGGTTATCGATATCAGTGGTGGACCTTGCCCGGATCGGATGCCTACCTTGCGTTGGGTCTGCAGGGGCAGTTCATCTATGTCGACCCGGCTACGGATACGGTCGTCGTGAAACTGAGTTACTTTCCACCCGACAACACGAATGCGCCCGAGGAGGAAACCCTGGATTTCCTGCGCGCGGCTTCAGAATGGAAGCCCTGATGACAGGGAGCACCTGCATCGCGAGAGTATGACCGTTCCGCGGGACGTGCATGTCGGCCCACCCGCGATCCAGGGGAGCTAACGAAACAGCGCCCGCCCGCGCAGCCTGGGTACTTTGCCATTCTGATTCGCGCGCTGCCTGGCCGCCTGCGGCGTCATTTCGTAGCGGGCGGCAAAGGCGCGATTGAAGGTCCGCAAATCGCTGAACCCCCATGCGAAGGCCACCGAAGCAATCGTATTGCGCAGCCGGCACGGGTCGGTGAGCTCATTCCAGCAGCGCATCAAGCGCTGCTCGCGCAACCAGCCGCCGAACGTCGCCCCCGAATCGCAGAAGGCCCGATGCAGCGTCCGCACGGAGATCCCCGCTTCACGAGCGACTCCAGCCGGATCGAGACTCTGCAGATGCAGCGATCGCAGCGCCACGGCCTTGATGCCCGCCAGGGTCTCACCGCTGCGCAGCGCCAGGTCCGCGGGCGCCTCCAGCGGATCTCCGGCACCCAGCAGCACGATGTAATCGACGAGCGTGCTCTGCACCACCGCCGCCTCCGCGCTCGAAAGCTCACTGTGTTCGGCGGCAGCCGTGAAGAGCAGTGAATGCAGGCAAGCGCCCAGCCCTGAGTTCCCCTTGAACCGCCGGTTGACTCCCCAGCCACGCAGGACGGCACGAGCGCCCAGCAGAGCGTCGGGCAGTCCGATGACGATCATTTCCATCGACGTGGAGCGCGCGCAGAACTCGCCATCCGAGCGCAGCAGTGCCATGTCTCCCGCCGCGAGATCGACGCTGCCGTTCGCGCCGGTGAAACGGATCTGACCGTCCCGGATTACATAGAAGTCCATGCCGGGAGCTTCTTCGCCAGGCGGGTGGGCGTGCAGAAGATGGGGAGCGTTGCTGCGGTGTACCGCGCCCCCCAGAGTGCCAATCGCGAATTCCTCCAAAGCCGCATCGAAGTCGTCGGCACGCGGCGCGTCCACCTGGACATCGATCCGGGTGCCAAAGCTGGAGAAATACCGACGCAGGGCCGACTCGTAACCCGTCACCCGATCCACGGGCGGCAATGCGCTGCTGCTGAATCCCACGGGTGGACCCCGGCTGGTGCAAATTCCCAAGGAAGGATGAGCGTTCCCATCCGGGCACGCAAGAGCACCCGCCGGAGCGTCGACCCCGCGCAACAGAGCACAGCTCTGCGGCTGGTCGCCGCCACGAGACCCAACGCGGAACAGCAGAGGATGTCCAGCTGGACGGCCGCTCAGCGCACACGACGAGCATGATAGACGGAAGTCCATTGGGCCCTTGCGGCCGTATCGGGCTCAATCCTGCCGACGGACCAGTAAACATCCCCGCCCTGTTTTGGCACCCGGTCGGTCATGTTCCGGTTCGGATCGGATATGTAGAAGAATGTATCGTCGCTGCCGGTCTCGACGAAGGAAGTTGCAACCGTCGCACACGACTCGTCATTTGGATTGTATTCGGTCCAATGATCCGAATAGCGGATCAATCTGCCCGTGCACGTGGCGTGGTCTCCAACCAAGTGTTGATACTCAAACTCCATGGATCCCGCGTCCGCCGCGGCTGGAAACTGCCTGCATGAGCGACTTGACGCGATCGAGGGGCTGCTGCGAAGTGAAGGCGTTACGCCCGATCGTACGGGGATCCAGCCCGGCGTTGCGAACCTTCTGCTCCAGACGCTCCAGCAGAATCTGCTGCTCTGGAGCAGACACGCGTCCTACGCTGACAAATACTTGCACGGAACCCCTCGCGCCTCAGATCTGTCCCCGACCCGCCCCGCCCACGGCTTCGGCAAAGTGCACCGCGACTCGTCCCTTGCCACGGCCCCGGTGGTCCAGATAGACCGTGCGCACGGAGGCAACGGCCCGCAGGTCCCGGATCATGCCCCGGCAGCCGCTCGGAGTGATGCCGAGTTCCTGGCAGGCTTCTTCCACGCGACAACCCTGAGGCCGCTGCATCAGATCCAGCAGGCGCACGTAGCGGCGGCTCATGAGTTCACCACGCCTCCGGGAGGCCGCGACCAAGGAACAGATTCCATGCAATCGAACCTTATCAGCTCTCGGCCGGCGGCGCTGCAGCCTGTGGGACGAGCGCACCCGCCCGCTCTGCATTTGCCTCGGCCGATCGTCGCGCGCAATACTCCGCTTCGTGACCGGCAGAATCGGGTATTTGACCATGAGCGTTCGGTGGACTCTGGTTGCATTGGGATTCTGTACCTGTTCTGCGCAATCAGGAGCCTACGACTTACCCAACACGGTTACCGAAGCCGCGCAGATGGAGCGCATGGATGCGATGCCGAAAACCGGGCTCTATTCCGCTCCGACCGATCTAAGCAAAAGCAAGCCTGGCGATCTGTTGGGTCAGGAAACCGCCTCCGGATATCTCTTCCCCTTGAAGAAGGCCGTGCGGATTCTCTATCACTCACTGGACACGAACGGTGAGCACGTAGTCACCTCTGCAGTGGTGTTGGTTCCACGTGGACCGACGCCCCGGGGCGGCTGGCCGGTCATCGCGTGGGCACATGGAACGAGCGGCGTTGCGTCCAGGTGCGCACCTTCGCTGATGCGCGACGTCTGGTATGGCGATGAAGGCTTACTTGCCATGATCAAAGGCGGGTTCGCCGTCGTGGCGACCGACTATCACGGGTTGGGTACGGCTGGCCCACATCTTTGGGCGACGAAGAAATCTCAGGCATGGGACGTCATCTATTCGATCCCGGCGGCGCGGGCTGCGGTCAGCGAGCTTGGGCGACGCTGGGTGGCGGATGGTCACTCCCAGGGCGGCCTGGCGGCGTGGGGCGTCGCGGAGCTCGAATCAAACCTTGACGACGGCGACTATCTTGGGGCCGTCTCGGTTTCCGGTACCGTGGCAATGAGCGACTTCGCGCGCCACATCAACGAGAACCCTGAAGGATTCGAGTACCTGACCTATCTGGCCGCAACCGTTCAGGCACTGTATCCGGAGTTCGATGCCCGCCAGATATTGACCGACGACGTCATGCGCAGGTACCCCCAGGCGACGCATGACGGCTGCTGGTTCTACGGTTATGCCCTGCTCAAGGACCTGCCCAGGGGTGGCGCACTCAAGGACGGCTGGGCCCGGAACCAGTGGATGCAAAAGTATGCTGCGCAGAATGAAGAGGGCAAGGTGCGCGTGACCAAGCCACTCTTCGTCATCACCGGCGAAGGTGATCGGACCATACCGATCCAGAGTGCCCGCGAGATCGTTGAGCGCGCATGCCGCTTGCGCAGTGCAATCTTCTTCAAGAGCTACCCCGGCCTGGATCACGATCCCACCATGGTCGCGTCCACTCCGGATCAGCTCGCATGGATCCGGGACCGATTCGCAGGTGTTCGCCTGCAGCCGAACTGCGCAGGCACGTGATTACGCGTATGGAAGCTGAACCAACCCGTCACGACATCAATGAGATGCCCCTCTCGAGGCATTCTCTCGCAGCATCCGGCCGGGACTTGGCAAATCACCGCTAACGCGCGGCGGCGGATGCAGCGAGGAGCCGCTCGAGGTACCGCGCCACCTGATCCACCTCGAGGTTCACACGAGACCCAACGGCCAGAGTCCCAAGCGTCGTCACGGCCTGCGTATGCGGAATGATGTTGACGCCAAACACACTCCCTTCGACTTCGTTGACCGTCAGGCTCACACCGTCCACGGCAACGGAGCCCTTGCGCGCGATGTACCGGGCGAGCTCTTGCGGAAGGGAGATGCGCAACCGCTGCGAGCGCGCGTCGCCGCTGATCGAATCGATCCGGGCAACGCCGTCGACGTGACCGGACACGAGGTGCCCACCCAAAGCGTCGCCCGCACGCAACGACGGCTCGAGGTTCACCGCCGCGCCCGGGCGCAATTCGCCCAGCGTGGTCAGACTCAGCGTTTCTGTTGATACATCGGCCGCGAAAGTCCGTTCCACGATCTCGATGGCAGTCAGACAGCATCCCTGCACGCAGATACTGTCGCCGATGGCCCATTTGGACGGATCGAGCTGCTGGCAGCGGATCACCATCCGCACGTCGCCGCCGCGCTGCTCGAGCGACGCCACGCGACCCAGATCCTGAACGATGCCTGTGAACAAACTCCGGACTCCTATCGTGGCCTGAGCCGCAGGCGCACATCGTCGCCAACGCGCACCGTGTCGACCAACGCGAAGCTGGGTGCCTCTTCCAGCGACTGAAGCTCGGCCAGATTGATCAGCGGCCGGCCCTGCGGACCCAGAAGCTTGGGCGCCATGTAGATCAGCAGTTCGTCCACGAAAGCTTCGCTCAGCAGGACTCCCGCCAGCGTCGGGCCAGACTCCACCAGCACCTCGTTGAATTCCAGCTCGCCCAGCCTGCCGAATACCGATGGCAGGTCCAGCTGCCCGGAGATGCCCGGGACGATCTCAATGCGCGCTCCACGCTCCAGCAGCGCATTCACGACACCGCTCGCGGATGCTGCCTCCGCCGCCTCGGCAGCGGTAAAGATCACGACGTCCCCATCGCTGTCGAACAGTCTCGCCGTCGGCGTAACGAGCAATCGGCTGTCCAGGACCACCCTCGCAGGCTGCCGCCGAGTGTCACCGCCCAGCCGCACATTGAGCTGCGGGTCATCCGCCAGTACGGTTCCCACACCCGTCATCACAGCCGAGCTGCGCGCCCGCCAGACCTGTACGTCCGAGCGGGCCGCGTCACTGGTAATCCACTTGCTCTCACCGCTCGCGAGTGCCGTGCGGCCATCGAGACTCATGGCGAGCTTCACGCGAACCCATGGTACGCCATACCGCATCCGCTTCATGAAGCCGATATTCAGCTCGGTGGCCTCAGCTTCCATGAGCCCGGACTCCACCGTGATGCCGGCCCGCTGCAGGGTCTCGGCTCCACGTCCACTCACACGGGGATCGGGATCCTGGACGGCGAATACCACACGCGCCAGCCGGGCCTGGATAAGTGCATCGACGCAGGGGGGCGTGCGCCCATGATGACTGCAGGGCTCGAGCGTCACATACGCGGTGGCACCTGCAGTTGCCTCGGTCGCAGCGTGCAAAGCCGCAATCTCCGCATGAGCCTGACCGGTACGCTCATGCCAACCCTCGGCGATGATGTGATCGCCCCTGGCAATCACACAGCCCACCCGGGGATTCGGCGGGGTAGTATCCATCCCCCGCTCCGCCAGCGTCAGGGCGCGAGACATGGCGAAACGGTCGAAGTTGCTGAACACGGCGGCCTACTTGGTATTGGCCGGGGCGTCCGGCAGCAGGGGAAGCTGGTCCCGATTGGAGTCTCGCGTTGGTTTGGCGCCCCGTCGGCCATCGCGACCGGGCTCCGAAGGGGCGCGCTGACTGCGCAGCCGCTGGATCTCCTCGTGGAATGCCTCGACGTCCTGGAAATGACGGTACACGGACGCGAATCGCACGTACGCCACCTCATCGAGCTGGCGCAACTCCTCCATCACGAACTCACCGACCTGCCGGGAAGGGACTTCCCGCTCGCCGAGAATCCGCAACTTGTGCGTGATGCGACCGACGGCCGCGTCGATAGCCTCGCGAGACACCGGGCGCTTCTCCAGCGCCTTCTCCATGCCCGCCCTGAGTTTGGCCTCGTCGAACGACTCGCGCACATCGTCCGTCTTCACGACCACCGGCATGACCAGTTCGGCGGTCTCGAATGTCGTGAAGCGCTCGCCGCATGACAGACACTCTCGCCGGCGGCGGATCTGCCGCCCCTCCCCCGCAAGACGCGAGTCGTTGACCTTGGTCTCTACATGACCGCAGAACGGGCAATACACGCTTGCCTCGTCGGCCCCTCAGCGACCGTACACCGGGAAGCGCTGGCACAGCTCCAGAACCCGCGGCCGCACCTTCTCGACAGCCGCCTCCGAGCCTTCCGCATCCAGGATCTCGACGATGCAATCCGCCACCTGCTCGATCTCCGCTTCCTTGAATCCGCGCGTCGTCGAAGCCGGCGAGCCGATGCGCAGGCCGCTGGAAATCATCGGCGGACGCGGGTCGTTGGGAACCGCGTTCTTGTTGACCGTGATGTTGGCACGACCCAGCGCCGCATCAGCATCCTTTCCCGTGATGTTCCGGCCGACCAGACTCAACAGGAACAGGTGGTTGTCGGTGCCGCCGGAGACGATCTGATAGCCCTTCTTCGCCAGCCGGCCCGCCATGGCGCGCGCGTTGGCGAGCACCTGCCGCTGATAATCCTTGAACTCCGGCTGCAAAGCCTCCAGCAGCGCAACCGCCTTGGCCGCGATCACGTGCATGAGCGGACCGCCCTGGGTTCCGGGGAACACCAGCGAGTTGAGCTTCTTCGTGATCTCATCATTCGCCCTGGCGAGGATCAGACCCCCGCGCGGTCCGCGCAGGGTCTTGTGGGTGGTGGTGGTGACCACGTCCGCGTGCGGGATGGGATTCGGGTAATAACCGGCGGCGACGAGGCCCGCCACATGCGCCATGTCCACCACGAAGTAGGCACCTACGCTGCGCGCGATCTGCGCGAAGCGTGCCCAGTCGATGACCCGCGAATAGGCCGAGAAGCCGGCGATGATCATCTTCGGCCGATGCTCCTCGGCGAGCTTCTGCACCTGGTCGTAGTCGATCGCGCCGGTGTCGGGACGGATGCCGTACTGCGCCGCCTTGAAGAACTTGCCGGAGAAGTTGACCTTGGCGCCGTGCGTGAGATGCCCGCCATGGTCCAGGCTCATGCCGAGGATCGCATCGCCGGGCTGTACCAGCGCGAAGTAGGCTGCCGCGTTGGCCTGCGAGCCCGAATGGGGCTGCACGTTGGCATAGTCGGCGCCGAAGAGCTTCTTCGCGCGGTCGATCGCCAGCTGCTCGGCGATGTCCACGTACTCGCAACCGCCGTAGTAGCGTTTGCCCGGATAGCCTTCGGCGTACTTGTTGGTCAGAACCGAGCCCTGCGCCTCCAGGACACGGGGGCTGGTGTAGTTTTCCGACGCGATCAGCTCGACGTGGTCTTCCTGGCGCTGACGCTCGCCCTGGATGGCTTTGGCAAGCTCGGGGTCGAAACTGGCGATATCCATGCGGGTGGAAAACATGATGGGACCTTTCGTGTGCGAAAGCGGATACGGGGCCTTGGAATTGTACCGGAACCCCCCTCGGGCTGCCGCGCGGCACCGCGGGAAACGCCGCTAGATCAGGTTTTCGACCACGGTGTTCCAGGCCTGTGCCAGATTCGACCTGTTGTAGCCGCCACCGCCCAGTGCCAGCACACGTCCGTGGCCCAGCCGCTCCGCCAGCTCGCTCAGATCACGGGCGGCGCGCCCGTGGCTGCTCGCGGTCAGACGCAGATGCGTGATGGGGTCGCCCTCCAGACTGTCCGCGCCGCACTGGAGAATGATGAACTGCGGCCTCAACCGGTCGAGATGCGACAGCACCTGCGGCCAGACGGCATCGAAGGCGGAGTCATCCGCGCCCGGAGCCAGGGGCAGATTCAGCTTGGTTCCGGCTGCGGCGCCGCGCCCGGTTTCACTGGCCGCGCCGGTTCCCGGATACAGGTAGCGGCCGTCCTCGTGAGTGTCCGCGAAGATCACCCCGGGGTCGTCCTCGAATGCGTAAAACACCCCGTCGCCATGATGGGCATCGATATCGACGTAGGCGATCCGTTCCAGCCCCGAGTTCCTGCGCAGCAACTCTATGGCGACGCCGCAGTCATTGAAGACGCAGAAACCGGCCGCATGATCACGTGCGGCGTGATGCAACCCGGCGATGGGCACGAATGCCCGCCGACACTGCCCTGACATGATGGCGTCGGCGGCATTCAGCGTGGCACCGACCACGAAGGAGGCGGCCTCGTAAACACCACGGAAGGCCGGCGTGTCGCCACCGTCCAGGAATCCCTGCCCGACAGCCGACTTCTCGCGAACGAACTCCACGTACGCCGGCGTGTGAAAGGCTGTCAGCTCCTCGCGCGAGGCGCTACGCGGCTCGATCATCTGACTGCGACGGTCGAGCCCCCGGGATTCGAATTCCCGTACGAAGGCGGCCAGCCGGTCGGGACCGAACGGATGGCCCTCGCCAAAGCCGTAGCGAGCCAGCCGCTCGCTGACGACAACCCCTGGGTTGGTATTCATCAGGGCGAAAAGCCTAGCACAGATGAGCCTGTTACCATCCCCGGGCGTCTCCCCCACCGCGTCAGTATCATTACAGCATGGCTCAATACATTTATACGATGAACCGCGTGTCGAAGGTGGTGCCCCCGAAGCGGGTCATCCTCCGCGACATCAGCCTGTCCTTCTTCCCGGGCGCCAAGATCGGCGTCCTCGGCCTCAACGGGGCCGGCAAGTCCACGCTCCTGCGCATCATGGCGGGCCTGGACACCAGCATCGACGGCGAAGCCCGGCCGCAGACCGGGATCCGTGTCGGGTTCCTGACCCAGGAACCCCAACTTGATGACTCCAAGGACGTGCGCGGCAACGTCATGGAGGGCGTGGGCGAGACCTTCCGTCACCTGCAGCGCTTCAACGAAATCAGCGAGAAGTTCGCCGAACCTCTGGACGAGGAGGAGATGACGAAACTGCTCGAGGAGCAGGCGAAGCTGCAGGACGCCATCGACGCCGCGGGGGGCTGGGAGCTGGAGCGAAAGCTCGAGATCGCTGCCGATGCGCTGCGTCTTCCGCCCTGGGACGCGAAGATTGCCACGCTCTCGGGCGGCGAGAAGCGCCGCGTGGCGCTGTGCCGACTGCTGCTGTCCGCACCCGACATGTTGCTTCTGGACGAGCCCACCAACCATCTGGATGCGCAGTCGATCGCCTGGCTGGAACGCTATCTGGAGGAGTACCCGAGCACGGTCATCGCGGTGACGCACGACCGTTACTTCCTCGACAACGTCGCGGAATGGATCCTGGAGCTCGACCGCGGTCACGGCATCCCCTGGCACGGCAACTACTCCTCCTGGCTGGAACAGAAGGAGCAGCGCCTCAAACTCGAGGAACGCGAGCGCGAGGCCCTGCGCAAGACGCTGGAACGCGAGCTGGAATGGGTACGCCAGAACCCCAAGGCGCGCCAGGCCAAGAGCAAGGCACGCCTGCAGCGCTACGAGGAACTGGCCTCGCGCGAGTTCCAGGAGCGCAACGAAACCAACGAGATCTACATTCCACCCGGGGAACGTCTCGGTGACCTGGTGATCGAAGTGAGTGGCCTGCGCAAGGGCTATGGCGAGCGGCTGCTCATCGACAACCTGTCCTTCAGCCTGCCGCCCGGCGGCATCGTCGGCATCATCGGCCCCAACGGGGCCGGCAAGACCACGCTGTTCCGCATGCTGACGGGTGCCGAACAGCCCGATGCCGGCGAGATCCGCCTCGGACCCTCGACGAAGCTGGCCTACGTGGATCAGTCGCGTCAGGCCCTCGATGACAGCAAGACCGTCTGGCAGGAGATCTCCGGCGGACTGGACATGCTCAAGGTGGGCAACTACGAGACCTCCTCGCGCGGTTACGTGGGTCGTTTCAACTTCAAGGGCACCCAGCAGCAGCAGCTGATCGGTGATCTGTCCGGCGGCGAGCGCAACCGCGTGCACCTGGCCAAGGTCCTCAAGTCCGGCGGCAACGTGCTGCTGCTGGACGAGCCGACCAACGATCTGGACATCGAGACCTTGCGCGCGCTCGAGGATGCACTGCTGAACTTCCCCGGCTGCGCCGTGGTGATCTCCCACGACCGCTGGTTCCTCGACCGCATCGCCACGCACATCCTCGCTTTCGAGGGCGACTCGCAGGTGGTCTGGTTCGAGGGCAACTACCAGGAGTACACGGAGGACTACAAGCGCCGCAAGGGTGAGGAAGCCGTGCAGCCCCACCGCATCAAGTACAAACCCCTGACGCGCTGAGGATGATTCCGTCGTGACTGGCCGGTCGGCACCTGAGGCAGTGCCCGCAGCGACCGATCGCAGCGGCTTGCGATGGATTGCGCCTCTCGCCGCGCTGCTCGTGTTCGGTGGTGTCGTCGCCGTCCTGCATCACGAACTGGCCCAGCTGCACGTCAAAAGCGTCTTCCGGCACCTGCATGCGATACCGAGAGCCCATGTTCTGGCGGCGCTGTGCTTCACGGCCGCGAGCTACTGGCTGCTGAGTTCCTATGACGCCCTCGCCCTGAGGTATCGGCGCAAGGTCCTCCCGTACGGCCGCATCGTCTTCACCTCGTTCATCGCCTACTCGTTCGGTCATACACTGGGATTTGCGGCCTTCACGGGTGCAGCGATCCGCTTCCGGCTGTATTCAACGGCCGGCGTCACAGCGGTCGACGTGGCGACCATCTCCGCATTCTGCAGCCTGTCCATCGGCATAGGCCTCGCCACGCTCTCGGGTGTCTCATTGCTGGCGGATCCGCAGCAAGCGGCCTCGCTGTTGCATCTGCACCAGGGCTGGTCGATGGCGGTGGGCGTGCTGCTGTTGAGCGCGGTGATCGCCTATGGTCTGTGGGCCTCGCTCGGACGAGGCGTACTCGAAATCCGCGGCTGGGCGCTGCGCCCGCCAGGCCCCGCCATCGGGCTCGCGCAGATTCTGCTCAGTGTCATCGACCTGAGTCTCTCGACCGCGGTGCTGTGGTGGCTGCTTCCGGACGAAGCGCACATCAGCTTCATCGCTTTCGTCGGCGTTTACGCCGCGGCGGTCATAGCGGGCATCATCAGCCACGTCCCGGGCGGGATCGGCGTGTTCGAGACGGTCGTGCTATACGCCCTGCCCGATGTGTCGCGTGAAGCTTTGCTGGGTTCGCTGCTCGCCTACCGCGTGGTCTATTACCTCGTGCCGCTGCTGTTTGGGACGCTGCTGTTCGGCACCAAGGAAGTCAGTGCGCAACGCGGCCGCTTCGCCCGGGCCCGGGAGCTGGCCTCCATCTATATAGCTCCTGTCGTGCCGCAGATTGCCGGTGCGCTGACCTTTCTGGCCGGTACCCTGCTGCTGCTCTCGGGCGCAACACCCGGGGTGGATGAGCGCCTGCACACCCTGTATCAGTTCCTTCCGCTGGTCGTCGTCGAAGCCTCCCATCTGGCCGGCAGTGTCATCGGTCTCGGCCTGCTGATCCTGGCGCGCGCCCTCTTCCGGCGCGTGCAGGCGGCCTACCACATCACGTTCTGGCTGCTCACGGCCGGCATCTTCGCCTCTTTGCTGAAGGGACTCGATTTCGAGGAAGCCTCGGTGCTTGCGCTCGTTCTGGGTGTACTCGCACTCGGCCGCAACGCGTTTCACCGTCCGACGGCGCTGATCTCGGAGCGGATCACTCCGGTGTGGATCGTCAGCATCATCGGTGTGATCGTGACGGCTGTGTGGATTGGCTTCATCGCCTACCGGCACGTGGATTACACGGACGAGTTGTGGTGGACCTTCGCGCTCGATGGGGATGCACCGCGCATGTTGCGCGCCTCCCTGCTGGTCGTCGTCCTGCTCGCCGCTTACCTCCTGCTCAACATGCTGCGGCCCGCTCGGCCGGAGCCTGCGGTTGCGGGACCGCAGGAGCTAGAGCGCGCTCGCGGCGTCATCAGCCGTTGTGACCTGACGGTCGCGAACGCCGCGCTCACAGGCGACAAGCGTCTGTTATTCAACGACTCCGGCGACGCCTTCGTCATGTATCAGATCGCCGGGCGAAGCTGGATTGCCCTGGGCGATCCCGTCGGCCCGCCGGAGGGTGCCGAAGAGTTGGTCTGGCGATTCCGCGAGATGTCGGACCGTCACGGTGGCCAGACCGTGTTCTATCAGGCCAGCGGCGACCGCCTGCCTCTCTACGTGGATCTGGGCCTCGCCGCACTCAAGATCGGCGAAGAGGCCCGGGTGCCTCTCGTGGACTTCTCGCTCGAAGGCCCCGCGCGCGCCGACTTGCGCCAGGCGCATCGTCGCGCCGAGCGCGACGGCGCAAGCTTCGAGGTCATCGAGCCGGGCCAGGTCACCGAGATGCTGCCCACGCTGCAGAAGATCTCGGATGCCTGGCTGGCCAGCAAATCCACCGGCGAGAAGCGCTTCTCCGTGGGCGCGTTCTCGGCCGGCTACCTGTGCCAGTTCCCCATGGCCATCGTGCGCAGTGAAGGCAATCCCACCGCCTTCGCCAACCTGTGGACCTCCGGCACGAAGGAGGAGCTGTCGGTGGATCTGATGCGCTTCGGCAATGAGGCGCCGCGCGGCGCGATGGACTACCTGTTCATCGAACTGATGAAGTGGGGTCGCGCGAACGGCTACCGCTGGTTCAATCTCGGCATGGCACCCCTGGCGGGCCTGGAAAGACATCCGCTCGCCCCCGCCTGGCATCGGGTGGGGAACTTCGTGTTCCGCTACGGCGAGCACTTCTACAACTTCGAAGGCCTGCGCCGCTACAAGAGCAAGTTCGAGCCCGAGTGGGAGCCGAAGTACCTCGTGGCGCGCGGCGGACTCGCCCTGCCCCGTGTGTTGGTTGATGTCTCCGTGTTGATTGCCGGAGGCATGAAGGAGCTGTTTGCCCGATGATGCGCCCCTCCTCGCTCGCGACCCTGCTGCTGAGCCTCACCCTGACGGCCGCCCCGGCGCATGCACAGGAACAGGCAGCCGCGCCGCAATCGGGCGACGCGCAGGCCGTGGCGCAGCCCACCCAGCCCCAATCGAACGACGCGCACCCGAAGGCGCCAGCCCAGCACCCGGCGACGAAGAAGACGGCGCCAGCGGATGACTCGGCGGGCGCGACCCATCTGCCGGCGGGACGCTTCGGCACCGTCGCCGTGTATGAACCCAAGGGGCCGCCGCAAAGCGTCGCGATCTTCCTGTCCGGGGATGGCGGCTGGCATCTGGGCGTGATCAACATGGCGCGTTCACTGCAACAGGCCGGTGCCGTGGTGATCGGAGTTGACGTCACTCACTACCTGCATTCGCTGGGTGAGGCGGCCGCGAGCGGCAAGGCCACCTGCCAGTCGATCGCCGGTGACTTCGAGAACCTCAGTCACCGCATCCAGAAGAAGATCGGCGCGACCGAGTATCACGTGCCCGTGCTCGTGGGTTATTCCTCCGGCGCCACCGTCGTGTATGCCGTGCTGGTGCAATCGCCGCCGGGCACCTTCGCCGGGGCGATGAGCCTGGGCTTCTGCCCGGACCAGGATTTCGCCGGCGCCTCCCTGTGCCCGGGCGCGGGCCTGCACTACTCGGCCGGCAAGAAGAACGATCTCATCTTCGAACCCGCGCGCACGCTCAAGCAGCCCTGGATCGCCCTGCAGGGTCAGCAGGACCAGGTGTGCGCGCCCCGGACCGTGGACGAGTTCGGCGCCCAGGTGCCGGGCGCCCAGGTCGTGCAGCTGCCCAAGGTCGGCCACGGCTTCGGCGTGGAGCGCAACTGGCTGCCCCAGTTCATGGAGGCCTACCACAGCATCGTCGAGCGCGTGAATGCGCCCAAAAAACTGCGTCCGCAGCCGATCAGCGACCTGCCTGTCAACGAAGTCCACGCCGAGGGCAGCTCGGAAGAGTTCGCACTGCTGCTCACGGGTGATGGCGGCTGGGCAGGGCTCGACCAGGAGCTGGCGGCGCGGCTGGCGGCCAGCGGCGTGCCCACGGTCGGTTTCAATTCGCTCAAGTATTTCTGGACGAGGCGTTCACCGGAACAGGCCGCCACCGATGTCGCGCGTGTCATGCGCTATTACCTCTCTTCGTGGGACAAGAAGCGCGTGCTGCTCGTTGGCTACTCTTTCGGTGCCGATGTGCTGCCCTTCGTCGTGAACCGCCTGCCGGCCGAACTGCGCGCCCAGCTCACGAGCGTGAGCCTGCTGGGACTGGATTCGAATGCCTCATTCGAGATCAGCGTCGCGGACTGGATCGGCAAGGACGACAGCGGCCCGCCGACGCGGCCGGAGCTGGCGCAGCTTGGAGCGCTGCCGGTGCTGTGCATCTACGGCGAGGGCGAGAAGGACAGCATCTGCCCGGGACTTTCGGCCCCGCGCCTGAGCAGCCAGCAGGTGGGCACCGGACATCATTTCGGCGGGGAGTACTCGCAACTCGCCGACCGCATCCTGGCGTTCGCCCGCGGCGCGCGACCGGTGACATAACGTGTCCGTGTCCGTGACATTAAGACAACGGCGCGGGCGCCGCGCCCTGCGCGCGCGTGGCGCCGCAGAATGCCGCCAACCGCGCGGGCCGATGCGCTAGACTGCCGGCAGGCGCTGTACAGACCAATAACAACAGCCCTGGCGACCAACACGTCATGTCGGTACACATCGATTCGGCGAGCCGTCTGATCCACGATCAGGAGCAGCACCTGGCGGTGACCTGCCCGCATTGCGAGGTGGTGTCGCACATCACCCCGAGCGCGGTGCCGCGTTTCGAGGATCTGCAGGCCCACAAGCCGAAGCAGGTCGGCGTCGTGTACCGCTGCGATGCCTGCGGTTCGCCGGTATTCACCCGCTTCATGGTGCGGATGTACGGGCCGTCTCGAGTGGAGCTCGCGCCGCAATTCACGGAGGTCGAGCGTGCGCGCGAGAAGTTTTCCTTCACCTACCTGCCGCAGGAAGTGGAGAGCCTCTTCAAAGAAGCCCTGGCGTGCTTTTCGGCCGGCGCATTCAACGCCTTCGCTTCCATGTGCCGCCGCACCGCGCAGTCGGCCTTCGCCGATCTCGGCGAGGGCGGAAAGCTCCGCCTGTTCGACGAGCTGAACACCACGCGCGACCTCGCGGGTCTGACGCCCGAGATCTACGCCAAGCTCAAAGTGATCATGTTCGGCTCCGAGGGCGAGCCGCGCCCGAACCCCCCGCTGCTGGACAGCTACGAGGCGGGCATCGTTCTCGAGGTGATGAAGGACATCCTCTACGAGGCCTACGTGCGCAAAGGCAAGCTGCGCCAGGCCATCCTTGTGCGCCGCTTCTTCCTCGACGAGACCGCCGCCAACCTCGCGCCCGTGACGCCCGCCACAAGCAGCGGCTGAGGGCCGCCCGGCCATCTCAAGTTGCACGCTGCAGCGCCGCTATCTGGCGGTCAGAAGCCCCCTGGATCAGCGAGCGCGCCACGGCATGCCACCGGTCGTACACAATCCGAAGTTCCCATGTCACGCGCGTGGCTCTGGCGGTGCAGCGCGCCGTAGTGCCTTGCGCGGCCAGGAGTTGGTGCTCATGGACGGCGCGCTCGAGCGCATCGCCCAAGCGAGAACCTGCATCGAGGACGGCGACCACGCCGACGAGGACGGATCCTTGAGCGCGGCGGTAGGGCTGGTGGCAGAGCTCCGCGACGGACTGGACGTGCAGCGCGGCGGTCCTCTGGCGGTACACTTCGACGATCTGTACGGCTACCTGTCGCGGCAGCTGGCCTCGGCAGGCCACCACAACCGGATTGCGACACTGGATGAGGTGTTCGATCTGCTGAGGGAGGTCCGTACGGCATGGGTTACGCTGCCGGGTAGCGCTTATGTATGACGGAGCCGACACAGTCGTTCTTTACGAGGAGCTCGCCTTCCAGGACGTGCTCCCCGTGCTGTGGCGCCCGACCCCGAACCCGTCGGATCGCGAACTGGCGGCCGGCTTCGATGAGAGAAATGTGCGACTGCTGCAGTCCTGGGATGCCATGGAAGAGCATGTGGCCCCCGAGAAGCCGGACGAATCGCCCCACGCCGCCGAGATCCAGCGCCTGGACCTGAAGGTCAATCTGCTGCTGGACCTGGTCGGCCAGCTCCTGGCCGTCAATCGTCCACGGCCCCCACCCACCCCGATCCGCTTCAATGCGCTGGGGGCCATGTGGCGCGCCACGGGCAAGCTTCCCGAGGCCGGTGAGCAGGGCATCGCCGAGATCTACCTGCGCGACTGCCTGGCCGATCCGCTGCGACTGGCCGGCAGGGTCACCAACGTCACGCCGGACGGACAGATCAAGGTGAAGTTCCTGCCCATGGGTGAAGCGGTCTCGGACCTCATCGAGAAGCTCGCTTTCCGTCGCCACCGGCGACAGGTTGCCGGCGCGCGCCAGCCGCGTCGCGGCCCGTAATCGCCCATGCTGCGGCCGCCCCGACGGCATTCGTGACCGCAGTCACGGAGCATGCGTTGCGGCAACCTCACAACCCGGAAGTGCTTCACAGCATTGCCAAGCTGTGAACCCGCAACATAAGCGCCGTCAGGGAACGGACCGGCGCGCAACACCGCTTGCCCGGCGTCCCCAGCGCGAAGAACAAGTGGAGCCGGAATGTCCGTAGCCGAACCAGTACTGGTCCCCGAATTGCTCAGGAGCGAGACGGCGGCCGGTATCGCCTCGGCACCCAACCTGATCACCCTGGACGAACGTCGCGTGCGCATTCCCACCGGCACGTCGGCCGCCATCCGCGATGTCATCGCGCTGATCCGGCAGGTGGCGGGGCATGATTCCACGGTTCTCGTACTGGGCGAATCGGGCACCGGCAAGGAAGTCGCCGCCCGCGCCATCCATGATCTGAGCCCGCGGCGCACCCGGCCTTTCGTCGCGGTCAACTGCGGCGCCATTCCCGCCGACCTGCTCGAGTCGGAGCTGTTCGGCCATGAGCGCGGCGCCTTCACCGGCGCGATCTCCGCCCGCAAGGGCCGCTTCGAGATCGCCGAAGGCGGCACGCTGTTCCTCGATGAGATCGGGGACATGAGCCCCAGCATGCAGGTGAAGCTGCTGCGCGTGTTGCAGGAGCGCGTGTTCGAGCGTGTCGGCAACCACACGCCCATGCGCTGCAATGTGCGCATCATCGCCGCCACTCATCGCAACCTGGAGGAATCGATCACGCGCGGCACGTTCCGCGAGGATCTGTTCCACCGCCTGAACGTATTCCCCATCGAGATGCCGCCACTGCGCGCCCGGATCGAGGATCTGCCGCTGCTGGTGCGCGACTGCATTACCAGCAATGCTTCCGAGGGTCGCGGCCGCGTGCAGCTGTCACCACGCGCACTCGGGGCGCTTGCCCTGTGCCCATGGACGGGCAATGTGCGCGAGCTGGCCAACCTGATTGAACGACTGTCCATCGTGTGCGCCGGCCGAGTCGTGGAAATCCGCGATCTGCCCGCGAAATACCGGCCGCCGGAGGACTGGAAGCCCGGCGAGAGCGCCGAAGCGAGCCTGTCCGCGGTGACACCGGCAGACCCTGTCGGGATGTTGACCGCCACCGATGATTCGCTCTCCACGGATGCTGCACTCGGCGCCGGGGATAGCCAGCTCACCGATGAAACCGCGCTGCTGGTCCTCGAGGACCGTGCGCTGTCGGATGAAGATCTCGAAGCCCCCGCCTGCACGGGCGGTGAAACGCTGGCGACTCTGCCCGAGGAAGGGCTCGACCTGCGCGAGCACCTGCTGGCCATCGAGCGCCAGCTGATCGAACAGGCCCTGCAGCGCTCGCGCGGCACGGTCGCGCAGGCCGCCCGCCTGTTGAATCTGCGTCGCACCACGCTCGTCGAGAAGCTCCGCAAGCTCGGCATGGCCGCTGGCGAGACTGCGCCGGAAGATTGACGGTCGCGCGGCACATTCGTGCCGCGGTTGTGATCCCCTTCACGCTTTGTTGCCCGATCCGGGCCGGCACGCCTTTTGCACTATCCCTCCCACCAGGCACCCGTGTGCGTGGGAGGTTGAATGTTCGAAGCCCAGATCGAGAAACAGACGGCAGCCGCCTGTGTGATGCGCAACGAGCCAGAGCCCGTGGCCTGCGCCGGCACGTCCACGCGGCTGATCGATCTTGCGCGGCGTGTCGCGGCGAGCGATTGCACGGTGCTGATCGTCGGTGAGTCCGGTACCGGCAAGGAAGTGCTGGCCCGGTTCATCCACCGCTGCTCCCCCCGCAGCCGCCAGCCCTTCGTGGCGGTCAACTGTGCCGCGATTCCCGAGAACATGCTCGAGGCGATGCTGTTTGGCTATGAGCGTGGCGCCTTCACCGGCGCGCACGCGGCCCATGCCGGCAAGTTCGAACAGGCGCAAGGTGGCAGCCTGCTGCTGGACGAGGTCACGGAGATGCCACTGGGCCTGCAGGCGAAGCTGTTGCGCATCCTGCAGGAGCGCGAGGTCGAGCGCCTCGGCGGCCGCACCCCGATCGACCTGGACGTGCGCGTGCTCGCCACCACCAACCGGCGGTTGCGAGAGGAAGTGGCCGCGGGTCGCTTCCGCGAGGACCTCTATTACCGCCTGAACGTATTCCCTCTCGCGGTGGCGCCACTGCGCCTGCGCCGCGACGACGTGCTGCCGCTGGCCATGCAGCTCCTGAGCTCCCGCTGCCGGCCCGGCGAATCCATTCCGGCCCTGAGCGCCGAAGCCGCTCACCTGCTGCTGACGTATCCCTGGCCCGGCAATGTGCGCGAGCTGGACAACCTCCTGCAGCGTGCGCTGATCCTGGTGAACGGACCGGTGATTCGTCCCGAACACATCCAGTTCGAACTGGCCAACGACGGTGTCGCGAGCGAACCGGTCACGCTGGCGCTCGGAGCGACCGCGACCGCGGGTCGCGCTTCGCAAGCCAGTACGGCTGCGCCGGGTGCGGCGGGCGGCAGCGGCGCCACCGCGCAGAGTGCCGCCGGCTCACTCGCCACTTCGCTGGATCAGGCCGAGCGCGACCTCATCCTCGATGCCCTGCGCAGCGGCCAGGGCAGCCGCCGCGAAGCGGCCGAGAGGCTCGGAATCAGCCAGCGCACGCTGCGTTACAAGTTGGCCCGCCTGCGTGAGGCCGGCATCGACGTGCCGGCCGCCTGAGCCGCCAGGAGGAATTTCAAGTCATGAGCCAGATGGAGATTGATGCCGTTCTCGCGCAGATCCGCTCGCTGTCGGCGCAGACGCGCGTGGGCACTTCGCAGGCCGCCGCGGGCGTACAGCCCGGCAGCGGGCCGAGCGAGTTCGCCAACATCCTGAGCCGCGGCGTCGACCAGGTGAACCAGGCCGATCTGCGCGCCTCGCAGCTGGCCACGGCCTTCCAGCGCGGCGAGCCCGGTGTCGAGCTGCCGCAGGTGATGCTCGAGATCCAGAAGGCCAGCGTCTCCTTCCGTGCCCTGACGGAAGTGCGCAACCGGCTGGTGAGTGCGTATCAGGAAATCATGAACATGCAGGTCTGACACGGGTTGCGACAGGCATGAGGACCGGAATTCGTAATCATCGCGGCGCCGCGGGCGCCGTTCGTCATGTTGGCAGCGCGCCGGCGACCGGCCGCTCCTGGATCAATTCCGCGCTATGAACGCTGAAGTTGCACAACTGCCCGCTCCGACAGGCATCCCCGCGGGTCTGAAGCCGCTGCTGCTGCTGATCGGCATCGCCATGGCGGTGGCCGCCGGCGTGACCGTCGTGCTCTGGTCGCGCGGGCCGACCTACAGTTTGCTGTACGCCAATCTCGGCACCGAGGACCAGGCGCAGGTCACCCAGGCACTGGAAGCAGCGCAGATTCCGTATCGCATCCCGCCCGGAACCAACTCTATCGAAGTCGCCCAGGAGCGCATCAACGATGCGCGCCTGAAGCTCGCCGGGCAGGGTCTGCCCGAGGGCGGCGGCGGCTTCGCCGTGATGGACAAGGATCCGGGTTTCGGTGTCAGCCAGTTCATGGAGAACGCGCGCTACCAGCATGCCCTGGAGGCCGAGCTGGCCCGCACGATCGCCGCCCTGCGGCCGGTCGAGGGGGCGCGCGTGCACCTGGCCGTACCGCGGCAGTCCGCTTTCGTGCGCGACCACAAGGGCGCCAGCGCCTCGGTATTCCTGCAACTCAAGCAGGGTCGGCGGCTGGAACAGGAACAGATCCAGGCCATCGTCAACCTGGTGGCCTCGAGCATCCCCGACCTCGACCCGGGACAGGTCACCGTGGTGGACCAGCAGGGTCGCCTCCTCTCCTCGCCCGAGGGACATGACCAGTTCGCCGTGCGCGAGCAGCAGTACGACATGGTGCACCGTCTGGAGGACGACTACTCACAGAAGATCGAAGCACTGCTGCTGCCGCTGGTGGGCCCTGGCCGCGTGCGCGCCCAGGTCGTGGCGCAGATGGACATGGCGGTGAGCGAGGAAGCCCACGAGCAGTATCGTCCCGACAGTCAGATCGTGCGCAGCGAACAGATTTCCGAGTCCAGCAGCCGCGACGGATCCGGCGTGCAGGGAGTGCCCGGTGCGCTCACCAATCAGCCGCCCGCCGCAGGTGTTGCCCAGCCCCCGCCGAGCGCAGCGCCGCCCGCGGCCAAACCGCCAGCCGCCACAGGCGCACCGCAAGCCGCAACGGCCGCCGCCGCCGCGGCAACTTCACCGGTGCCCGGTGCAGGTAGCGCGGGCGTGTCGGACAACTCGACCAAGCAGTCAACGCGCAACTACGAAATCGACCGGACGCTCAACTACACCCGTCAGCCCGCGGGAAGACTGCGTCGGCTCACGGTCGCCGTGCTCATCGACAACGTCCGCACGACCGGCAAGGACGGCAAGACGGTCGAGACGCCGCTGTCGAAAGAGCAGCTCGAGCACGTCGATCGGCTCGTGAAGGATGCGGTCGGCTTCGACGAATCGCGCGGCGACAGCGTCAACGTCGTCAACGCCTCGTTTACCCATGAAGCGCCTCCAACTGCCGGCGACGGTGAGCTGGTGAAGCCGAAGATCTGGGAAACGCCCTTCTTCCAGGATATGGCCAAGGTCGTTGCCGGCGTCGTGGTTCTCCTCGTGTTGGTACTCGCCGTGCTGCGTCCCATGATCAAGACACTGATCGGACCCGTGAAAGTCCCGCTGGGCGCGGCCATGGCGCCCAGAGAGCCCCCGCCGGAGGCGCCGGCTGCCCTTCCGGGCGCCAAGGAGACGGCCGCCGCCAATCATGAGGCCCAGGTCGCTCAGGCCCGTGCCATGGTGACGCAGGATCCGAAGCGCGTAGCGCAGGTCGTGCGCGGATGGGTGGCGCAGGATGAGTAAACCCGCTGAGGGCGAGCGCACCGGAACGGAGCGCGCCGCCATCCTGTTGCTGACACTGGGCGAGCAGGAAGCCGCCCAGGTGCTCAAGCACATGGGCGCCAAGGAAGTGCAGCGCATCGGCGCCGCGATGGCGAAGCTTGCCAACGTATCGCGGGAAGAGGTGCAGGGCGTGGTGTCCGCGTTCAGCGCCTCGGTGGAAAGCCAGACTTCGGTCGGCGTCGGGGCCGAGGACTTCCTGCGCAAGGTGCTGGTGGACGCACTGGGCTCGGAAAAGGCCGCCAACATCATCGACCGCATCAGCATCGGCCGCTCCACCAAGGGGCTGGAGGCGCTGAAGTGGATGGACGGGCGCGCCGTCGCCGAGCTCATCCGACTGGAACATCCGCAGATCATCGCCATCGTGCTGGCCTACCTCGAGCCGGACCAGGCGGCCGAGATCCTCGCCTGCCTGCCGGCCAACATCCGGTCGGACATCATGATGCGCATCGCGACCCTGGACGGAGTCCAGCCGAGCGCACTCAGCGAACTCGACGACATCATGGAGAAGACCTTCGCCGGCAAGGGCGCGACGCGCACTTCCGCGCTGGGCGGTGCCAAGGCGGCGGCCAACATCATCAACAACCTCGAGCCCAGCCAGGAAGGCGTGATCATGGAGCAGATCGTGCAGACCGACGAAGCGCTCGGCTCGCGCATCCAGGACCTGATCTTCGTCTTCGACAACCTGCTCGAGATCGACGATCGCAGCATGCAGGAGCTGCTGCGCCAGGTGTCCAGCGACAAGCTGCTGCTGGCCATGAAGGGCTGCGAGGACGCCATGAAGGAGAAGATCTTCAAGAACATGTCGCAGCGCGCGGCCGAGATGTTGAAGGACGACCTGGAATCGAAGGGTCCGGTGCGCATCTCGGAAGTCGAAGGCGCCCAGAAGGAGATCCTGCAGACGGCGCGCAAGCTTGCGGAGGCCGGCACGATCCAGCTGTCCAACAAGGGCGACGAATATGTCTGATTCCAGGCGCGCCCCGAGCGCCCCGGCATCGGTCGAGCGCTGGAGAATGCCGGACGTCGGCGGCCCGGTAGTGGGCCGTCGTGACGAACGCCGCAAACCGGGCGACAACACCATCGACGTCCTGCGCCAGGCGCTCCAGGAAAGCGAGGCCCGCGGATACCAGGCCGGACTGGAGAAGGCGCAGGCCGAAAGTCAGCTCTCGCTGCAGGCCCTGGCATCCAGGGTCCGGCAGCTGGAGTCCATTCTGCAGCTCATGTCCCGGCCACTGGAGGCCCTCGATGAAACAGTCGAGAAGGAGCTGTTGCAACTGGCGCTGACGGTGGGCAAACAGCTCGCGCGGCGCGAGCTGCGCATGGATCCCACCCAGGTGATCGGGATAATCCGGGAAGCACTGTCGCAGTTGCCGGTGTCCGCCCGCGAAGTGCGTGTGCATTTGCACCCGGAGGATGCGGCCACCGTTCGTGAGCGACTCGCGGAACCA
>DATKLO010000224.1:0-35378 GCA_035542375.1 Steroidobacteraceae bacterium | reverse complement strand
TATCGTCCTGCTGATCGATGAACACCAGCAGCGCCCCGAGTATCACGAGCACGGACATGACCAGGAGCACCGAGCCCAGGATAGTGCGCACGATGTAGCGGTCGAGGACGGTCACGAGCGCAGCCTCAGGCGGACGTTGGCGAAAGTGCCGGGCCCCTTGATGAGCAGCAGCGCCATCAGGGCAACCGCCACGTGCGTCCACCACAGACCCAGCTCCGGCGGCGTGCTGCCCTTGGCGAACCACACCTTGGCGGCCGAGATCAGATTCGAGTAGACGAAATAGATCACGATGGCGAGCCATACCCGCGCGTAGCGCCCCTGGCGGGGCTTCAGACGCGCCAGCGGTACCGCGAGCAGAGTCAGCACCAGGCACATGATGGGCAGCGCCACGCGCCAGTGCAGCTCCGCGCGCTTGTCCGGATCAGGGGAATCCACCAGCGCGCGGGTGGGCTGGGCGTCCAGATTGCGCACCACGTCGGACAGCGCGGGCACCTGAACGGGCACCACATGCTCCGCGAACCGGACCATACGGAACTGCGGGCTGCCGGGAACGCCCTCGAAGCGCTCCCCATCGTAGAGCGTGATCGTGTGAGTCATGCCATCCGGCGTCACCGAGTGACGCGCTCGCTCGGCGAGAGCCACTTCAACCCTGGGACCGCGGTTGTGCTCGACGAACACGTTGCCCAGCGTGCCGTCGGCATTGGCCGTCTCGGCGTACACCACCGCATTGCCGCCGCCGAAGGAGCGGAATTTCCCCGGGGCGATGGGCGCGAACTGGCCGGCGCGCACAGCGGCGTTGCGCAGGCTCAGCGCCTGCGCGGTTGCCTCCGGGGCAAGCGAAAGCGTCAGCCAAGCCAGGACGCTGGCCGCCACCAGGGCCAGCAGCGCCACGGCGGCATACAGCCCGCGCGGACTGATGCCACAGGCGAGCGCAGCCGCCATCTCGCTGTCGTGATAGAGGCGGCCGAAGGCGAGCACCACGCCGAGCAACAGTCCGACCGGGATGAGGATGCTGAGGTTTTGCAGCGCGCCAAGCCCGATCAGCTGCAGCACCACGCCCTGCGGATACTGGTTCAGCGCTGCCCGCTCCAGCACCACCGCGATCTGGTTGGCCAGCAGGATGACCAGCAGGACGAAGGTGACGACCACCGAGGCCACGAGGACTTCCCGCAGGATGTAGCGTCCGAGAATCTTCCCCAACCGTTGGCTCGCTCGTGCCGCCTGAGCACACCGGCGGCTGTCAGTCTGTCACTTGGGTTACACTTCGCGCTTGCCCGCGCGCCGCCGCGCCACGCAAATCAACAAGCGGCCCGCGCGCGTAGCGTACACGCAATCAACGGCGCAGCGCCAAAGGGGAGAGCGAATGCAGTTCGAGGTCTGGGTCAAGGGAGTGACCACGCTGAGCGTGGATTGCCTCATCGTCGGCGCCTTCGAAGAGGGCGAGCTGGCGCAGGAGGCACTGGATATCGACGCGGCAGCCGGCGGGCGGCTGAAGAAGCTGCTGGCCCGAGGGGACTTCTCCGGTCGCGTGGGCGAAACGCTGCTGGTGACGGAAGTCCCTGGAATCCACGCCTCGCGCGTGCTGTTGACCGGACTTGGCAACGGCAAGACGCTGGCGCGCAAGGGCTGGCGCAAGGCGCTGGCGGCCGCCGCCGCGGCTCTGACCCGCACGCGGATCGCGAGCGCCGCGGTGGCCCTGGACCGGCCTCCGGTGAAAGAGCTGGACGATTACTACTTCGGCCGGGCAGTGGCGGAGATCTTCGGCACTGCCCTGTACCGGATCAACGACCTGAAGACGGCCAAGAAACCCAAGCCTCACGCCCTGCAGAAGATCGTGGCGGGACCGGTCCGCAAGGCCGGCGTCGAGGCCACCGAGCGGGGTCTTGCACATGGCGAGGCCATTGCCGCCGCGGCCAGCCTGCAGCGCGACCTGGCCAACCTGCCGGCGAATGTCTGCACACCCACCTACCTCGGCAATCAGGCGCGGGCGCTGGCGAAGACCCATCCCTCGCTGAAGGTGCAGGTGCTGGATGAAGCGGCCATCCGGCGCGAGAAGATGGGATGCCTGCTCGCCGTGTCGCAGGGCAGCCATGAGCCGCCCCGCTTCATCGTGCTCGAGCATCGCGGCAGCAGGACGGACAAGGCGCCTGTGGTGCTGGTGGGCAAGGGGGTGACGTTCGACACCGGCGGCATCTCACTCAAGGACCCGCCCGGCATGGACGAGATGAAGTTCGACATGAGCGGGGCGGCCGCCGTGCTCGCCTGCCTGTCGCTCGCGGCGCGGCTCAAACTGCCGATCCGGGTGATCGGCCTGGTGGCCGCGGTGGAGAACATGCCCAGCGGGCATGCCGTCAAGCCTGGCGACATCGCCACCAGCTCCGCCGGGCTGACTGTCGAAATATTGAACACCGATGCCGAAGGCCGGCTCATCCTCAGCGATGCGCTCCACTACGCGCGACGCTTCAATCCCGGTGCCGTGGTGGATATCGCCACGCTCACCGGTGCCTGTGTGATCGCGCTCGGTCACCATCACTCCGGCGCAATGGGCAACGACGAGGATCTGGTGCGCGAGCTGGTCGCCGCCGGCCTGCGTGCCGACGACCGGGCCTGGCATCTGCCCCTGACTGAGGAGTACGCCGAGCAGCTCAAGAGCAACTTCGCCGATGTGGCGAACGTCGGTGGTCGCGAGGGCGGCGCCATCACGGCCGCCGCCTTCCTGGGCAAGTTCACGCAGGGGCTCAAATGGGTGCATCTCGACGTGGCGGGCACTGCTTATCAGGGCGGTGCGCAGAAAGGCAGCACCGGGCGACCCACGCCGTTGCTCGCGGACTTCCTCATACATCGCGCCGGCCGCTGACGCGCAACGGCGTAAGCCATGGTCGAAAGCGTCGACACGTCCGCTTCTGCCGGCTCGAGCGGCGCAAGGCACTCGCTGCCCGGCTCATCCGCCATCAGCGCGGTTCCTGAGAGCGCAGCGACGGTCGCCGCCGCAACGGCAGCCAGTGCGCAGGACACGCTTCGCGTGGATTTCTACGTGCTGGAGGAGGCCGCCCCGGGTGCGCGCCTGCGAGTGGCCTGTCGCCTGGCGGAGAAGGCCTACTTGTCCGGCCAGAGCACCCTGCTCTGGCACAGCGACCCGGAGGAACTGCGCACCCTGGATGATCTGCTGTGGACGTTCATGGATGGCAGCTTCGTGCCACACGAAATGCTGAGCCCCGGAACCTCCGCCGATGTGCCGGTGCTGCTCAGCGCGGGGGCCGTACCGGAGAGGCAGGTGGATGTCATCATCAATCTGGCTCCGGACGTGCCGACGTGTCTGGCAAAAACGCAGCGCGTGGCAGAGATCATCGATGGAGACGAGGCACGCCGGCGCGCGGGACGCGCCCGCTTCCGCGCCTATCGGGAACTAGGCGTCAAGCCCGCCTCCCACAACGTCCGCGGCGACTGAAGGCCACCGCCAGCATCGCCGCTGTAGGACGGCCGCGGCGCCGGCCTGACCTCCCTGGGGCCGGTCCGGCGGGCCCGGCGCAAGCCCGGCAGCCCCCGCTATAATCCTGCGGCGCCCGTTTCGCGCCACCACCGCTCAGGTTCAGCCAACCGATGGATAAAGTCTACGCGCCGCACGAGATCGAGCGGCGGATCTACGCACGCTGGGAATCGGAAGGCTGGTTCGCGCCACACGGTCAGGGCGCCCCCTACTGCATCGTCATTCCGCCGCCGAACGTGACCGGGACGCTGCACATGGGGCATGCCTTCCAGCACACCCTGATGGATGCACTGACGCGTTACCACCGGATGCGGGGCGATGCGGCCCTGTGGCAGCCGGGTACCGATCATGCCGGCATCGCCACCCAGATGGTGGTCGAGCGCCAGCTCAACGCACAGGGCATCAAGCGCACCGACCTGAAACGCGCGGAGTTCGTCGAGCGCGTGTGGCGCTGGAAGGAGCAATCCGGCGGCACCATCGGCGCACAGATGCGCCGGCTCGGGGATTCGGTGGACTGGTCGCGCGACCGCTTCACGATGGACCCGGACCTGTCGCGCGCGGTCGTCGAGGTGTTCGTCCGCCTGCACGAGGAGGGGCTCATCTATCGCGGCAAGCGGCTGGTCAACTGGGACCCGGTGCTGCTCACAGCGCTGTCCGACCTGGAAGTGCAGAACGAACCCGAGGAAGGCCAGCTCTGGCACCTGCGCTACCCCCTCGAGGAGGGTTCAGGTCACATCAGCGTGGCCACGACGCGCCCGGAGACCCTGTTTGGCGATACCGCCGTGGCGGTCAATCCCACTGACGAGCGCTACACCGCCCTCGTCGGCCGCAGGCTGCGCCTGCCGCTCACGGATCGGCTGATTCCGATCATCGCGGACAGTTATGTCGACGCAGCGTTCGGCTCGGGCGCGGTGAAGATCACCCCGGCGCACGACTTCAACGACTACGAGGTGGGCCAGCGTCACGGGCTCGAACAGATCAACATCTTCACACCGCGCGCGGCGCTGAACGAAAACGTCCCGGAGCGTTTCCGCGGACTGGACCGCTTCGAAGCGCGCAAGCGCGCCGTGGAGGAGCTGCAGGCTGCCGGGTTGATCGAGCGCGTCGAGAAGCACCAGCTGGTGGTGCCGCGCGGTGACCGGACCGAAGCCGTGCTCGAACCGTATCTGACCGATCAGTGGTACGTGAAGATCGCGCCCCTGGCTGCGCCGGCGATCGCCGCCGTGGAGGAAGGCCGCACGCGGTTCGTGCCCGAGAACTGGTCGCGCACGTATTTCGAGTGGATGCGCAACATCAAGGACTGGTGTGTCAGCCGGCAGCTCTGGTGGGGTCACCGCATCCCCGCCTGGTACGACCCGCAAGGGAATGTCTATGTCGGACGGGATGAAGCCGAGATCCGCAGCCGCCACAAACTCGCGGCCGGCGTGAGGCTGCGCCAGGACGAGGACGTCCTGGATACGTGGTTCTCCTCGGCCCTGTGGCCGTTCTCCACACTTGGCTGGCCGCAACAGACTCCCGAGCTCGCCCGCTTCTATCCGACCAACACGCTGGTCACCGGGTTCGACATCATCTTCTTCTGGGTGGCCCGGATGATGATGATGGGCCTGAAATTCATGGGCGAAGTACCGTTCCGCGACGTGTACATCACCGGCCTGATCCGCGACGAGCACGGCGACAAGATGTCCAAGTCCAAGGGCAATGTCATCGATCCGCTCGACATCGTGGACGGCATCGGACTGGAAGACCTGGTCACCAAGCGCACCAGCGGCATGATGCAGCCGCAACTCGCGGCGAACATCGCCAGGTCCACCCGCAAACAGTTCCCCGAGGGCATTGCTGCGCACGGCACCGATGCTCTGCGCTTCACGCTGGCCGCCCTCGCCTCCCCCAGCCGCGACATCCGCTTCGATCTCGGCCGCGTGGCCGGCTACCGCAATTTCTGCAACAAGCTGTGGAACGCGGCGCGCTTCGTCGCGCTGTCGGTGGGTGAACTGCAGACGGATCCCGGGCCTGTCGAGCTGTCGGTGGCCGATCAGTGGATACGCTCGCGCTTCGGACACATGGTGTCGGAGGTCGAAACCGCCTTCCGCGACTACCGGTTCGACTACGCTGCCACGGCCCTGTACGAATTCACCTGGTACGCGTTCTGCGACTGGTACCTGGAGTTGACGAAGCCGGTGTTGCAGTCGCCGACTGCGTCCGCGGCCATGAAGCGCGGAACACGTCAGACCCTGGCTGTCATCCTCGAAGCACTGCAGCGCGCCCTGCACCCCTTCATGCCCTTCATCACGGAGGAGATCTGGCAAGGCGTGGCCGCTCTGGCGTGTCGCTCGGGTCCGAGCGTCATGCTGGCCCCTTTCCCCCGTGCCGAAGAATTTCCGCGCGATGCGGCAGCGGAAGCCGAAGTGAACTGGATCCAGTCGTTCGTGCTGGGTGTGCGCCAGATCCGTGGCGAGATGAACATCAAGCCCTCGCGGCTGATCCCGGTGCTGCTGCAGAACGCCTCCGCGCAGGACCGGACCCATGTCGAGCGTCATCTCGCCTACATCGAGAAGCTCGCGGGCCTGGAGAGCGTCACCGTGCTCGATCCCGGCGCCACCGCACCCGAATCCGCCACCGCACTCGTAGGCGAACTGTCCATTCTCGTGCCCATGGCGGGCCTGATCGATGCGGGAGCCGAGGCCGAGCGGCTGGGCAAACAGCTCAGCCGCAGCCAGGCCGACCTGCAGAAGATCCGCGGCCGCCTCGGGAACGACAACTTCGTGCGCAATGCGCCGGCGGACGTCGTGGAGGGCGAGCGGGCCCGGCAGGCCGAACTGGAACGCACTGTGACCGCGCTCACGGCGCAGCTCGAGCGGGTGCGGGTATTAATGAAATCATGAACGCAGCCGCCGCGATCGATACAGACTCCGCGGCGTTGCACCGGGCCGTCGGCACACTCGAAACCGTCATACTCGGCAAGCCGGCGCAGTTGCGTCTGTGCGTGGCCTGTCTCCTGGCTCGCGGCCATCTCCTGATCGAGGACGTCCCCGGCGTCGGCAAGACGACCCTGGCGCATGCGCTCGCGCACGTGCTGGGACTTGCCTGGCAGCGGGTGCAGTTCACCAGCGATCTGTTGCCGGCGGACATCATCGGCGTGTCGGTGTTCGATCGGGTCGGCCAGCAATTCCACTTCCGGCAAGGTCCGATCTTCACGCAACTGCTGCTGGCGGACGAGGTGAATCGCGCCAGTCCGCGCACGCAGAGTGCGTTGCTGGAAGCCATGGAAGAGCGTCAGGTCAGCGCGGATGTGACCACCTACAGGCTGCCGGAACCATTCTTCGTCGTGGCCACGCAGAACCCCCACGAACAGCTCGGTACGTTCGCGCTGCCGGAATCGCAGCTGGACCGCTTTCTCATGCGCGTGACGCTCGGTTATCCGGACGCGGCCCATGAGCGTGAACTGCTGCGCAACGGCGAGCGGCGCGAGATGCTGGCGCAGATGCCCGCGGTACTCAATCCGGACGCGGTGCTCCGAATCCAACAGCACGTTCGTTCGGTGTATGTCTCGGATGCATTGCTCGACTACGTGCAGAACCTGATTGCCCGCACTCGCGAGCGCTCCGACCTGAAACTCGGTCTGTCGCCGCGCGCGGGGCAAGGTCTGATCCGCTCAGCCCAGGCCTGGGCGCACCTGGCGGGTCGCAAGGCGGTGCTGCCGGATGACATTCAGGCAGTGTTGCCTGCGGTGGTGTCGCACCGGCTGGAGCGGCGCGAACCCATCAGCAGCGCTGACGGCCACACCATCGCGGCCGAGTTGATCAAAGCGGTGTCCGTGCCGCGCTGATGAACGCCTGGCTGCGCGGGCGGATGGCCCGGTGGATCCGGCAGCGGCAGGGACCCGACGCTCTGCCTCTCACCCTCGAGCGACGCCGGCTCTACATCCTGCCCACACGGGCCGGTGTCGGATTCGGACTGCTGCTCCTGCTGATGTTGGTCGCGGGCCTGAATTACGCGAACAGCGTGGCGTTGTTCCTGACCTTCCTGCTGATGGGGTTCGGCCTGGTCGTCATGCACCAGTGCCACCGCAATCTGCTCGGTGCGCGACTGCTCGCGGCGAGCACGCAGCCGGCGTTTGCCCGCGGCGTGGGCCTCCTCGATCTGACCTTCGACAACCCGGCGGGACCGGCGCGGTATCGGGTGTTGGCGTCACTGCCGGACGCAGCGCCGATGAGCGCGGACCTGCCACCGCAGGGCCGGGAGCAAATCGAATTGACCGTCGATGCGCCACGGCGCGGGCGGATGCGCATCGACAGGCTGAAGCTCGTGACCCGGCATCCTTTTGGGTTGTTCCGCACCTGGACATGGGTGCACGCACCGCTCGAACTGCTCGTCTATCCGCGCCCGCATGGCTCATTGCCCATGCCGGGGTTCGGCGGCACGGACGGCGTGCGCGCCACGAGCAGTCCCGGGTGGGATGAATGGCTCGGCCTGAGACCCTTCCGGCACGGAGATTCGCCGCGGCAAGTCGACTGGAAAGCCTACGCGCGCGAGGCGCCGCTACTGGTGAAGGAATATGGCGCCGCGGGCTCCGAGATGCGCTGGTTCGATTACGACGCACTCGGGGCGCTGAGTGCTGAAGCACGCCTGGAGCAGCTCGCACGCTGGGTCGTGGACGCGGAGGCGGCGGGCGAGCTCTACGGCCTGACTCTGCCCGGACAGCGCATCGATCCGAGTCGGGGCGCGGAACACTGTCACCGCTGCCTGGGCGCCCTGGCCGTGTTCGGACTCGAATGAACCCGACCCGATCCATTGCCTGGGCCGCGGGCGCCTTCGCCGGCGGCGTGCTCCTTAACATCGATCGCCTGCCGGCGTGGGTGCCGGTCGCGACCCTGTTGTTCATCATTTGGCGACTGGTGGCGGCCGTGCGCGCGACATGGCTGCCCAATACGGCCCTGCGCAGCCTGGTCGCGCTGGTGCTGGTCGGCGGCGTGGTGATGCGCTTTCACACGCTCAACGGCCTGAGCGCCGGCACCGCGCTGCTGGTGCTCATGGGCTCCATCAAACTGCTGGAGACCCGCGCGCAGCGCGACCAGTTCATCGTGGTGGCCGCCGGCCTGTTCCTGCTGCTGGCGGCCTGCCTCGACCGCCAGAACCTGCTGCGCACGCCGCTGTACCTGCTGCAGGCATGGGTGTGTTGCTCGGCACTGGCTGTTGTGTCCTATGCAGCGCCCATGGCGCCCGGGACCGTTGCGCGGACGTCCTCGCAGGATCCGCGGACGCCCGGCGGAGGAAGAACCCGCCATGCCGAGGTTGCGGGCGGATTCGGGGACCGCGCGGCCGTGCTGCTCGCCGGGCGCAGCCTGCTCTACGCGCTGCCGCTGGCCACGCTGCTGTTCGTATTCTTTCCCCGCATCCCCGGAGCCTTCTGGGCCATCCCCCGCACGGGTGAGGCGACCACCGGACTGAGCGATACGATGAGTCCGGGGAGCATCACCCGGCTCACCAGCTCCTACGAGGTGGCCTTCCGGGCGAAGTTCACCGGGCCCCTGCCGCCGCCACAGGAACGCTACTGGCGCGGACCGGTGCTCCACGATTTCGACGGCTACACCTGGCGCCGCTCGCCCAACAGCTACTACCGCCAGCAGCCACTGGAGTACCTGGGCAGGCCCTACCGCTACCGGATTTCGCTCGAACCCAGCTCGCAGCGCTGGTGGTTCTCGCTGGACACGGCCACCGGCTCGCCGGACTCAAAGGTCTACTTCACGTACGACTACCAGTTGATGTCCGCGGAGCCCGTGACCGAGGCAACGAGCTACGACCTGGTGTCTTACACGAGCACGCGTTCGAACGTGGAGCTGTCGCGCCTCGCGCGCCGGCAGGACACGGCTGTGCCCGAGGATCGCAATCCGCGCTCGCGTGAGCTGGCGCTGAAATTGCGCGCCCGCGCCACTTCCGATGCCGCTTACGTCGATGCAGTGATGAATTACCTGCGCACCGGAGGCTTCACGTACTCCGTGACGCCACCGGCGCTCGGCACCGATTCCGTGGACGACTTCCTGTTCGACACACGTGTCGGCTTCTGCGGTCACTACGCCTCGGCGTTCGTTTCTCTCATGCGCGCCGCGGATGTTCCGGCTCGCGTGGTCACCGGTTATCTCGGCGGAGAATGGAACCCCGTGGGCCAGTACTTCATCGTGCGCCAGTCGGATGCGCACTCGTGGGCCGAAGTCTGGCTGCAAGGTCGCGGCTGGACTCGTGTTGACCCCACCGGAGTGGTGGCGCCGGAGAGACTGCGCCGCGGCATCCTCGATTTGCTGCCGGATGCCGTGTCCGCGCCGGCGCGATTCGTCTGGTCGAGTCCCTGGCTGATGTCCCTGCTTCAGCGGTGGGATGCGCTCAATGCCTGGTGGAACGATCGCGTGGTGCGATTCAACTATGACGATCAGCTGCGCATACTGCAGCGGCTGGGTTTCGATTCGCCGGGCGCGCGGCAACTCGCGTGGATCTTCGCTGCCGGGCTCGTGGGCTGGATGCTGTGGATCGCATGGCGCGTAGGCCGCACGGTCCGCCTGCAGCGGCCGGATCGCCTCGCGCGCGCGTACGATCGTTTGTGCCGCAAGCTGGCGCGCGCCGGCGTCATTCGCCAACCGCACCAGGGACCGCTGGCCTACGCAGACGAAGTGGCGCGCAACCGGCCCGATCTGGCGTCAGCGGTGCGTACGCTGATCATGAACTACAGCCGCCTGCGCTACGGGCCGCCGGCGCCGGACTCGCACGCGCGGCAGGTCAGCCGTTTTGCGCGGGACGTCGCGCGGCTGAAACTGGAACCTTCATGAGAAACAGCGCGCCGATCACGAACAGGACCACGATGGAGAGAATGGCGAGGCGGGAGTCGTGGGTCATCAGTGCGACGACACCGGTCAGCGTCGGACCGAGGATGGCCGCGGCCTTGCCCATCAGGTTGTAGAAACCGAAGAACTCGCCCGCCTTGCCGGGCGGCACGAGCCGGCCGAACAGGGAACGGGACAGAGACTGCACGCCTCCCTGCACCAGGCCGATGATGATGGCCATCGCCATGAACTGCGCCTCGCTGTGCAGGAAGTACGCGTAGCCGGCGATGCCCGCGTACACCGCCAGACCGATCCCGATGCCGGTCCGCGGCCCGAGCTTCTGGCCCAGCCAGCCGAAGCCCAGTGCGGCCGGGAAGCCCACGAACTGCACGACCAGCAGCGCCGTGATCAGGCTGTTCTGCTTCAGTCCCAGCGAGAGGCCATAGTCCACGGCCATCTTGATGATGGTGTTCACGCCATCGATGTAGAACCAGTAGGCGAGCAGGAACCAGATGAGCACGCGATCGCCGCGCAGGTGGCGGATCGTGCCCGCCAGTTCGGCCGCCCCGGCGCGGATCGCCTGCAGGGCCGGCAGGGGTGTATGCCCGGGGCGCTCGCGCACGAGGGTGAGGGTGAACAGGGTGAACCCGGCCCACCACACACCGACGCTCACGAACGACCAGCGCACCGCCTCGCCCGCATCGGCCAGGCCAAACAGCGCCGGCTTCAGCACCATGGCCACGTTGAGAGCGAACAGCAGCCCGCCACCGAGGTAGCCGAGCGCATAACCATAGCCCGACACCAGATCGTACTCGTGCTCCGCCGACACATCCGTCAGCAGCGAGTCGTAGAACTGGTTGCCGCCCCAGAATCCCAGTGAGGCGATCACATAGAGGACAGCCGCGAGCTGCCACTCGCCCCTGGCCACGAGAAACAGGCCCGCGGTCGTGGCCGCACCCAGCACGGTGAAAAGTCCAAGCAGACGGACCCGCGCGCTGCCCTTGTCGGCGATGGCCCCGACCAGCGGTGCCATCAGCGCCACGACCAGGCTGGCCGCGCCGTTGGCGATGCCCAGACGGAACGTGCTCTCGGTGGCCGGCACCCCGGCATTCCAGAACTGCTTGAAGAACAGCGGAAAGAACCCCGCCATGACGGTGGTGGCGAACGAGGAGTTGGCCCAGTCGTACATGGCCCAGCCGAATACGTCCCTGCGGGTCAGCACCTTGCTCATGTCACGCCACTCCAGCCGCTCAGGCTACGCGGCACTGTCATGTCTGCGGTGTCAGGCGCCGGTGGCCTGAAGTGCCCGTGATCGTCGCATTGACGTGTCATGCATCGACGGCCGTGGCGTGCTCGCGCGTCTCATGGAAGCGGATGTCCGGCCAGCGCTCCAGCGTGAGCTGCAGGTTCACACGGGATGGTGCGAGATACACCAACGCCCCACTGTGATCCACGGCCAGATTCTCGAAGGCGCGGGCACGAAATTCCTCGAGCTTGCGCTCATCGCCGGCCTCGACCCAGCGGGCCGTGTGGACATTGACGTTATCGAACACGCACTGGACGCCATACTCGTCCTGCAGCCGGAAGGCTACGACCTCGAATTGCAGCTGCCCGACCGCACCGAGGATGAGATCGTTGTTGCGCAACGGCTTGAACAGCTGTGTCGCGCCCTCTTCACACAACTGCGACAGGCCCTTGGTGAGGGCCTTCATCTTGAGGGGGTCCTTCAACACGGCGCGGCGGAAGATTTCCGGCGCGAAGTTCGGTACGCCGGTGAAGGTCAGGCGCTCGCCCTCGGTGAAGGTGTCGCCGATGTTGATCGTGCCGTGATTGTGCAGTCCGATGATATCGCCCGCGAACGCCTCCTGCGCCTGCGCGCGGTCGGCGGCCATGAAGGTCAGTGCATCGGCAACCCGCACTTCCTTGGCGAGCCGGGTATGGTACAGACGCATGCCCCGCTCATACCTGCCCGAGCACAACCGCAGGAATGCAATCCGGTCGCGGTGCATCGGGTCCATGTTGGCCTGGATCTTGAAGACGAAGCCGGTCAGCCTGTCCTCCTCGGGCTCGACCTGCCGCTCGCGCGCCGTTCTCGGCAGGGGACCCGGCGCGTGCGTGGTGAACGAGGCCAGCAGTTCCTCCACACCGAAATTGTTGATGGCCGAGCCGAAGAA
Source organism: Steroidobacteraceae bacterium (assembly GCA_035542375.1). Lineage (GTDB taxonomy): Bacteria > Pseudomonadota > Gammaproteobacteria > Steroidobacterales > Steroidobacteraceae > 13-2-20CM-66-19. The sequence goes on along the minus strand of DATKLO010000224.1, from coordinate 22,905 downwards.
CACCGGGGTCTGGCGGCCGGCGCGGTAGGCTTGCAGGTCGAAGCTCTGGGTGGCGCCCTTCACCAGTTCGATTTCCTCGTCGAACTGCGCCGCGAAGTCCTCCAGGAACTCGCGCGCCGCCGCGCTGGCCAGTCCCTCGATGGTGCGGTTCTCGCCCACCCTGCCCCGCTCACCGGCCGCGTACACGTAGATCCGGTCCTCGCTGAGGTGATAGATGCCGCGCAACTCCCGGCCCATGCCGATCGGCCAGGTCATGGGAGCCGTATGAATCCCCAGCACCTTCTCGATCTCGTCCAGCAGTTCGATCGGCGGGCGCCCGTCGCGATCCAGCTTGTTGATGAACGTCATGATGGGGGTGTCGCGCAGCCGGCAGACCTCCATCAGCTTGATCGTGCGCTCCTCCACACCCTTGGCGCAGTCGATGACCATCAGTGCCGAATCGACGGCGGTCAGCGTCCGGTAGGTGTCCTCGGAGAAGTCCTCATGGCCCGGTGTGTCCAGCAGGTTGACGATGCTGTCCCGATAGGGGAACTGCATCACCGAGGAGGTGACCGAAATGCCGCGCTGCTGTTCCAGCCGCATCCAGTCCGAGGTGGCATGGCGCGCGGCCTTGCGCCCCTTCACCGTCCCCGCCATCTGGATCGCACCCCCGAACAGCAGCAGCTTCTCGGTCAGGGTGGTCTTGCCGGCGTCGGGGTGCGAGATGATGGCAAAAGTGCGTCGGCGCCGGATTTCTTCGGCGATAGCGCCATCGGACACAGGGGGATCCTCTCGGGTTGAGCTGCCATTATAAGCTGCCCCCGGCCTGTCGGCGGACGCGGCGGCCGGCGGTCCAGGACTTAGCGTCCGGGGATGCGCCTCGAGCGCAGGGCCAGCTTGAGAACGGCGGCATCTTCGCGGCCGCCGACGGCCTGGTAATAGCCCCGCCGCATGCCTACCTGCTCGAAGCCCGCGGATTGGTACAGGCGGATCGCCGCGGTGTTTGACGGACGCACTTCCAGGAAGGCCTCGCTCATACCGGCAGCAGTGCCACGGTCAATGAGGTAGTCCAGCAGACGTCTGCCGACTCCTCGGCAGCGATAGGTATCGCCGATGCAGAGGTTCAGGATGTGGGCTTCGCCGGCCCCGACGCTCATGACGCCGTAGCCGATGATGACCTCCCGCAGAGCCACTACACGGCAGATGTAACCCACGCGCAGGCAATCGCGGAAGATTCCCTCGCTCCAGGGGAATGTATAGGCGGATCGCTCGAGGGCAACGACTTCGGGGACGTCACTTTCCACCATCGGTCGGATCTGGACGTCCGGAACAGCGTCGAGCAGCTCGGGCGCGGTTGCCATCAGAACACGTCGTTACCTAGGTTGGTTGCAACTCCCGGAATACGCTACGAGCGAATTTCAGGTCCTCCCACGCCTTGCGCTTATCAGCGGGCGTCCGCAGGAGGTACGCAGGATGATACGTCACAATTAGAGGGGTATTCAGCTCACCAAAGTGGTGCACCTTGCCCCTCAGGCGTCCCAGGGGCACGTCGGTGGCGAGCAGGTTTTGCGCCGCGATCCGGCCGACGGCGAGCATCAGACGGGGGCGTAAAAGCTCGATCTGGCGCATGAGGTAAGGGAGGCAGGCGGTCACCTCCTCCGGCTTGGGATCCCGGTTCCCCGGCGGCCGGCTCTTCAGGACGTTGGCGATATAGACATTGGTGCCGCGGCTCAAGCCAATGGACCGCAGCATGGCGTCCAGAAGGTGCCCTGCCCGACCGACGAAAGGCTCACCCCGACGGTCCTCTTCGGCCCCCGGGGCCTCGCCGACGACCAGCCACTGAGCCTCCCGGCTGCCCACTCCGAAGACACCCTGCGTTCTGGTGGTATGCAGGGGACAGCGGGTGCAGGCCAGCACTTCCGCTTTCAGGGAGTCCCAGGTCGTACCCGGGACGGGGGGGGCAGTCCCGGCAGCCGCCTGCGGGGACCGGGAGGGGTGCACCTGGGCTGTGGGCGTGACTGCAGACGCGGGCTCCGCCGCCGCGGGTCTTACAGCCGGCGCAGGTCTAGTGGCCCGCGCGGCTATGGCGGCGGCCGGCACGGCTATCGCAGCTTGCGCAGGTACCGCGGTCGGCACAGGTGTCGCGGCGGCCGGCGCCGCGCGTCGTGGCACCCACACGTCGATTCCCATCGCCTGCAGGTACTCAATGTTCCGCGGTGAAGTCATTACCCGGGACCGGGCTGGGGCGGCGGGCCGCGAAACAGCCGGCGGATGCGGCGGCCGATCCACAGCACCGGTGCCGACAGGGCGTAGGTGGCGAACATCGACAGCAACATGGCCGGTGCGTCGACGGCAATGAGCATGAAGAACAGCGGCACGATCAGCACGTAGGCGAACTTGACCCGCCTGTCGAGCTTGAACTGCTTGAAGCTGGGGAAGCTGAAGCGACTCACCATGAGCGCGCCGGCGCTGGCTGTAAGCACAAACGCCGCCACCAGGCCCACGAGCCCCGGTTGCGCGAAGGTGCTGGAGAACCACACGAACGCTGCGACGATGGCGGCGGCCGAGGGGCTCGGCAGCCCCTCGAAGTAGCGCTTGTCAGCCGCGGACCGCGTGTTGAACCTGGCCAGGCGCATCCCCGCTGCGGCCGTGTAGAAGAAGCACGCCAGCCACCCGAACCGGCCCCAGTAGTGGCCGAACTCCGCGATGCGCACCACACCCCACTGATACGCCACGATGGCGGGCGCGACGCCGAAGGCGACCATGTCGGCCAGGCTGTCGTACTCCTTGCCGAAGGCGCTTTCGGTACGCGTGAGGCGTGCGATGCGCCCGTCCAGCGTGTCGAAGATCATCGCCACGAAGATCGCCGCGCCGGCCGGGGCGAAGTGCTTGTCGATGGCCGCGACGATGGCGTAGAAGCCCGAGAACAGGCAGGCCGTGGTGAACAGGTTCGGCAGGATGTAGAAGCCCTTGCGGCGCGGCTTCAGTTCCTCTTCGGCTTCCATCTCCATGGGTGGTTCAGCGTCCTCCGGCACAGACGACGGCGAGGCGGCATCTTATCAGGTTAAGATCCCGGCCTTCCCCACCTGAAGAACAGCGTCGATGAGGCTATCGCAATACCCGATCAACACCCTCAAGGAAACCCCCTCCGAGGCGGAAGTGGTCAGTCATCAGCTCATGCTGCGAGCGGGACTGATACGGCGTCTGGCGGCCGGGCTGTACAGCTGGCTGCCCATCGGGTTGCGCACGCTGCGCAAGGTGGAGCGGATCATCCGCGAGGAGATGGACCGGGCCGGTGCCCTGGAGCTGGTCATGCCGGTGATCCAGCCGGCCGAGCTCTGGCAGGAGTCCGGCAGGTGGACAGAATACGGCCCGGAACTCCTGCGCCTGAAGGACCGCCACCAGCGCGATTTCTGCGCGGGACCCACGCACGAGGAAGTCATAACCGACATCGCGCGCCGCGAGTTGAAGAGCTACCGGCAGCTGCCGGTCAACTTCTACCAGATCCAGACCAAGTTCCGTGATGAGATCCGGCCGCGCTTCGGAGTGATGCGTGCGCGCGAGTTCATCATGAAGGACGCCTACTCGTTCCATGTGGACGAGGCGTCTCTCAGAGAGGGCTACCGCGCGATGTACGATGCGTACACGCGCATCTTCACTCGCACCGGCCTGCAGTTCCGGGCGGTTCGTGCGGACTCCGGTGCGATCGGCGGCGACCTCTCGCAGGAATTCCATGTGATGGCGCAGTCCGGAGAGGACGCCATCGTGTTTTCGGACGGCGATGAGTACGCGGCCAACCTCGAAGCGGCTGCGGCGGTGGCGCCGACCACTCCCCGTCCTGCGCCAAGTGAGCCGCTCACCAAGGTCGCGACGCCGGGCGCGAAAACGATCGAGGGCCTGGCCCGCTTCCTGAAAGTCACTCCGGACCGGACGATCAAGACGCTTCTGGTGGACGGCACGGAGGAAGACGTGGTGGCCCTGGTGGTGCGGGGTGACCACGAGCTGAATGCCATCAAGGCACAGAAGCTGCCGGGAGTAGCCAGCCCCCTGCGCATGGCCAGCGCTGAGCGGATCGCGCGCCAGGGCGGTACCGAGGTGGGGTTCATCGGCCCGGTGGGTTTCAAGGGACGCCTGTATGCGGACCACAGCGCACTGGCGCTGGCCGATTTCGTGTGCGGCGCCAACGAGAAGGACATGCACTTCACCGGTGCGAACTGGGAGCGCGACATCCAGGGGGCGGTCGCCGCCGACCTGCGCAACGTGGTCGAGGGCGATCCCAGCCCCACCGGCCGCGGTCACCTGAAGATCGCGCGCGGCATCGAAGTCGGTCACATCTTCCAGCTCGGCCAGAAGTACAGCTCACCCATGAAGGGGCTGGTGCTGGATGAGCATGGCCAGGAAGTGACCCTGTACATGGGCTGCTACGGCATCGGTGTGACGCGCATCGTCGCCGCGGCGATTGAACAGAATCACGATGAGCGTGGCATCATCTGGCCGGAACCGATCGCACCGTTCCAGGTCGTACTGGTGCCGATCGGGATGCAGAAGTCCGCACGGGTGCGTGAGGTCGCCGACCGGCTCTATGCCGAGTTCACTGCCGCCGGAATCGAAGTGTTGTATGACGACCGGGATGCCCGCCCAGGAGTCAAGTTCGCCGATGCGGAACTGCTTGGCATCCCGCACCGCGTCGTGGTGGGCGAGCGCGGCCTGGAAGCGGGCCGTCTCGAGTACCGCGGCCGGCGCGATACGGACAGCCAGGAGTTTGCTCTCGCCGAGGCGCTCGCCTTCCTCAGGTCGCGAATGCCGACCTGAGTCTGCCTCCGGGCGCCCAGGGTATCGGCTGCGGATGGTGCGGGCGACCGCCCTGCTCGCGGGGACCCTGCTCAGCACCGCGATCCAGGCAGATCAGCAGCGCGATCCTGAGTTGCGCGAGGTCATCCAGCGGGCCATCTCCCAGGCCGAGTGTTTCACCGACCAGTACGACTCGGCCGTGTGGTACACGCTGATGGAGCCGCGGTTGCGCCGCAGCGTGCGCGAGCGCGACGAGCGCATGGAGATCCTCAAGCAGGTGTACTGCGAGACACACCGACCTGGCGAGGCGCGCCTTCCGCCGGGGCTCGTGATGGCGGTCATGGACGTCGAGAGCCGCTTCGACCGCTGGGCCGTCTCATCCGCGGGCGCGGTCGGCCTCATGCAGGTCATGCCGTTCTGGCCGGAGCAGCTCGGCATCCGTCGCTACGAACTGATCCACATCGGTCCCAACATCCACATGGGCTGCGCGATCCTGCGCTACTACCTGCGCTACGAGCGCAACGACGTGCGCAAGGCGCTCGCGCGCTATAACGGCAGCATTGGCCAGCGGGATTACCCCGACAGGGTCATCTCGCAGTGGACGCGCTGGAATGGCGCTGACGATCTGGGATTTCCGATGGCCGAACGCCGCCGCTAGGCTGATGGCACACCCACCGATCGATCAGGGTGCTGCCGGCGGCGGCAGCAACCGCACGATGCCTTCACGACGCGGGTCGGCGCCACCCTCGATGCTGCCGTCGGGTCTGCGCAGCAGCCCGTGCAAGCCGGACCCTTCGGCGTGGCCGGTGGTCAACTCGATGCCCCGATCGCGCAATCCTGCGATCACCGCGGGGGACATCCGCTCAATCTCACCGTAGTAGTCATTGCCACGCGCGATGACATTCGGCAGTTCGATGGCTGCCTGCATCGACAACTTCCAGGCCAGCACGCCGACCACGGTCTTGCCGTTGTAGTCCAGGATGGACGAACCGCCGGGTGAGCCCAGCGCGGCGACGAAGCGACCATCGTGATCGACCACGATCACGGGTGCCATGGAAGATCGTGGCCGCTTGCCGCCCTGCACTGCGTTGGCGACCTGACCATGCTCGTCCGTGGGCACGGAGGAGAAGTCGGTGAGCTGATTGTTCAGCACGAAGCCGCCTACCGTGCGACCGGAACCAAACACCGACTCCACCGTGGTGGTCATCGACACGACATTGCCGGCCGCATCCATGACGACGAAATGACTCGTACCGGCCGCCTCGCGAGTGCGGTCCGGCGCCCGGGTGAGTCCTGCGAACTGACCGGCCGCCGGCGCAGGTCCGGCGCGTTCGCCGATCTGCCGCGCCCGCTCGCCCAGATAGGCCGGATCCAGCAGGCGCTCCACGGGCACCGGGATGAATCGCGGGTCCGCCACGTAGCGATCCCGGTCCGCGTACATCAGGCGGCTGGCCTGCGTGAACAGGAACCAGGCCTGCGGATCGTTCGGGTTCCGGGCCGCCATGTCGGTGTGGTCCAGAATCGCGAGCAGCTGCAGGAGATTGAGTCCGCTCGAGGGTGGCGGCGGCACGCACACCGAATACTCACGATAGGGCCGACACAGCGGCTCCGCCCAGTCGGCACGGTAGGAGGAAAGATCCTGCAGCGTCATCGTGCCCGGCGTGGGCTCCTCGTGCGTGCGCTCGACGATCTGCTCGGCAATGCTGCCTTCGTACAGCGCCTTCGGACCCTGAGCCGCAATGGCCTTCAGGGTCGCTGCGTAGGCAGGATTGCGGAACAAGTCACCGGCGTGCAGCCGCTCGCCCTTGCTGTTGTGAAACAGGGCCAACACCTGAGGAGTGGCCGGAAGCGGGAAATCGGGCGAGAGGAAACCGGCAAGCCGGGCCGGCACCTTGAAGCCATCGGTCGCAGCACGGATGGCGGGTTCGAACAGATCCCTCCAGGGCAGCTTTCCCAGCCGGTCGTGCGCGGCCGACAGCAGGGCCACTGCGCCGGGCACGCCCGTCGAGCGCCCTGTCCGCACGGACCGCAGATACGTCATCGGCTTGCCGTTCTCGTCGAGGAACATGTCGGCAGTCGCACCGGCCGGCGCTTTCTCGCGGCCGTCGAGCGCCATGACCGACCGTTTTCCGGCATCGTAGTACAGCATGAAGGCGCCACCACCGACGCCCGAACTCTGCGGCTCCACCAGTCCCAACATGGCCTGCATCGCCACCGCGGCATCCACTGCGCTGCCACCCTTGCGCAGGATTTCTACGCCCGCCTCCACCGCCAGCGGATTGGCGGCGGCCACGGCTGCGGTCTGACTCGTAGCGGCCTGCGGCTGGAGGGCCGGTGGGCGCGCCAGTGCCAGCGGCACCGACAGCAGCCACAGTGCGCTCAGGAGAACCCTGGAACTCAGGCGAACACTCGGCATGGGCAACCTCGATGGGATGTCGGTATCAGCGGGTGGAGAAACCGCCGGGAGCGCCGGCCGGATCGAGCTCCGCGGCGATGATCTCCACGCTCGTCACCCTGGAGGCCGAGGATCCCGCCCACAGGCGGCGGACGAACTCCTCGAGGGCGGACTCGGCGCCGAAGGCAATCACTTCCACGCGCCCGTCGGGCAGATTGAGCGCATGGCCCCGAATGCCGAGCTCGCGCGCATGCTCCGCAGCCGTGGCGCGATAGAACACACCCTGCACCCGTCCGGCCACCAGATACCTGCGTCCCCTGATCACGTCGCGCCCACCGCTCACTGACCCGATCCCGGCCCATCGCCCGCTGAAACAGTAGCCTAGCCCAGCGGATCGGGGCCCGCCTCTCCCGGTGTGGGGACGTAATGGCGTGGACCGGCCGCATTTGGCGGCTGCCACGGGCGCGCAGGCCGGCTCACACTGCCGGCCATTCGCTCATGGATGGAGTGATGCCGCTATGGCCGACGACCGATTGCCTGTGGCAACGTATCCCGCGGCGCGCGGGGCACTGGCCACGCTGCACAGCAGGCCACGGGCCGACACCGCGCTGGAGGAATTGCCGATGACCGAGATCCTGGTGCTGTACTACTCGCGCAAGGGCTCGACTGCCGAGCTCGCACGCCAGGTGTGTCGGGGCATCGAGAGTGTGCCGGAAGCGAGCGCCAAACTGCGCACGGTTGCCCCGGTCAGCGCGGAAAATGACGGGCCTGCGAAACCGGTGCCGGTCAGCGGCCCGCCGTACGCGACGCTCGAGGATCTGCGCGCAGCGGATGGCCTGATTCTGGGCAGCCCGACGCGCTTCGGGAACATGGCAGCGCCGCTCAAGTACTTCCTCGACTGTACTTCCAGCCTGTGGCTGTCGGGCGCGCTGGCTGGCAAGCCAGCCGGTGTGTTCACCTCGACACAGACCATGCATGGCGGACAGGAGACCACGCTGCTGTCCATGATGCTGCCGCTCATCCATCACGGCATGTACCTGGTGGGAATCCCTTACACCGAACGCGCGCTCAGCGAAACGCGCGGCGGCGGCTCGCCCTACGGCGCCTCGCATGTGGCGGGAGGCCAGAATGAAGACACATTGGCCGAACACGAAAAGACCCTGGCGCAGGCGCTGGGCCGGCGCGTCGCGCAGCTGGCCGTCACTCTTTCAGCACGGAGCGGATGAACGGCACGGTGAGGCGTCTCTGGGCCACCAGTGACGCCTCATCGAGCGTGTCGAGCAACTCGTACTGGGTGCGCATGTCCCGGGGAAAGCGCCGCTGCAGCCAGCGCGAAGTCTCTTCGGGCAATTCCACGCCCCGCAACCGGGCGCGCAGCTGCAGGGCCAGCTGCTGTTCGCCCTCGTCCAATACGCGCAGCTGGAACACGCTCGCCGTTGCGAAGCGCGAGCCCAGGTCCGCCAGGGTCCAGGGCAGCAGCGCCGGAGGAGACCGTGTGGCCACCACCAGCCGCGCGCTACGCTCCTCAACGTCGCGCCACAAGCCGAACAGCGCGCGCTCCCACTCCCCCACGCCGACAACCCGCTCCAGATCATCCAGACACAGGCACTCGAGCTGCGTGAGCCCCTCCAGGATGCCGGTCCCGAGCGCAGCCAGCTCGCGCAACGGAAAGTAGCCGGCCGTGCCGGGGGCGGCGCGTGCGCAGATCGCCTGCAACAGGTGGGTCTTGCCGGCGCCAGCAGGTCCGCAGATCCAGCTCACGCCGGCGATTTCGCCGTCCGCGGTGCGCCTGGCGTGCTCCACGGCTTCGCGGTTGCGGGCCGGGAGAAAACTCTCGAACACCGCGCGATCGGGAATCCGTACGCCGAGCGGAAGCTGCTGCATGGGAGTGCAGGCGGTCAGACCGGACTCACCGGTGCTGTCCAGGCGCGGCGCGTGAAGACCGCAAGGTAATTGGCCCCGGACACGATCGTGGTCAGCAGGACGATCAACGCGAGTGCCTCGAGCACTTCGTGCGGTGGGAAGCCGACCGCCGCGTCGATCATCACCGTCATGAGATACAACAGCTGCAGCGCGGTGTTGATTTTGCTCAGCACCGTGGGACGCCCATTCAGCGGCCCGAACCACAGGCGATAGATGAACGCGCCCAACCCGATGAAGACGTCGCGCGCCACCACGGCGGCCGTCAGCCACCACGGCACGATCCCCAGCCACGCCGTCTCGGTGAAAACGGTGACGAGCAGCAGCTTGTCGGCGAGCGGATCGAGGACCTTGCCCAGATCCGAAGTCCAGTTGAAACGCTTGGCGAGGTAACCATCCAGCCCGTCGGACATGCCGGCTATCATGAACAGCGCCAGCGCGACGAGATTCTCGTGATCATTGAGCGCCGCGGCGATCGGCCACACCAGCGCGATGCGGGCCAGGCAGATCAGGTTGGGAAGATGGCGCATGCGCGCGAGCCCTGTTCGACCCGCCGATTACGGCCGGTACTGGTAGGCGAGTCGCGCGCCCGTCGCGTCCGCGCGGACAAGGTGTGCGGAGCCGGCCAGCGAGCGGCTGACCGCATCGGCCCCGCCGCGGATCAGGATGTCGAAGGTGACCGAACTGCCGTTGGCCGAGGCAACACTGGCTCGACGCGCGCCCGGCAGACTTTCCAGCAGGCGCGCGACGCCGGCGTAGTCGGACAGGCTGTTCACGCCGACCACTTCGAGGCGTGCAGGCATTTCGGCGTCCGCCAGCGAAACGCCCTGGGGCGCGAGCGAATCCACCGCGCCATCGATACCCGCTGCCAGCGAACCACTCCAGTTGTCACTGGAGAAGTTGGTATGCAGCGTCCATTGCCACTGGCCGCCGCCGCCCTGATCACCGCGACCCACCAGGACCGCATCTCCACCATCGCGTTGCGCCATCTGCATCAGCGCGTCACGGCCCAGATCGTTGCCCGATGCATCCAGGGGCGAAAGAGGTACGAGAGTCATCGGCAGCCCGCGTGCGATGGCCGCCTGCTCGAGCTCGACTCGGGCCGCGTCCTCCGTCCCGCGTGGCGGCGGCGGATAGAGGATCACCAGTGTGAAGGGTCGATCCCGATCCCAGACTGGCCGCCCCGCGGCCGTGATGGCGCGCTCAACCGCGGCGCCGTCGAAGATGACCTGCTGACCGCGCGTGCCGGATGCATAACCCTTCACGTACGTGGGGGCCTCCGCGATCACGGATGCGAACACGGGATCGTTGGCGGACTCCCGCCGACCGGTCGCCCGCACCAGAGCTTCACGCATCGCCTCCTGCAGAGCGGCCGGCGACTGGCCACCCTTGAGGTCCACCTCGTAAACCCTGACCGGCCGCCCGGCCCAGGCGTTCAGCGAAACGCCGCAGCAAATCATGGCCAGCGCCACCGCGAACGCGCGCAATGAGCGACGTCGGGGGGTCTGAACGGATGTGGTGCGAGCCTCGGACTTCATGGGGCGACGCCGGCGGCGACAGGTGGTGGATGCCCCGCGCCAGCGCGCCGGGCGACATGTAGAATATCACAGGGCCGGGGGACCGCTCGGCGGTGGATCCAGCGCGCACATCATGAACGAAACCCCGGGAATCACCTATCGCGACGCAGGCGTCGACATCGATGCCGGCGATGAGCTCGTCGAGCGCATCAAGCCGCTCGTACGGCGCACGCAGCGTCCCGAGGTCCTGGCGGGAATTGGCGGCTTCGGCGCGCTGGTTGAGATTCCGGTCGGCCGTTATCAGCGGCCCGTGCTGGTGTCGGGAACCGACGGTGTCGGCACCAAGTTACGTCTCGCGATCGATACCGGCCGTCACGACACCATCGGCATCGATCTGGTTGCGATGTGTGTGAACGACGTCGTGGTTCAGGGCGCCGAACCCTTGTTCTTTCTCGACTACTACGCGACCGGGAAGCTACGTGTCGAAGTCGCCGAGTCGGTCATTCGCGGCATCGTCGAAGGGTGCGCGCAGGCTGGCGCCGCACTTGTCGGCGGTGAAACCGCCGAAATGCCCGGCATGTATTCGGATCACGACTACGATCTGGCCGGGTTCTGCGTCGGCGTCGTGGAGAAGAGTGAGATCATCGATGGCAGCCGCGTGAAGGCGGGCGACGTCGTCATCGGTCTGGCCTCTTCCGGTCCACATTCCAACGGCTACTCGCTGATCCGCAAGCTGATCAGCGTTGCCGGCGCAACCGCGGCGACTCAGGTGGAAGGCCGTCCTCTGTTCGATCGCCTGCTGGCGCCGACCCGCATCTACGTCAAATCCCTGCTCGAGCTGCTGCGCGCCGTTCCCGTGCATGGCATGGCGCACATCACCGGTGGCGGCCTCACCGACAACATACCGCGAGTTCTCGGGGAGGGCCTGGAAGTCGAGCTGCAGCGCGGCGCCTGGCACCGCGATCCGGTCTTCGACTGGCTGCAGCGCACTGGCCGCATCGACTCGGCCGAGATGTACCGCACGTTCAACTGCGGCATCGGCATGGTAGCAATCGTCGCGCCAGAGCATCAGCAGAAAGCGCTGGAAGTCCTCAATGCGCGCGGTGAAACTGCGCGTGTCATCGGTGCAGTCCGCCAGGGCGGACGCGGCGTCGTCATCCACGAGTAAGTGCGATCGCCCCATCCACTCTACGTCTGGCCATTCTGATATCCGGTCGCGGGACGAATATGGCCGCTATTGCGCGGGCCTGCGCCGAGAAGCGCATCGATGCGCGGGTCACGGTTGTCGTTTCCGATCGTGCGGGTGTTGCCGGGATCGCCACCGCGCGCGATCTGGGTATCGAAGCTCAGGTTGTGCCCTGGCAGGGTGTGGAAGGCCGCGCGCAGTTCGAGCGCGCCCTGGCGCAGCAGATCGACACCCACGGTGCCGACCTCGTGATACTTGCGGGCTTCATGCGGGTGCTGTCGGCTGAATTCGTCGAGCGCTACGCGGGGAAGATTCTCAACATCCACCCTTCCCTGCTGCCCCGTTATCGCGGGTTGCACACGCATCACCGTGTGCTCGCGGCACGCGATCCCTGGCACGGCGCGAGCGTGCACTTCGTGACGGCGGAACTGGACGGCGGTCCGATCGTTCTGCAATCGCTGGTGCGCGTCAAAGCCAGCGACACGGAGGAGCCCCTGTCAGCCCGGGTTCAGGCGACCGAGCACATCATTTACCCACGCGTGATCGAGTGGCTGGCAAGCGGACGCCTCCTCTGGAATGACGGGCGACCGACGCTGGATGGCCGGCCTCTGGAGACCCCGATCGTGGAAGAATTCGGTGATTCCGCTCAGTGATGCGCTCATGCGCCGGCATCGGCGACGATCCGCGACGCGCCGGCCGAGCCTCGTCGATCTCGGGCCGGGCCGTCCCTCGTACGCGCCTAAGCGCCCCGTGCTTCTCTTCGTACTCTTTGCGGCTGCCCTCACGGTGTTCCTGCCTCTACGCGCTGCGCAGGCCGAGGAACTCGAGCCCTTCGAGGCCTCCTACAACTGGATCTGGCACGGGATGACCGTTGCCTTCTCCACCGTGAAGCTCGAGCGTCGCGACGACACTTGGGTGTATCGCTCCAAGAGCGATCCGCGTGGCATTGGCCGAATGCTCTCGGAACGGCCCACGCAGGAAAGCATCATGCGCATCACCGCCGCGGGCACTCAACCGCTGAGTTACAAGGCGGATGACGGGACGTCCGACACCAAGCGTGACGCAGACGTGAAGTTCGATTGGGAGCATGGCCGCGTCACTGGGGTCTACGAGGCCACGAACGTCGACATGCCTTTGCAACCGGGGATCCAGGATGACCTGTCAGTCCAGATCGCCCTGATGGTGGAATTGCTTCATGGCCGCACTCCCGACCGGTTCCTGATCATCGACAAGAACACGGCGCGCGAATACCACTACTCGCGCGAAGGCGAGGAAACCCTCGAAACACCCCTCGGCAGTATCCAGACCATCATCTATCGCAGCCAGAAGCAAGGATCACCCCGCACGACGCGTTTCTGGTGTGCGCCCGCGCGCGGCTTCATCCCGATCCGGGTGGAGCAGAAGCGCGGTGAGGATGATGTGCAGTGGACGATGCAGATCCAGGATCTGAAGCGCGGCTGAAGACCCTTCAGGTCTTCGGCAGTGTCACTCCACGCTGCCCCATGTACTTGCCGCCGCGATCCTTGTACGACGTCGAGCACACTTCGTCCGACTCGAAGAACAACATCTGAGCCACGCCCTCGTTAGCGTAGATCTTGGCGGGCAGCGGCGTGGTGTTGGAAAACTCCAGCGTGACGTGCCCTTCCCACTCCGGTTCCAAAGGCGTTACGTTGCAAATGATGCCGCAGTTGTGGACGAAGACGCCGGCCTGCAGTGCGAAGTTTCCGGCTTCCGGCACCGTCAGGCAGTACACGTCGTGGTCGCCGGGTAACTGGCGAACGGCGGCGACTTTGTGATTCCGGTATTCGGGCCGGTCGTTGGCGCGGCTGAGATCGATGTGGTGGAGGTGAGCGCCGGGTTCATCGGCGTAGACGCCGTGCGAAACGTTCCACTCGTCTGCCAGGCGATGAGTCGGATACAGGTGACCGTCAATGGGTTGATACACCATCTCATAGCCGCGGGCGCTATCGCGGTAAAGCGGCATCAACGCATCCCCGGCGCGCAGGGCATGTGCCTGGACCATCCGGCCGTCGCGGCGCATGAACTCGTGATCCGGCGTGGCGTGGATGCACTCGCCGCTGTCCAGCTCGACCTCGATCAGGGCGTCGCGACCGATGAATCGGGGCGCATCCAGAAGGCTGACGATGAGCCGCCCGTTGGGGCCGACACTGTAGCCCCAGAACAGCTCGCCTTTGTCGTGACGACGCGCCATCTCTTCCAGGGTCGGCGCGGAACCATCGACCAGCGCGACACGAGTGTCACCACGGAAGCATCTCGCGTAGGTGGACTTGCCGAGGCACACGACCAGGACGTTGCGCGGGACGCGGAAATACTCGACCGTGCGCGCCAGCGCGAAGGAGTTGGGCGGGATGATGCAGACATCCGCCTGCACGTCCACGAAGCTCTTCTCGTCGAACTGCTTGGGATCGACGATCGTGGAGTTGATATTGGTGAATATCTTGAATTCGTTGGCGCAGCGGACGTCGTAGCCGTAGCTGGAGGTGCCGTAGGAGACCAGGCGGCGCCCTTGCGAATACCGCACCTGTTCGGCGGCGAAGGGCTCGATCATGGCGTGCTCCGCGGCCATGCGCCGGATCCAGTGATCGGACTTGATGCTCATCCGGAACGTTCTCCGCTGACCCCGGGCGAAATGCGAATCCATAATGATATACGGATTCGCAGTCGTGATCGGCCGGTTCGATCAGCTCTCTTCCACGACGATCTTCGGGAAGACGCTGCTGCGGTCGCGAGCGCGCAGGGCAAGCGCGCCGGCCGCGCGGCGCGCCATGTCGAGATACGCTTTGCCGCGCGGCGAGTCCGGCGCTGCGATTACCGTGGGGCGGCCGCCGTCGGCTTCCTCACGGATGCGGGAATCCAGTGGCAGTTCGCCCAGCAACCTGATGCCGTACTGCGCCGCCATCCGCGCGCCGCCGCCGGCACCGAAAATGTGCTCTTCGTGACCGCAGTTCGAGCAGATGTGCGTGCTCATGTTCTCGACGATTCCCAGCACGGGGACAGACACCTTCTCGAACATCTTGAGGCCCTTTCGAGCATCCGCGAGAGCGATGTCCTGGGGAGTGGTGACGATGATCGCGCCAGCGACGGGCACACGCTGGGCGAGCGTGAGCTGGATATCGCCGGTGCCGGGAGGCATGTCCACCACGAGATAGTCCAGCGCACCCCAGTGTGTCTCCGACAGCAGCTGCGTGAGCGCCTGGGTCACCATCGGTCCGCGCCAAACCATGGGCTGCTCGGCGTCCACGAGGAAGCCGATCGACATCGTGGTGATTCCGTGCGCCTGCAGTGGCTGCAGGTGCTTGCCGTCCGTCGAAGTCGGGCGCTGTCCCTCCAGGCCCAGCATCAGCGGCTGACTGGGACCGTAGATGTCGGCATCCAGCAGGCCGACGCGGGCACCCTGGGCGGACCAGGCGAGCGCAAGATTCACGGCGACGGTGGACTTGCCGACGCCGCCCTTGCCGGAGGCGACGGCCACCACGTTCTTGATCTGGGCCAGCGGCTTGAGATTGCGCTGGACCGCGTGCGACTGCAGATCGGCCGACAGCTCCACACGCAGCGGTACCTGGATACCGGCGGCGGCGAGATGCGCGTTGAGCGCCGCAGTCAGCTCGGGAGCATAACCGCCCACCGGGAAACCGAGTCGGATGCGCGCCACGAGGGCGCCGTCCGGCAGGTGGTCCACGGCCTGCACCGCCTGGGTCGCTCCCAGGGATTCCCCAAGGCAGGGATCGACAAAGGAATCCAGGGCGGCGCGCAGGGCATTCAGGGACTGTTCATCGATCATGTTGAAAACCGCAGAAGCCGACTCCATGAGGATTGTAGAGGCTCAGGAGAACCTCTCGCAGGTTCTGTACCGTTAATTGTCTCTCGGTGGCCACAGCCAAGGCTGTGGCATAATCCCGCCGCCGCGGGCCCGATGGACTGACGCCGCCGCGCTGGCGGTGCGAAGACCTGCGTCAGCTCGTGGCGGCTTCCCGCTGCCGCGGGCGCCGGACAAGGACCGACCCCGCGGATGGCCCCAGACGTCAAAGGCTGAATGAGCTTTTTCACGAACTTGCGCGCCGATCGCCTGATCACCGAGATCAGGACGTCCAGCGACCCAGCCAGCGCGAGCACGCAGAAGGCGATCGCGAAGCTCAGGGACCTCGGCCCGGGCGCCATCGAACCGGTCTTCGCCGCACTGCCGGACGCCAGCAAGACCGCCACCGTCGCCTTCGTCGAGGTGCTGGCGGGCCTGGTCAGCCAGAAGACCTTTCCGCAGTACGTGCGCGGCCTGATCGAAGGCAGTGCACGGGTGATCGCCGGCATCTCCTGGGCCCTCACCAGCAACCGCAATTACCCGCCGCACCTGCTCATCGAAGCGCTGGCCACCCCCGGGGTGTCCAAGTCCGCGGTGCTCGAGGTGATCGCCGCGCAGAAGAGCCGGTTCTCGGTGCGGGAGCTCCTGACCGCAGCGTATGCGCAGGAGCCGAATGAGAAGGCCGCACTGTTCCGCATCATCGGCGAGATCGTCGATTCGAGCTCGGTGTCGGAGCTGGTCGGGCGAGTGCAGGGCAAGGATCCGATCGCCCGCGTGCACATCATCAACCTGCTGGCCCGGTTCAATACCCCGGAGGTGCAGACCGCGCTGCAAGCCCAGCTCAAGGATCCCAACAAGCTGATCCGCGGCGCGACGCTCTCCGCGCTGCAGCGCATGGACGGGCCGATCGACATTGAGCGCGTGTGCGCGCTGCTGAAGGACCCGGAGATCGACGTCCAGAACAAAGCCATCGACGTCGTCATCAAGGCAAACCATCCCGACACGATCCGCTTTCTCATCGAGATCCTGAAGGACGAGAACGAGAACGCCCGCCGCGCCGCCGTCGAGGTGCTGAACGAGGTCGGCAACGCGAAGTCGGTCAAGTATCTGCTGGAAGCCCTCAAGGACAGCGACTGGTGGGTGCGCAGCCGCGCCGCCGATGCACTCGGCAAGATCGGCGGCCCGCGCGTCATTGAGGCGGTGCTGCAGCTGGTGCGCGACAAGGACGATGACATCCGCCGCGCGGCCATCGAGATCCTGAACCAGACCAAGGACGAGCGTGCGGTCGAGTCGCTGATCCAGGCGACGCACGACACGGACTGGTGGGTCAGCGAGCGTGCCGTGGACGCGCTGGCCGAGATCGGCAGCAAGCGCGCGCTGCCGCGCCTGACCGAGATGCTGCAGCAGGGCAATTCCAAGGCGCTGCCCATCGTGGTCCGCGCGATCGGCAAGCTCGGCGATGCGAAATTCGTCGATGCCCTGATGCCGCTGGTCAGGCAGTCCGAGCGCGAAGTGCGGATCGAGGCGATCCAGGCGCTGGCCAAGCTGGTGGACGAACGGCGGGCGGAACAGTTGCGTACGGAACTGCAGGCTCAGGCCGCTTCCAACGATCAGACCATTGCCCGCATGGCGGTTGCCGCCATGACGGAGCTGGAGAATCGTCTCTCCGGTGCTCTTGCACCGACCTCGGTCACCTCGCCGGGCGCAGCGACCACCGTGCCGCCGCTCGCCGCATCAGCGGCGGCGCCGATACCTCCCACCATCAGACCGCCGTTGCCGCCCCCGGCCGAGGCCGGCAAGACACTGCTCATGTCCGAAACGGCCGTGGCCGCCGCGGCGAAACAGGCGGAAGCCGCCGCGCGTCTGGATATCGGCACGCTCAAGCCCGGCGACATCATCGAAGGCCGTTACAAGTACATCGACCGGATCGGTCGTGGCGCGTTCGGCACCGTGCTGCTGATGGAGGACACGGTCGTCGATGAGCGGCTGATCCTGAAGTTCCTCAACCCCAACGTCTCCAACGACGAAGAGGTCATGAAGCGCTTCGTGCACGAACTGCGTTACTCGCGCAAGATCACGCACAAGAACGTCATCCGCATCTACGACTTCCTCTACATGCAGGGCAACTACGCCATTTCGATGGAGTATTTCCCCTCGCATACCCTCGGAAGCGAGGTCGTGAACGAGAAGCCAGTCGAGCTCAAGCGCGCCGTGCAGTTCGGCATCGACATGTGCACCGGCATGGCGGTGGCCCACCAGGTCGGCATCGTACACCGCGACCTGAAACCGGCGAACGTGCTGATCAACCAGGAAGGCCTGCTCAAGATCGTGGACTTCGGAGTCGCCGCAGCGCATCGCGAGGGCGACACCCAGCTCACCAAGACCGGCTACGTCATCGGTTCGCCCAAGTACATGGCGCCGGAACAGATCCTGGGTAAGAAAGTGGACGAGCGCGCCGACATCTACGCGCTCGGAGTGATCATCTACGAGATGATGACTGGTGTGCCGCCCTATTCACGCGGCGATCACATGTCCGTGATGTACCAGCACGTGCAGGGCAAGGCGCGGGTGCCGCGCGAGATCAATCCCCAGCTGCCGCAGGAGCTGTCCGATCTGATCGTCAAGGCCATGTCCGTGGACAAGTCCAAGCGGCACCAGTCGATGGATGAGCTGCGCGCGGACCTGGAACGGTTCCGGTAGCCGGCACTGCCGCCGCAACATCGCTCCCGTCGCCCCTGGACGCACGGCATTCCCGCACGGACCAGACCCCCTCCCGGGGCCACGGGTGGCGGGGACAGGCACCGAGGCCCTCCCCCCGACTTGGTCCTGATCCTGGCCGCCCGCGACGCGCCTTGCCAAAGTCCGTGCGTTAGGTCAAATTTCCAGGCACAACCTGTTGATTCACCAGCCCGTTCCGGGCTAAACAACCCCGGATAGCGATTGAGAGGGACGCCACCTTGGCGCGTATCGACGCGTTTCTGAAACTTGGTACGCAGCAGGGCTGCTCCGACGTGCATCTGGCCGTCGGCGTGCCCCCTATGCTGCGCATGCACGGCGACCTGATGCCCATCAAGTTCCGCGAGCTGCGCCCCGGCGAGCTCGAGGGCTACATCGCAGAGATCCTCACCCGGTCCCAGGCGGAGATCTTCAACAAGGGCAACGATCTGGATTTCTCGTACGTCTCCGCGGAAGGGGGACGCTTCCGGGTCAACGTGTACCGCAAGGAAACGGGCGTCGGAGCCACGTTCCGCTCCATCCCGCAGGAAGTGCCGACGCTGGAGAAGCTGGCGCTGCCGCCGATCGTCACGAAACTGTGCGATTTCCACCAGGGCATGATCCTGGTCACCGGCTCCACCGGCACGGGCAAGTCGACCACGCTCGCCGCGATGATCGACCACCTCAATCAGACCCGAAAACTCAACATCATCAGCCTCGAGGATCCGATCGAGTTCGTGCACCGGAGCAAGAACAGCCAGGTGATCCAGAGGGAGCTCGGCACCCACATCCCGAGCTTCGCCGAGGGCGTCCGTGCCGCCATGCGCGAAGATCCGGATGTCATCCTGGTCGGGGAGTTGCGCGACGCCGAAACTATCACCATGGCGATGACGGCGGCGGAGACAGGCCACCTCGTGTTGGGCACGCTGCACACGACCAGTGCCGTCAAGACGATCGACCGTATCATCGATGCGCTTCCCGTCGAGGAGCGCGAACAGACCAAGAGCTTCCTGTCGCAGTCACTCCTCGCGGTGGTCACGCAGGTGCTGGTGAAGACACTCGACGCCCGTGGCCGCAAGGCCGTCTGCGAAGTGCTCATGATGACCAAGGCCATCGCCAAGCTGATCCAGACGGAGCAGACGCACCAGATCCCCACGCAGATGCAGATGGGCCGGGACCTGGGCATGTCGCTGCTGGACCAGTCGCTGCTCGCGGCCATCCAGGCGCGCGAGATCGATCCGGACGACGCCTACAACTACGCGATCGAGAAGCGCGCATTCCAGAAGTACGTGACCGACACCACGATGCTGCCGAAGGTGGACATCACAGGCACCAACGTGGCGCCCAAAGCGCCCTCCTCCGCCTCAGCCTGAAGATGACGCCATGGCCGAGATCGATTCCTTCCTGAACGAGATCCTCGACAAGCGCGGCTCGGACCTGCATTTCATCGCCGGCGATCCACCCCGGATCCGGCTGTTCGGTGATCTGTCGAGCCTGCGGCCGGACCGGCTTGCGCCCGAGTTCGTGCAGCAGGCGCTCTACGAGATCATGCCCAAGCCGGCCGTCGACCGTTTCGAATCGAAGGACGGCGCCGACTTCGCCTACACGCTGCCAGACCGTGGTCGCTTCCGCGTCAACGTGATGCGCCAGCTCAACGGCATGGGCGCGGTATTCCGGGCCATTCCCTCCAAGGCGCTGTCGCTGGACGAGCTGAAACTGCCCGAAGCGGTGCGGCAGATGTGCCGGGCCAACAATGGCCTGATCCTGGTGACCGGGAAGACCGGCTCGGGCAAGTCCACCACGCTGGCGGCGATGATCGATGACATCAACACGCGCGTGAAGGGCCACATCCTCACCATCGAGGACCCGATCGAGTTCGTGCACCAGCGCAAGAGCTGCCTGATCAGTCAGCGCGAGATCGGCGTGCACAGCCCGAGTTTCTCGGCTGCGCTGCACTCGGCCCTGCGTGAGGATCCCGATGTCATCCTCGTCGGCGAGTTGCGTGACCTCGAGACCATGAGCATCGCCGTCACCGCTGCCGAGATGGGCATTCTCGTGATGGGTACGCTGCATACCAACGGCGCGGCTCCGACCGTGGATCGCATGATCAACGTGTTTCCGTCCGACAAGCAGTCGCACGTGCGAACGATGCTCTCCACCTCACTGCGCGGCGTGGTCTCCCAGCAGCTGCTGCAGCGTTCGGACAAACAAGGCCGCGTCGCAGCGCTGGAGATCCTGGTAAACACGCCGGCCTCGCAGAACCTGATCCGCCAGGGCAAGCTCGACCAGCTCGAGAACACCATGCAGGCGGGTGGCCAGTTCGGCATGCGCACCATGGACACCGCGATCCAACAGCTGCTGGATTCGCGCCAGGTGACGGGCAAGGAGGCCTACAAGAAGGCCATCAACAAGGCGAAATTCGAGCCCTTCAAGGACAACGGCTGATCCCGCGGCGCGCGGATCGCCGCAACGCGAGACGCGGCACCCCCGCAGCCGGCAAAGGCCGCGCCGACGAACCGGCCTGTGTAAAATGCGAAGGATGCCCCGCAAGCTCTTCGTCACCACCGCCCTGCCCTACGCCAATGGCCCGTTCCACATCGGGCACATCATGGAGTACATCCAGGCGGACACCTGGGTGCGCTTCCAGCGCATGATCGGCAATGTGGTGCACTTCGTCTGCGCGGACGATGCCCACGGCGCGCCCATCATGCTCAAGGCCCAGGCGGAAGGCATCACGCCCCAGCAGCTCGTGGCGCGCATCGCGGCCGACCGGCCGCGCTATCTGCAGGGATTCCACCTCGGTTTCGACCACTGGTACTCGACCGACTCGGCCGAGAATGTCGCGCTGTCCCAGGACATCTACCGGCGACTGAAAGGGGCGGGGCTGATCTACGTCAAGCCCGTGGAGCAGTTCTACGATCCCGTGAAGGGGATGTTCCTGGCGGATCGCTACATCAAGGGCGAGTGCCCCAACTGCCACGCGAAGGATCAGTACGCCGATGCCTGCGAGGTATGCAGCATCGTCAATTCGCCGACCGACCTGCTCGAGCCTTATTCGACGCTCTCGGGCGCGAAACCCGAGATGCGCACTTCCGACCATTTCTTCTTCCGGCTCTCGGACCCGAAATGCGTGCAGTTCCTGGCCGGCTGGCTGGAGACGCCGGGGCGCCTGCAGCCCCAGGTGCTCAACAAGGCGCGCGAATGGCTCAGCGGCAAGGGCGAGGAGGCTCTCGGGGACTGGGACATCTCGCGCGACGCACCCTACTTCGGCATCCCGATCCCGGATGCGCCCGGCAAGTATTTCTACGTGTGGCTCGATGCGCCCGTGGGATACCTGGCCGCGCTGCAGAACTACTTCGATACCGGCAAGGCGCGCGCGCGGGGCGAGCCGCGTTCCTGCCAGGAATTCCTCGCGGCGGCCGACACCGAGCAGCTGCACTTCATCGGCAAGGACATCATCTACTTCCACACGCTGTTCTGGCCGGCCATGCTGCGTTTCGCCGGCGCTCCCTACAAAGTGCCCGATCATGTCTGGGCACACGGCTTCATCACGGTGTCGGGCGAGAAGATGTCCAAGTCGCGCGGCACGGGCATCAGCCCGCTGCGCTACCTGGAAGTCGGCATGAACCCGGAGTGGCTGCGCTATTACATCGCGGCGAAGCTCAGTTCCAGCGTCGAGGACCTCGACTTCAACGCCGAGGACTTCATCGCGCGCGTCAACAGCGATCTGATCGGCAAGTACATCAACATCGCCAGCCGCGCCACGAGCTTCATCACGAAGCACTTCGGCGGCGAGCTGCGTTATGCGGGGGATGCGGCCCTGCTGGCTCGCGAGGCGCACGGTATCGCACTGGCCGTCGCGGCCCACTACGAGGCACGCGAGTTCGGCAAGGCCATGCGCGAGATCATGGCCGTGGCCGACCGCATCAATCACGACTTCGACGCGCATCAGCCCTGGGTGCTGGCCAAGGACCCCGCGCAGTTCGCCGAGCTGCAGGATGTGTGCTCGCGCGCGCTGCAGGGTTTCAGGCTGCTGACGGTCCTGATCGCCCCCGTGCTGCCGGAAGTCGCCCGGCGTGTGGCCCGGGAGCTGTTCGGTCTGGACCGGCCATTCCTGTGGAGCGACGCCGAGGTCCTGCCGACACGCGTCAATCCCTACCATCACCTCATGACCCGCGTCGATCCGAAGCAGCTCGACGCGCTGTTCGACACCAGGGAATCACCCACCGTGACATCCAACAGTCCCGCACCCGCAGGCAGTCCTGGCGCGGCCGCGGCCAGTGGCGCGGCATCCGGGCACGCCCCCACCCCAGCCACACCCGCTTCCGGCGCAGCGGCCGCCCCGAAGGATCAGGCAGCCACACCCGCCACGATCTCGATCGACGAGTTCAAGCGAATCGACCTGCGCGTGGCACGGATTGCCGCGGCCGAACACGTCGAGGGTGCCGACAAGCTGCTGCGCCTGACGCTGGATCTCGGAACGGAAACGCGCACGGTGTTCGCGGGCATCAAGTCGGCATACGACCCGGCGAAGCTGGTCGGCCGGCTCACCGTGATGGTGGCCAACCTCGCGCCGCGCAAGATG
>DATKLO010000223.1:0-19240 GCA_035542375.1 Steroidobacteraceae bacterium | reverse complement strand
GTATGACTCCGACACCGTGTGGAGTTACGAGGTGGGATCCAAGACGAAGGCACTCAACGGCCGGCTGCTGCTCGATGGCAGCGCCTTCTACGTGAACTGGAAGAACATCCAGAACGTCGTGCCGCTGTCGGCCTGCGGCTTCAGTTATGTCGGCAACCTGGGCAATGCGGTCAGCAAGGGATTCGATCTGCAGGGCACCCTGAAGGTGGTGGACGGACTGCTGGCGCATCTGGCGCTGGGCTACACCAACGCCAAGTACTCCCACACCTACTATTCCGCGCCCGGCATTCCTCTGGCCTCCGAGGGCGACCGCCTCGACACGCCGCCCTGGCACGCCTCGCTCTCCACCGACTATTCATTCGGAGTACCCGTGGTGGAGCAGGGGTATCTGCACCTGCAGTACGACTTCGACAGCGCGTATGACCTTCAGAACGCGAGCGATGCGACGTACGACCCCCTGGTGAACCATGTGGGTTCAACCCGCTTCATGTCGGCGCGGCTGGGATTGAGGCCGGGCCGTTGGGACGTCTCGGTGTTCGCCGACAACCTGCTCGACTATCACGACACGACGAGCTTCTTCCACGACTTCCGCACCTCTGAACTGGTGAGGTACACGGCGCTGCGGCCGCGAGTGATCGGTGTGACGGCCAGCTTCAAGTACTGACCCGGAGCGCGCGATCATGCAATCAGCCTGGCGTTCGGTGGCGGTGGCTTCGGTGGTGGCGTTACTGGCATCGAGCGCCACGGCAGGTGCGCTCGGAACCGACGAAACGGCAGACGCGGGACCGGTGAAACTCGTCCTGCTCCACGGCCATGTGCGCTCAGGCGACGAGGTGGCAGAAGCGCTGGCCATCAATGGGCGCGGCGTGATTGTCGCAATCGGCTCGGATGCCGAGATCGGGCGTCTGCGCGGGGAGGGCACGCGCGTGCTGGATCTGGCCGGTGGCACGGTTCTGCCCGGATTCAGTGACATGCATGTCCACCCGGTGTTTGCAGGCCTGCAGGCCTTGCGCTGCATCATCCCGCAGGGTTCCAGGCTTCCCGCGATCCAGAAGATCGTGCGCGACTGTGCCGCGAAGGCAGGCCCCGGAAAGTGGATCACAGGCGGACAGTGGGACGCTCCTGCCATCGGGCGCACTCCGACCCGTCAGATGCTCGACGTGGTCTCTCCGGACAACCCGGTGCTGCTGGGGGACTCGAGCGAACACAGCGGCTGGGCCAATTCCCGGGCGCTCGCCATTGCGGGGGTCACTCGTAATACGCCGAACCCCAAGAACGGGATCATCGAGCGCAGCGCAGATGGCGAGCCCACCGGGGCGCTGCGCGAGGAGGCGGTCGCTCTCGTCAAGAAGCATGTGCCACCACCGGATGACGCGACGGTCCGAGCCGCGTTGCAGTCATCCGTGGACACGATGCTGTCGTTCGGTATCACATCCTTCACGGAAGCGGCGGCCGGATACAGTTCGAGTCTGCGTAAGGAAGTGAATGCCTTCGTCGCGCTGGCGGATGCAGGAACACTCAAGCAGCGGGTGCGCCTGTGCCTGTCCTTCGACCCTGACAATCCGGAATTCGAAAACGTGCTCCAGGCGCGCAATCTGTACGCACGCGAACGGCTGCAAGTGGATTGCGTCAAGATCTTCCTTGACGGGGTTCCGACTGAATCCCACACGGCGGCCATGCTGGAGCCGTACGCAAGCCGGATCCACGGTCGCGACGACGAGGCCAGCCGCAAGGGCATGCTGCTGCTGAGCCAGGAGGCGATCGACCGGGCCGTCATCCGCTTCGACCGGATGGGGATGGCCGTGAAATTCCATGCGGCCGGCGACGCCGCCGTGCGCGCAGGACTCAATGGAATCGAGGCCGCGCGCAAGGCCAACGGCTTCAGCGGAATCCTGCACGACGTCGGTCACAGCACGTTCGTGTCGAAGGAGGACTTGCCGCGCGCTCGCGCGCTCGGCGCCACCTTCGAGGTATCGCCCTACTTGTGGTCGCCCAGTCCCATCACCGATGAGTTCATCGCCGCAGTCGGCCCCGAGCGTATCGAGCGCATCTGGCCGATGCGCGAGATGCTCGCGGCCGGCGCGCTCGTCATTCCCGGATCGGACTGGTCGGTGGTGCCATCCGTCAACCCGTGGATCGCGGTGGAGGAGATCGTGACGCGGGAGGAACTCGGGGGCAGTGAGCGCTCGTTCGGCAGGAACGAGCGTATCGATCTGCGCAGCGCAATCGATCTGTTCACGATCAACTCCGCCCGTCATCGCCACCTGGAGAGCCGCATCGGTCGCATCGCGCCAGGCATGCTTGCCGATGTGATCGTGCTCGACCGGGATCCCTTCGCGATACCGGCCGGCAAGCTGCATGAGGTCAAGGTACTGACCACGATCATCAATGGTGACATCGTATTCCAGCGGTGAAGCGTGAGCAGCGTGTCCTACTTCTGGCATCCGATGCAGCATCCGCGCCAGGACCGCGCTCCGCTGCGGATCGTGCGGGCCGATGGCTGTTACGTCCAGGATGACCGTGGCCGCCAGCTCGTCGATGGGTCGGCCGGATTGTGGAACGTCAATGTCGGGCACAACCGCCCCGAGGTGAAGGCGGCCATTGCCGCGCAGCTGGATGAACTCGAGTTCTTCCAGCTCTTCAACGGCATCGGCCATCCCCGCGCGGAGGAGTTGTCCCGCGTGCTGCACGAGATGCTTGCCCCCGAAGGGATGGAGCGGTTCGTGTACAGCTCGGGTGGTTCCGACGCGGTCGAATCCGCGCTGAAGCTCGCGCGCCAGTACTGGAAGCTGCAGGGTCAGGCGGACCGGACGAAGTTCATCTCTCTGCGCCATGGCTACCACGGCACGCACTTCGGCGGCGCCTCGGTCACCGGCAACCCGGTATTTCATCGCCATTACGAGCCGCTGCTGCCGGGGTGCTTCCATGTCGAGACACCCTGGCTCTATCGCAACCCCTTCACGACCGACCCGCTGGAGTTGGGCCGGATCTGCGCCGAATTGCTCGAGCGGGAGATCATCGCGCAGGGTCCCGATACGGTCGCCGCATTCATCGCGGAGCCCGTCCTCGGCGCCGGCGGAGTGATCGTGCCCCCCGCCAACTACTGGCCCCTCATCCGGGCTGTCTGCGACCGCCACGGTGTACTGCTGATCGCGGACGAAGTCATCACGGGCTTTGGACGAAGCGGAGCACTCTTCGGATGCCGCGGTTGGGGTGTCAAGCCCGACATCCTGTGCCTGGCAAAAGGGATCTCATCCGGCTACATCCCGCTGGGCGCAACTGCGCTCGGTAAACCTATCGCGGATGCGTTCGAACAGAACACGACGTCCGCGGGCGCGGTGATGCACGGGTACACGTATGCAGGGCACCCGGTCGCCTGCGCCGCGGCGATCGCCTCGTTGCGGATCGTGCGCGAGGAGGACCTTCCGGCCAATGCTGCACTTCAGGGCAAGGCGCTGCTGGAGCTGTTGAAGCCGTTCGAAGACCGATTTGAAGCTGTGGGGGAAGTCCGCGGCAAGGGCCTCATGATTGCACTCGACCTCGTCAAGGACCGCAATACTCGTGAACCGCTTGATCCACGCGCGGGGTACGCCGCTCTCGTGGCCTCGCTCACGCGCGAGGAGGGCGCGATCGTCCGCGCGGTCGGTTCGATGATCATCCTCTCGCCACCGCTGGTGTTTCGCGAATTACACGTTGAAGCCCTTGCGAACGCGCTCGATCGGGCGTTCCGCAAGGCCCCGCGCCCGTCCTGAGGTTCGCCGCGGCTTCCACGGTCATGAGCGAACAATCTGACCCCACGTCCCTCGCGTCCCTCGCGGCTCCCGCGTCCCTGGCGGCTCCCGCGTCCCTCGCGGCTCCCGCGACTCCCGCAACTCCAGTGATCCCTGCGCTCAGCCGCGCACTCGCTCCGCGCCACATCACCCTCATTGGTCTGGGCGGAGTCATCGGGGCTGGTCTTTTCGTGGGCAGCAGCGTATCGATCGCGGCCACCGGCCCGGCCGTTGTCATCTCGTACCTTCTGGCCGGCACGCTGCTACTGTGCATCATGCGCATGCTCGGAGAGATGACCGTCGCGCTCCCCGACAGACGCGCTCTCATCGAGTTCACGCGCACAGGCCTCGGCGAAGACGCGGGGTTCGTCATTGGCTGGATCTACTGGTACTTCTGGATAGTCGCGGTGGCCGTGGAAGCGATTGCCGGCGCGACCCTCCTGCAGCAATGGATTGTCTTGCCCGCCTGGCAGATCGGTCTTGGTCTGATGGCGGCGATGACGGGCATCAATCTGCTCTCGACACGCTCCTACGGTGAATTCGAGTTCTGGTTCGCATCGATCAAGGTGGCGGCCATCATCGCCTTCATGACGGTAGCGATCTCTTATGCTCTTGGCCTGACAGCGCCTCATCAGCTCACCTTCGGCAACCTCGTGAGCCATGGCGGATTCATGCCGCGTGGTCCGCTGGCCGTGCTCGCTGGCGTCGTGTCGGTGTTCGCGCCGTTGGCCGGCGCGGAAATCGCCACCATCGCCGCGGTCGAGTCCCGGGAGCCGGCCCGGGCGGTCGCACGGATCGTCACGTCGCTGATCGCTCGAATACTGCTGTTCTACGTGGGCTCGGTATTGTTGATCGTCGCGGTCGTGCCCTGGGATCGCGTCGTTCCGGGCACGTCACCGTTTACTTTGGCCCTCGAGCGCATGGGCTTTTCCTGGGCTGGACTGGCCATGAGCGTCGTCATCCTGACGGCGGTGTTGTCGTGCCTCAACTCAGCTTTCTACGTGACCTCCAGGGTGTTATTCATTCTGGCGTCCCATGGGGACGCTCCCCAGGGCCTGGTGCGCCTGAATGGCCGGCGCGTACCCGCGCGTTCAGTGCTGATCGGCTGCGCTGCCGGAGTGCTCGGTGTGATCGCCGCCAGTCTGTGGCCGGATACGGTGTTCGCATTCCTGGTGAACGCCTGCGGGGCGTTGATCCTGTTTGTCTATCTGGCCACGTGCCTGTCGCAGATCCGGCTGCGTCGCGCTCGCTCGCGCGCAGGCGAGCCCGATCCGCCCCTGAGAATGTGGCTGTTTCCCTGGATGAGTTACGCGACGGTGGCCGCTATCGTCGCCGTGTTGATCACCATGGCGTTCACGCCGGAGTTGCAGAGTCAGCTGGGAGCCAGCTTTGCCGCACTCCTGATCGCCATAGTGGCCTGTGCTGTGCGCCGTGCCTACGGAGGACATGTCCAATGAAGATACCCGCTCCCGGTTCTGCTATAGCCGCCGTCCTGATTGGCGCCTTCCCCCTGATCCCATCGGCGGTCACTGCGGCGCCGGCGGTGACCAGACCGACCGCGACCACGTCCGTGGAGAAGCCGAAGTTGCTCCTGCTGAACGGAAACATCCGTACACCGGCGGGCGTCGTGGCGGCTCTGGCGGTCAATGACCGGGGTGTCATTACCGCGCTCGGAACGGATGCGCAGTTGCAATCGCTCAAAACGCAGGCCGCCCGAGTGATCGACCTGCAGGGCAGGACCGTGCTGCCGGGATTCGACGATCAGCATGTGCATCCCGTATTCGCGGGACTGCAGGCCCACAGATGCGTGATTCCCCAGGGAGCCAATCTCAGATCGCTTCAGGAGCACCTGCGAGAGTGCGCGCGTCGGGCCGCGCCGGGCGCATGGATCACGGGAGGCCAATGGGATGCTCCCGCTCTGGGTGCACCCATGGAGCGCAGTCAGCTGGATGCTGTCTCCGCTGACCATCCTGTGCTGCTCGGTGACACGAGCGAGCACAGCGCCTGGGCCAACTCCCGGGCACTGCAGATCGCCGGTGTCGACCGGTCCACGGCGAATCCTCAGTCAGGCATCATCGAGCGGAACGCCGCGGGAGAGCTGACCGGCGTCCTGCGCGAGGCGGCAGTCCCTCTCGTGCGCCAGCATGTGCCGGCTCCGACTTCGACGGAAATCGAAGCGGCATTGACTTCGTCCACGCGGATCATGCTTTCCTACGGGATCACGTCGTTCACCGAGGCTGCCGTCGGTTACTCCGCCGGTCTAGAGAAGGAGGTGGGCGCCTACGTGGCGTTGACTGATTCGGGCGCGCTGAGTCAGCGCATCCGTGTGTGCATCACCTGGTCTCCGGGGGACGCTTCGGCCGAACAGTTCATCGCACAGCACAACCTGTATACGCGTGACAGGCTATCGGTTGATTGCGTGAAGATCTTTCTTGACGGAGTGCCGACTGACAGTCATACGGCGGCGATGCTGGAGCCCTACGTAGGCAAGGTCGTCGGACGCGCTGACGAGACGAGTGAGAAGGGTATGCTCCTCGTGCCCCAAAACGTGCTGAACGACGCGGTTACCCGCTTTGACGCGCTGGGTCTGGCCGTAAAGTTCCATGCCGCAGGAGACGCTGCGGTACGCGCAGGCCTCAATGCGATTGAAGCGGCCCGCAAACGCAACGGATTCAGCGGAGTGCTCCATGACGTAGGCCATTGCACATTCGTCTCTCGCGACGACATTCCTCGCGCCAGAAAGATTGGTGCGACGTTCGAAGTGTCGCCTTACCTGTGGAGCCCGAGCCCCATCAACGACAGCATCGCCGAGGCGGTAGGTCCTCGAACAATCCAGCGCGTGTGGCCGGTGCGCGAGATGCTCGATGCCGGAGCGCTGGTGGTGCCCGGATCGGACTGGTCCGTGGTCCCGTCCGTGAACCCATGGGGTGCGATCGAAGCGCTGGTGACTCGCGAAAGGCCGGGGGGAAGCGCCGACTCATTCGGGAAGGCCGAGGCGATTACCGTGAAGGAAGCCCTGGATCTTTTTACCGTGAATGCGGCGCGCCACCTGCACCAGGAAGGACGGCTCGGGCGGGTGGCCGTCGGGATGCTGGCCGATCTGGTGGTACTGGATCAGGATCCACTGACGATTGCGGCCGGGCGGCTCCACACGGTCAAGGTGCTCAAGACGATCATCAACGGCGATCTGGTCTTCGATTCTGCGCCCGAACGCCTCCCAGGCAGGCCGTGAACTCCGCTCCGAACAGAAAGATCTGCGCCGTGTAGTACAGCCAGAGAAGAAGGGCTGCGAAGGAGGAAGCGGCTCCGAAGGCCGAAGGCTGGGTCGAGCGCGCCAGATACAGCCCGATCCCCCATCGGCCGACTTCAAACAGGACAGCGGTCAGCAACGCTCCGGCGGCCACGGTTGGCCACGCAAGCCGGCGCGTGGGCATGAAGCGATAGATCAGTGCAAACAGTCCCGCAGTCAACACCAGCGACAGCAGCGTGTTACCGAAGCTTATGGTTCCCACCAATTCCGGATATCGGGCAGCAACGCGGGTTTGCAGATGCGCCAGAGCGGCGGAAAGCGTGAGCGACACCAGCAGCAGGAAGCCGATGGCGAGAATGAAACCGAATGACAGCACCCGTCTCAGCATCCATCCACGAATGCCTGTACGCGCGAGTTTCTGACTCTGCCAGATGATCTCGAGCGCTGATTGAAGGGCCGTCAGCACCGTGGTCGCTCCGATCATCAGCGTGATGATACTGACCACGGTGGCAACCGAACCGCGCACTTCCCGCGCGCTGTGGACTGCTTCAAGCAGTACTTGGGCCGTAGCCGGACCAAACAGCGCCGTCAGTTGCAACGAGACGTGCGCATCGG
Organism: Steroidobacteraceae bacterium; assembly: GCA_035542375.1. Lineage (GTDB taxonomy): Bacteria > Pseudomonadota > Gammaproteobacteria > Steroidobacterales > Steroidobacteraceae > 13-2-20CM-66-19. Next base: position 11,605 of record DATKLO010000223.1, on the reverse strand, counting down.
CGTTCTTCTCATCGACCACGAGCCCGGCCAGGGTGAGCAGGATCACGAGCAACGGTGCGATGGAAAATGCGCAGTAGAAGGCAAGCGCCGCACCGATGCTCGAGGCGTTGTCCTCGCTCCAGTGCCAACCGGCACACTGCAGCAGCCGGATGAACTTGCTCACGCGGGAGCGCATGCCAGGGCGCTCCTGGCCCACTTTGGATCCGTGGCGGCGGCGTGCTGACAGGCCCCGTGGTTTCATCACGCAAGCGTGGGCAAGTTGCCGCCGGCCAGATGGAATCGCTGATCCGTGAATCGGCGCGACAGCGCCAGCAGCAGTCTTGCCCTGGCATCTTCCGCAGCGACTTCCGGGCGAACTTCGGCACTGAGAATCAGGCTTGCCGTGGCTCCCTCAAAGCCCGATACCTTGCAACTCTTCTGTCCTTCGTTCCCCAGGGCTTCACTCGCGGCCTCCACGGCTTCACGGCACGCCGAATCCAGGTCGGCCGTGCGCGCGAGCCTGATGGTGACCGTGACCCGCCGCCCGGGAGGGGATGTACCAAGATTGATGGTGACCTGGCTTGCCGCGAGGCTGTTGGGGACGACGACCGTGCGGCTATCGGCGGTGCGCAACCGCGTGCATCCCAGCGTGATGAGTTCAACTGATCCGATCTCCGTACCAGCCGGAGCCGCAACCTGCACGGTGTCGCCCAACCGGAAGGGTCTGTAGATGGTCATGGCAATCCCGGCGACGAGATTGCCGAGCGTACTCTGGGCAGCAAGGCCTATGACCACGGAGGCAATGCTGGCGCCGGCGAGCAGCGCCGTTCCCATGGAGCGAAGCATGGGAATCAGGTGAGCGTAGAGGATCAGGAAGATCACCCAGATCAGGGCGGTGCCGAACTGCTGCAGGAAACTGATCGTCGTCCGGTCAATGTGCCCCTCGCGAACCATGGCGGCATGGACCGCGGCTCTCAATCCCCGCGACAGCAGCAGGGCCAGCAGCAGGAAGAGCGCGAAATAGATCGATGCCCCGAAGAGCGAGTCAGGGCTGAGGTACGCCAGCGCATCGTGTTCGCCAATCTTCAGGTCGTGCATGCGTCGTTCTGGAATGCAGGTCGGCCAAGGGGGCCGCCGCCGCTTCGGATTCGGATCCCAGCTCCACAGGAAACGACCGGCCGCTACCGAAGGTTCCCGTCATCCGCGGGATTTCCTTTTCCGGTCTCCCGAATGCCCGCATGCCGGGATACCCGAACGGCCTGTCCGATACCCCCCCGACAGGATGATTCCACCGCCAGGACCGGACCTGCACAATGTGCTCATACCCTGGGCGAGCAGGGTCGCTCAAAAGGAGCCTGAAATGCGTGAAGCCTCACGGTCCAGCGTGCTCATCGTGGGCGTCGGTGCCTGGCATGGACTGGGCGCGGCTATCGCGCGCAGGTTCGCGAAGGGGGCAGGCCGTGAGCGTGATGAAGGGATACTACCCGCTTGAGCGCTTCCCCCAAAGTACGCTGTATGCGCTTGAGGATCTCTTGCCAAAAGACCGCGTGGTCGATCAGGAACGAACTGCGCAGTCCAAAGTTGATGAACTCGTGTGAGCCGGAGCGAATATGGTATCGATCGAGGAACTGAATAACTTCGGCGTCGGACTCTTCCCCGGCCACGTCGGGATCGTCTTCACCTCCGCGAGCAAAGAGGAAATTCGTTCGGAGATGGCCGTCCGGCCTTTTGTGATGGCTCCGAACGGCTATCTGCACGCTGGCGCCATTGTCACTTTGGCCGATACGACCGCCGGTTACGGGTGCCGCCTGCATCTGCCCCAGGATGCAGTTGGGTTCACCACGATCGAGTTGAAGTCGAATCACCTGGGAACGGCGCGTGAAGGCACCATCGACTGCGTCGCGACGCCGGTTCACGTCGGCCGGACCACCCAGGTCTGGGATGCGGTCGTGACGCACCGGGAGAAGGGCAAGCGCATCGCGTTGTTCAGGTGCACCCAGCTGGCGCTTTATCGCTGATCTGCTCCTCCCACCGGGGGGCTGCAGGGCATCACCAGGCGACGATCTCCCCGACTTCTTGGCACAATGACTCCGTCAATCATCCTGGAGACGGGCACGGTGCCACGGTCTGCGCCACTGAGTTCCGAGGATCTGCGGTTTTTCATGACTGTGGCCACCGCGCCGTCGCTGGCGGCAGCCTCGCGCGCGCTCGATGTATCCCGATCCGCCGTGACGCAACGGCTTGCCCAGCTGGAAAAACGCCTCCGGTGCCGGTTGCTGGATCGCACCACACGCCACCTGCATCTGACGGAGGAGGGTCGATTGCTGCTGGAGCGGGCTGCCAGCCTGCTGCGCGATCTCGACGAGCTGGCTCACACGCTGGATGTGCGGCACGACGTGGTAAGCGGTCATTTGCGGATCGCGGCGCCCTTGGGATTTGGGCGCAAATACATCACCGGTGTGCTGAGTGAGTTTCGGAGGATCTACCCGGATGTGACGGTTGCCCTGACGTTGACAGACCGGCCCGCCGCCACGGGCGAGGAAAACTGGGATGTCATCGTACACATCGGGGAATTGCGTAATTCCTCGCTGGTGATGGTCCGCCTCGCCCCCAACACCCGGATTGCCTGTGCGGCACCAACTTATCTTGCCCGCTGTGGCGAGCCGCTCGAGCCCGGAGATCTCGCCAGGCACGCGTGCCTGGCACTTCGACAGAACGAGGAGGATGTCACGCTGTGGCGCTTCTCGGACCGTCAGCGGCGGGTATTCCCTGTGCGAATCAACCCGGTGATGGCGAGTAACGACGGCGAAGCCGTCCGGACCTGGGCGCTGGAGGGATTGGGGATCATGGTCCGATCCGAATGGGACGTCGCCGACGATCTGCGCGCAGGTCGTCTCCGCCGAGTACTGGCACGCTATCGGATGCCGAGCGCTGACGTCGTGGCACTTCTGGGAAAACGTGGACAGCGTATCGCGCGAGTTGACGCCTTTCTCAGACTGTTGAAAGAGAGGCTGCAGCCCATCCCCTGGCGCACCTGAGCTCCACCGTTCGCGCGGGCTCGCCTGCGCCGGCTCACTGTTAAGTCCTGCCTAAACTCTGTAGAGAGTCCGCGGCCTCTGCCCGAGTGTCGTCCGTCTGCTCATAATCGAGGTGCGGATCACGCGATGGCCGTAGGGCCCGCGCCCAGGGAAGGTTTTGAGAAGACACCCTGGGGACCCCATGAAAAAGCACCTGTTGATGGCTGGTCTGGCACTTGCGAGTACCTTGTCTGTTTCCGCGCGCGCCGAAACGGCAGATGGCGCCCCGGCAACGGCAGGCGCCGATGTCGAGGAGATCGTTGTCACGGCAACGCGTCGGCAGGAGTCAATCGACAAAGTCCCCATGAGCATCGCCGCTCTGTCGCAGGAGCGCATGGATCAGCAAGGGGTGAAGTCCATCGAGGATCTCGCGAAATTCACGCCGGGCGTCAACTTTGCCCCCGCCGGTGACGGCCTGACCAACTCCATTGCCATCCGGGGTGTCTCCTCGGGTGTTGGCGCTTCGACGACCGGTATCTACATCGACGACACCCCGATTCAGGTCCGTTCGGGCACCGGCATCGTCACCCAGAACACCTACCCGCACCTGTTCGACCTGGATCGGGTGGAGGTTCTGCGAGGTCCGCAGGGCACGCTGTTCGGCACGGGCTCGATGGGCGGTACCATCCGCTTCATCACTCCCGAGCCCGATCTGCACAGCTATTCGGTCTACTCACGCGCCGAGTATGGTTCGACCAGGGGCGGCGATCCCAGTTACGAGATCGGCGCGGCGGCGGGTGGTCCCGTCGTGGATGGCGTGCTGGGATTTCGCGCCAGTGCCCTGTACTCGGATCAGGGCGGTTTCATCAACCGTGAACCCTTCACGGGCAACGTCGTGACCGAGAAGGGAGTCAACTACAACTACAACACGGTATTTCGCGGCGCTCTGAAGTTCCAGCCGGGCGACTCGGTAACTATTACGCCCGCCATCTACTATCAGAAGCAGCGCACGAACGACACCTACGCCTGGCTGACGATATCGAATCCGGGCGGGGGGGACTACAACACAGGGTACACGCAGCCGGAGCCTATCGACGACACGTTCACGCTGCCTTCCCTGAACGTGCGCTGGCGCCTGCCGGGGATGGAGCTGATCTCGAATACGTCCTTCTTTTACCGGCATCTGACACGTGCGTCGGACTACACCAACTTCCTGTGGAATGCCCTCTCAGGTGGTGTCACCCCCACGGATCCGCTGCCCGGCTACAGGACGGTTTCGCTGGACGAGGTACGGCAGAACTCCTTCACGCAGGAAATACGCTTGCAATCGACCGCCACGGACAGTCAACTGCAGTGGCTGGTCGGCGCCCTGTTCCAGTCCTCCCGTCTGTACACGAATCAGTACGAGTACGACCCGCAGTTGCCCGCGCTGTCTCTGGCGCTGTTCGGCGCTCCGATCGAGGATATCTTCGGCGAAGGACTGGTGGATGGGCCATACAGTGCGACCATCGATCAATGGGCCGTGGACCGGCAGACGGCGCTCTTCGGTCAGATCGACTACACCTTCACGCCGCAGCTCAAGGGCACCCTGGGGGTGCGTGTCGCAAGAACCACGCTGGACTTCCATCGTCAGTTCGGTGGTCCGTTGCTGTGCATACTCTGCAACGGCTCACCCGAGCTGACCGGTGGTTCGACGCCAGCCAATAATCCGGTGACGCCGCGTTTTGGCCTGGCGTATCAACCTGACGATCGCAGCCTGTACTACCTCTCGGCTGCCAAGGGATACCGCGTCGGGGGCGTGAACAACCCCTCGATTGCCACCGATCGCCCGGGCTGTCCGTCCGGGTTGCAGGCTCCCGAGTCATACCGTCCCGACCACCTCTGGAGTTATGAGATCGGGGCCAAGAATCAGCTCGCCGACGGGCACCTGCGGACGCAGGTCAGTGTCTATTACATCGACTGGCGCGATATCCAGGAGGCTGTCTCGAGCACGGGCTGCCTGACATCGTCCTACAAGGACAACCTGGGCCGCGCCCGGATCGAAGGTTTTGACTTTGCGGCAGAATGGCGGGTCATCGAGAAGCTGTCGCTCTCGTTGACCGGCGGGTACACACACGCGCGGTATGCATCTACCTCCTACGGTGCGCCGTCCACGGCCGGCGTGCGCTCCGTCATCGCTGCGGACGGCGACTCTCTCGGGGTCGCTCCCTGGAACGCAGTGCTCTCCGGCCAGTATGATTTCGATGTGTGGCAGAAGCGTTCGTATTTCCGAGTCGACTACACCTACACCGCCAAGGATACTGCCGAGACCCCGCAGCGGGACCCAGTAGCCACGAGCGTCTATGATCCGGACGTGCTGGCCGATCCGGCAATCCGGCTGCTGGGCGCACGGCTGGGCATGCACCTCGGGGGTCTCGATCTGTCCGTATTCGGCCGCAATCTGCTCAACAGCACACCCCCGTTGGGTTACTTCCACGACAGCCTGGGCGACCCCCTTTACTACGTGACGACGGTGCGGCCCCGTACCGTCGGTGTGACGGCAACCTATCGATACTGATGCCGGTATGAGTGGCCTTCTCACCATGCTTGCTGCGGCGATCTTCCTCGCGGCCGTGCTCAGCCGGAACGTTGCCGCGCACGTCGAGCCTGTGCCCGTCAGCGCGCACACCGAGCAGGGCGAACTGAAGGGCGAGCTGCAGGCCGGCCTGAGCATCTTCCGCGGCATCCCGTATGCGGCGCCTCCGGTGGGCGCGCTGCGCTTCAGGCCGCCTCGACCCGCGCCAACGTGGTCGGGTGTTCGCATGGCGCTGGACATGGGGCCGGCCTGCCCCCAGCTCATCGATGATGACCCGACGGAAAACAACGAGTCCGTGATGGCGGAAGACTGCCTGACGGTCAACATCTGGACTCCTCGCGCCGATCATCGCAAGCGGCCGGTCATGGTGTGGATCCATGGCGGCGCCTTCGTCGTCGGTTCCTCGCGCAACACGTTCTACGACGGAGCCAATCTGGCAGCGCGTGGCGACGTTGTGGTGGTGAGCCTCAACTATCGCCTGGGAGCCTGGGGCTTCCTGGACCTTCAGGATGCGCTCGGATCGGCGTACGCGGGTACGGCCAATCTCGCACTGCAGGACCAGATCTGCGCCCTGCAGTGGGTTCGCAGGAACATTGCCAACTTTGGCGGAGACCCGGCCAACGTCACGATTTTCGGGGAATCCGCCGGCGCATCCAGTGTGGGCGCGCTCCTGTCGATGCCCCAGGCGGCGGGCCTGTTTTCCCGCGCCATCCTCGAAAGCGGCGTCCCATCGAAGCGTTCCGTGGACGATCGGGAGCGCAGCGCACGCCTGGCCACGCAGTATCTCAAGCTGCTGGGTGTGGGCAGCGCTGTGGAACTGGCCGCCAGGCCCATGCGCGCACTGCTGGATGCACAGCGCGAGTTATTCAACGGGACGGGTGATCTCGGGACCTTCGTTCCGTGGGTAGACGGCACGGTCATCAAGGAGCAGCCATTCGCCGTAGTCGCCGAAGGCCGCGGCAATCCCGTTCCGATACTGATCGGGACGACAGCGGAGGAAATGCGCTATTTCTCAACGGCCGAGGATCTCGGCATCGAGCGCAAACCCAGGGACCTGCTGTTGAAACAACTCGAAGCCGTCGCCGGGCCGCGGGCCCAGGAGATTTTGAGCACCTACCAGCGGCTGTATCCTGATTGGGGTGACATGGTGGTGCAGATCGCCTCCGATGCGATCATGCGGCTGCCCTCGATCGAGCTGGCCGAACGCGCTGCCGCTCACCAGCCTGTCTATATGTACCTGTTCACGTATCGCTCCACGTCGGCCTACAAGAAATTCGGGTCAGCACATGCCATGGAGGTGCCTTTCGTATTCGGCGTGGAGGACCGGCCTGAGGTCATCGTGTTCAGCGGCCGCGATCCGCGCCGGCACGAGCTGGCCGATCAGGTCATGGACCGCTGGGTGGCGTTCGCCCGGACGGGTAATCCAGGCGTGAAGGGTGGTCCGCCATGGCTGCCCTATGACGGCCAGAAACGCTTCACCATGGAGCTCGGATTTCCACTGCGCGGCGTGGAAGACCCGCTCGCGGAGCAGCGGATCGTCTGGGGCAGCACCCAGCCCACTGTCCGCCAGGCATGGCCCTTCCTGTTGCAGAATTGAAGCCTGCGGGACCTTTCTGCGCCGGTCCCGCGCATCAGGGCATCCTGCAATGGAACAACCAATTGTGAGCGCACCCGGCGCCGGGCCGGCAACGCTCTACGACAAGATCGTCGCGACCCATGCGATCCGCAGGCTCGGCGAAAAGCACGTCTTGCTTTATGTGGATCGCCATATCCTCAACGAATACACCAGCCCACAGGCCTTCGCGGGACTGCGCGCAGCGGGCCGACGTGTACGTCGGCCCGAGGCCTGCTTCGGTGTGGTGGATCATGTCAATCCAACGACCCCCGAGCGGACTGCGCGGATTGCCGATCCGCGCGCGGCGCGGCAGGTGGAGTACTTCCTGGGCAACTGCGCCGAGTCCGGCATCGAATGCTGCGGCATTCTCGATCCGCGGCAGGGGATCGAGCATGTGGTGGTGCCGGAGCAGGGTATTGCCCTGCCCGGAATGGTCATCGCCTGCGGAGACAGCCACACGACCACCTACGGTGCCCTGGGAGCGCTGGGCTTCGGGATCGGCACCTCCGAGGTCGAGCATCTGCTCGCCACGCAGACTCTGGTTTACGAACCGCTCAAACGCATGCGCGTCACCATCGAGGGTCACCTTCCGCCAGGAGTCACCGCGAAGGACATCGTCATGACCCTCATCGGTCAGATCGGTGCGGCCGGCGCGACCGGCTTCGCGGTCGAGTTTGCCGGTGCCGCGGTCGAGTCACTCGACATGGCCGGACGCATGACCCTCTCCAACATGATCGTCGAGGCAGGGGCCCGCGGCGCCCTCATCGCTCCGGACGAGACGACGATCCGATATCTGCGCGGACGCCCGCGTGCGCCCCGGGATGCACACTGGATCGCCGCCCTGCGCGACTGGGGCAGCCTGCGGAGCGATCCCGGTGCCCTGTTTGACAAGGAACTTCAGCTGCAGGCGCAAGGCGTAGTGCCGCTGGTGAGTTGGGGAACCAGTCCGGAACAGGTCATCGGCGTTGACCAGAGGATCCCGGAACCCGATGCGGAGACGGACTCGGCGCGACGCGAGGGCATGCGGCGTGCGCTCGAGTACATGGGGTTACGACCCGGCACTCCTATCCAGGATGTGAAGATCGACCGGGCGTTCATCGGCTCCTGTACCAACGGCCGGCTTGAAGACCTGCGCTCGGCGGCGGAGATCCTGCGCGGGCGTCGGGTTGTGGCGGGCGTGCGCGCCATGGTGGTGCCGGGCTCGACGCAGGTGCGTCGAGAGGCCGAAGCCGAGGGGATTGACCGGATCTTCATCGAAGCCGGGTTCGAGTGGCGTCAGTCAGGATGCTCCATGTGCCTCGCCATGAATGAGGACGTGCTGGCAAGTGGCGAACGCTGCGCCTCGAGCACGAACCGCAACTTCGAAGGGCGTCAGGGGCGGGGTGGGCGCACCCATCTCATGAGTCCCGCAATGGTGGCAGCCGCAGCGCTGACCGGCCGAATCACGGACGTGCGCGTCCTTCAGAGGGACTGATGCAAGCCTTTACCTCGGTCAGCGGTGTCGCAGCGGCACTGCCGCTGGCCAATGTGGACACGGATGTCATCATGCCCAAGCAGTTCCTCAAGGGCATCACGCGGGACGGCCTGGCCGAGGGTGTCTTCCACGATCTGCGCCTCGACGCCTCGGGCAACCCGCGACCGGATTTCATTCTCAACCGGCCCGGATACGCAGCGGTCCGGTTCCTCATCGTGGGGCCCAACTTCGGCTGCGGCTCCAGCCGCGAGCACGCCGTCTGGGGTCTGCAGCAGTTGGGAATCCGCGCGCTCATCGGTTCCACCTTCGCGAGCATCTTCCACGACAACTGTTTCAAGAACGGTCTGTTGCCGGTGAGTCTTCCCATCGATGCGGTCGAAGGGATCCGTTCCCATTGCTCGAGCCCCGCGCGCAGTACTTTGCGCATCGACCTGCCCGGCCAAGTCATCCAGCTCGACGATGGCAGGCGCGTCGGCTTCCAGATCGATGCGTTGCGCAAGGAGGACCTGATCGAAGGACGCGACAGTATTCAAACCACACTCACCACCATCGCGGATATCAACGACTTCGAGCGTCGCCACTGGGCCAGCTGGCCCTGGATCGAACCTGGGCGGAACACGCCATGACCGATGCGGCACCTGCGATCCAGGCCGAATCGCCGGTAGCGGCAAGGGCTGTCGCCTGGTACCGCAGACCCTACGCCTTGGTACTGGCTGGCATCTTCGCGGGCGCTCTGCTCGGATGCCTGTATCCGGATATCGGCGAGCAAATGCGACCGCTGGGAGATCTGTTCATCCGTCTGATCCGGATGATGATCGAACCCATCGTATTCACCACGGTGGTGGTCGGCGTCGCAAGCATGGGCAATGTCCGCGAAGTAGGGCGCATCGGCCTCAAGTCGTTCATCTACTTCGAGGTGCTGAGTGGGATCGCCCTCGTGCTGGGCATGATCGTCGCGAACGGACTGCAGCCCGGACACGGGATCACGCTCGCCATCGAGCCCGGCTCGCCCGCGAATCCATCGCACACCCTCGGTTCATCCCCCGCTGTCGGTTCATCCCCTGCCGTCAGTTCAGCTCCCGCTGGCGGACTCGCCATGCTGATGAACTTCATTCCGGAGAGCGTGGTCGGCGCATTCGCCCGCGGTGACACGGTGCAGGTACTGGTCTTTTCCGTGCTCCTCGGACTGGGATTGTCGACGCTGGGCGAACGTGCGGCGCCCGTGATCGCCGGCCTTGAACGGCTCTCTCAAGGCCTTTTCGCCGTGATCGGGCTGATCATGCGTCTGGCGCCTCTCGGTGCATTCGGCGCCATGGCCTTCACCATCGGCAAGTACGGCTTCGGTGCTCTGCATCACCTGGGATTGCTGCTGCTGTGTGTCTACGGCACATGCCTTCTGTTCATCTTCGGCGTGCTGGCGCTCGTGGCCCGGCTCGCCGGGTTCAGTCTGTGGCGCTTCCTGGTATTCGTCCGCGAGGAGCTTCTGGTCGTCCTGGGGACTTCAACCTCTGAGAGCGTGTTGCCCCGACTGATGCTGAAGCTGGAGAGGCTCGGCTGCGCCAAACCCGTCGTTGGCCTGGTCGTACCCACCGGCTACGCGTTCAATCTCGATGGAACCGCCATCTACCTGTCCATGGCCGCATTGTTCATCGCACAGGCAGGCCATGTGCCGCTGTCCATTGAACAGCAGCTGGGGTTGCTGGCTTTGCTCTTGATCACATCCAAGGGTGCGGCGGCGGTGACCGGGGGCGGCTTCGTGACGCTCACCGCCACGCTGGCCGCAATGCCGAGCCTGCCGGGGGCCGCGGGACTGGCTCTGGTCTTCGGCATCGACCGCTTCATGTCCGAGGCGCGCGCCCTGACCAACATGATCGGCAATGGAGTGGCGACTCTGGTGATCGCGAAGTGGGAAGGGGCGCTCGATAGTGACAGGATGAAGCGGACACTAGCGGGCTCGGAGGATGAGACTGATAGAATTGCCTCATGAGTGAGGCCGCCCTGATGCGCGGATTCGAGCCGTTCGATGTGAATACGGCGCCCGGCGTCGTGATTCACGGAGCTCGTGCGGGCAGGGGGAAGCCAGTGCTGCTGCTGCACGGTCACCCTCAGACTCATGTCACCTGGCACGAGGTAGCTCCTCGCCTCATCGCCGCCGGCTACGAAGTGATCGCCACCGATCTCAGGGGTTATGGCGACTCCTCGCGTGTACCGCCCGACAGCCGACATGCCAGCTATTCCAAGCGGACCATGGCGGAAGATCAGATCAAGGTCATGGCCGCGCTGGGACATCAGCGCTTTGCCGTGATCGGCCACGATCGTGGCGGGCGGGTGGCGCATCGTCTTGCACTCGACCACCCGCAAGCGGTCGAGTCGATCGCCGTGCTCGACATCTCACCCACCGCGACGATGTATGCCCGGACCGACCGGGAATTCGCCACGCGCTATTTCTGGTGGTTCTTCCTCATCCAGCCCGCGCCGCTGCCCGAGCGCTTGATCGCGGCCGATCCCGAGTACTTCCTGCGCAACCACCTGGAGGGGCAGAGCAGGACCGCCGGCGTTCCCTCCGAGGGGCTGATCCAGGAGTATCTGCGCTGCTATCGCATTCCCGGCACGATCGAGGCCATCTGCGAGGACTATCGGGCCGCTGCTTCGATCGATCTGGAGCATGACGCCGCGGACAGCAACCGAAAGGTGACCGTGCCTCTCCTGGCCTTGTGGGGAGCAAAGGGAGTCGTCGGGCAGCTGTACGACGTGCTGGAAACCTGGCGCGCGAAGGCGAATGATGTCACCGGTCACGCTCTTGACTGCGGGCATGCCCTGCAGGAAGAGCAGCCCGATCAGACAGCTCAGTCACTGATTCGTTTTCTGCAAGGTAAATCCTGATGTGGCGCACGATCGTGAGCATCATTTCCGGGCTCATCGCCTGGGTCGTCATCGTTTCGGTG
>DATKLO010000222.1:0-8502 GCA_035542375.1 Steroidobacteraceae bacterium | reverse complement strand
CGCCCGCTGCGCCCTCGCCCGCTGCCTCACCCGGCATATGGTCCGCCAGCAGCTTGCCGAGGCGCGACAGGGGTTTGAGCAGCGGATCGAAGTCCGGCGCGGACTCGAATCCGCCGCGAGTCTGCATCGTGGCGATGACATTGCGTAGCGCGCCCATGGCCGTGTCGACCGCCACCGACAGCTCCTTGAGCTGCTCGGGCGGCGTGGCCGTGAGCGTGGCCTCGATCTGGGCCGAATTCGGGGTATTGGTGTCGGCCTCGGTGGGCGTGAGCTGGCCCATGGCCAGGTCGAGGTCCCGGAGGCAGAACGAGCCCAACTGACGGTGGGACACAACAGGTGCGCGGCGCACGGCGTCCACGATCGCCATGCGGTCCGCGAAACCGTTGAGTGCGTTCTTGCGCAGGAGCGCGTCCTCATCGACCCGCGGGAACACCTGATCCCAGTGGTCGCTGAGCCAGCGGTCCGCCACGGCCACGACCTGACAGAACGGAATCAGACCGTCGATGCGGACAACGGCCGCGGCCAGATGCGCAAGCAGGCGGATGTCATGGCTCTGACCCAGAGCCTCGATGGACTTGTCGCGGATCTCGCGCCACTCGGTGTCGGCGGGCAGGGGGGTATCGTTTCCAAACAGCCGGTACGCATCGAACCCGGCGAGCAGCTGGGTGTCCTCCAGATCGACACCGCAGGGTGCCTCGCCGGAGAGCGGTTCGGTCAGCGATTCGATGTCCCGACTCATTGCTTTTGTGCTCACCGCGCGCCGACAGCGACGCCCCCGCTTGCGCACTGCACCAGATAGTATGGTGCCCCGGGGGATTGTCGATCAAATTCTGCAATTCATCCAGCATAATTGGGGATCCGCTCCAGGAATGAACAAAAATGCGACCCCTCCGGATTCCCCTGCCTGTGCTTTTCTGTCTGTCACTGTTACTGGGCTCCCAACTGGGCCGCACGGCCGAGCGCGAGGAGGCGCATCACGACGCCGATGAGCTTGACTCACCCCGCTTCCTGAAGGACGCGAGCCAGGGCACCTCGGGATCGGTCACGATCCGCGGGACCAAGCTCGTCTATCAGGCCGAAACCGGACTTCAGGTGGTCTACCAGAAGGATCCGCGCGACGACGATCCCGCGCCGCCCCATGACGATCACGGCGCGCCACCGCCCATTCCGCCGCACGCGGCCATGTCCTATGTCGCCTACTTCAAGGGTGACAAGGAGGACCCGCGCCGTCCCATCACCTTCCTGTTCAATGGCGGACCGGGTTCCTCCACCGTGTGGCTGCACATGGGGGCCTTCGGCCCCAAGCGGGTGCTGACGGCCGATGATTCCCACAGTCCGGCCGCGCCGTACCGGTTGGTGGACAACGAGTACAGCCTGCTCGATGCCAGCGACCTGGTGTTCGTGGATGCCCCCGGCACGGGCTTTGGACATATTCGGGGCCAGGACAAGGAAAAGGCGTTCTACGGCGTGGACCAGGACGGACACGCGTTCGCCAACTTCATCGTGGGCTTCCTGTCGAAGCATGGGCGCTGGAACTCGCCCAAGTACCTGTTCGGCGAGAGCTACGGCACCACGCGGGCGGCGCTGCTGGCATACATCCTGCAGACGGAGAAGTCGCTCGATTTCAACGGTGTGATCCTGTTGTCGCAGATCCTGTCATTCGACAACAACGCCGATTCGCCGCAATACAACCCGGGGGTGGATCAGCCGTACGCGCTGGTACTGCCCACCTTCACGGCCACGGCGTGGTATCACCATGCGCTGCCCAACCAGCCGCAAGCGCTCGAGCCGCTGCTGGCGGAGGTAGAGCAGTTCGCGCTGGGGGATTACTGGCGCGCGCTGATGGCGGGCAGTTCGCTGCCGGCGGATCGCAAGAGCGCGATCGCGGCGAAGCTGCATGAGTACACCGGGTTGCCGACGGAGTATATCGAGCGCGCAAACCTGCGCATCAATGCGGGTGAATTCGAGAAAACACTGTTGGGGAGCGATATGACCACGGGCCGTCTGGACAGCCGCTTCGCCGGACCCACGATCGATCCCATGAGCAAGGAAGCCGATTACGACCCGCAGTCGGCGGCGATCTCTTCGGCCTACGTGTCCGTCTTCAACGATTACGTGCGGCGCACGCTGCGGTTCGGCGAGAAGATGACTTACAAGGAGGGCACGGACGTGGAGAAGATCTGGGACTTCCTGCATCAGCCACCCGGGGCCAGCAGCAAGATCCCCCAGGCCACGAACGTCGAGCCGGACCTGGCGTTCGCCATGAAGATGAACCCGAATCTCAAGGTGATGATGAACGGGGGCTACTTCGATCTGGCGACGCCCTTCTTCGCGGCCGTCTACGAGTTGCAGCAGCTACCCATCCAGCCCGCGCTGCAGAAGAATATCGAGACTCACTTCTACACGTCGGGACACATGGTGTACGCGCACGAGCCTGATCTGAAGGCGCTGCACGACAATGTCGCCGGCTTCATCGGCCGCACGCACGCGGAGTAAGGTCAGCACTCGCCAGCAATGCAGCAGGCAAAAAGCACGCCTCAGCCGCGGCCTATGTAGGGCATTTTCGTGGCCATCACGGTCATGAACAGCACGTTGGCATCCAGCGGCAGACTGGCCATGTAGAGTACGGCCTCGGCGACGTACTTCACGTCGAACGTGGGCTCGGGTTTGATCGACAGGTCCGCCTGCAGCGTGCCGTGTTGCATCGGTTTGGCCATATCGGTGGAGGCATTGCCGATGTCGATCTGGCCGCAGGCGATGTCGAACTCGCGGCCCTCCAGAGCGGTCGTCCTGGTGAGCCCGGTCACGGCGTGCTTGGAGGCGGTGTAGGCGATCAGGTGCGGGCGGGGGCTGCTGGCGGCGATCGAGCCGTTGTTGATGATCCGGCCGCCGCGCGGCCTCTGATTCTTCATGAGCCGGAACGCGGCCTGCGTGCACAGGAAGGTGCCTGTCAGGTTGGTGTCGATGACGCCGCGCCATTGCGCCAGGGTCACTTCGTCCAGCGGCGCCGCCGGTGCGCTCGTGCCCGCGTTGTTGAACAACAGATCGAGGCGGCCGAATCGGTCGAACACGCGCGCGAACAGGGAATCGACGGCAGCCGGGTCGGTGACGTCGGCCGCGACAGCCAGGGCTTGCGGCCCCGCCTCACGCACCGCGGTTTCCAGGGGCTGCAGACGGCGTCCGGTGAAGGCTACGGCATAGCCAGCTCGTGCCAACGCGAGTCCCACCGACCGGCCAATGCCGGAGCCGGCACCCGTGACCAGAGCCACTCTGGCGGTCATGACCTCACCCTGGGTCCCACAGGCTGATTCGGTGCCACAGGCTCACTCCCGGTGCCACAGGCTCACCCTCTGTCTCACAGACTAACCCCCAGTCGCGGCATCCAGGCCAGTCCGCTGTCGGTGTCCTTGCGCGGCCGATATTCGCATGCCACCCAGCCGTTGTATTCGAGCCGGTCGAGAGCGGCGAACACCGCGCGATAGGCGATCTCTCCGCCGTCGGGCTCCGCGCGATCGGGCACTCCAGCGATCTGCACGTTGCCGATGTAGGGATGGTACCGCTCCAGCTTCACGAGCACGTCACCCTCGGTGCGCGCAACGTGGTAGACGTCGAACTGCAGCTTCAGGTTGGGCAGTTCCAGTTCGTCGATCAGGCTGAAGGCGTCGGCCAGAAGGGAATAGAAGTAGCCCGGGTTGTCGTACGGGTTCAGGGGTTCGAGCAGGAGTGTCAGGCCGGCCGCAGCGGCTTTCGGGGCAGCCTCCCGCAGATTCTCCGCGAAGGTTGCGCGGGCCAGTTCCCGATCCTCCGGCGCGACCATTCCCGCCATGGCGTGAATGGCGCTGCCGCCGGCCGCCCGGCAATAGGCGATGGCCTGATCAATCGTGGCCTGGAATTCGCGCTCGCGGCCGGGAACGGCACCCATGCCACGGCCCCCGGCGGCCGGATCACCGGGGCCGGTGTTGATGCCGAGCAGGGTCAGCCGGTTGCGGGCGATGGCCTGGGCGAAATCACTGGCCGGGACCTCGTAAGGCCAGTGCAATTCGACGGCGCGGAAACCGGCACGGGCGGCGGCATCGAAGCGCTCCAGCAGCGGCAGGTGGGTCCAGAGATAGCCGAGATTGGCCGAGAACCGTGGCATGTACCGGGTGTCGGCGTTAGATCCAATGGAATCCGTGCGCCATGACGCTCAGCACGACGCCCGTCAGCGTGAGACCCCAGATGCGCGTCGAGGTGATTGCCTGGGTCAGCTCGACACGCAGGTCGGCCAGGTCTTTCTGCAGCTGCACGAAGGAACCGCGCGGTTCGCGAACCTCGGCTCTGAGCCCACACAGATCGGAACGGATGTGCGCGACATCCGACTCCAGTCGGGCCAACCGCTCCTGCACGCTCACCTCCAGCACCGCTGCTGCCATGATGATAGCTCCATTTTATCGCGATGTTCTTCCGTGCGGCGCGCATTCCACCACAGGAATTCATTCCTGTGAGGAGGAACTGACGGCACTCTTTGCGTTGATATCAAATGGATCAGACGCATCGCGTCACGCGTATCCAGATGTGTTCGCCCGCGTCAGGCTGCTGGGTTTGGCCGCCGTCGACCGGTGACGTTTGATGTCGTAGGCTGTCCATCAAAGCATCCGATCACGAAAGCTGTACCCCGGAGGAAAACCACCATGAGCGGCTTTTATGACATCCCGGTGCAGGGAATCGATGGCCGTGCCGACCTGCTCGGCACGCTGCGCGGCAAGGTGGCCCTGGTGGTGAACGTGGCCAGCGAGTGCGGACTGACGCCGCAGTACGCCGGGCTCGAGCAACTCCAGCGCGAGCTCAAGGATGAGAACTTCACCGTCATCGGCTTTCCGTGCAACCAGTTCGGCGCGCAGGAACCCGGCACCGAGCAGCAGATCCAGCAGTTCTGCCGAACGCGCTTCGACGTGAGCTTTCCGATGAGCGCGAAGCTGGAAGTGAACGGTCCCAACCGCCATCCGGTGTATCGCTTCCTGACCTCGCCGCAGACGGGTATCGAGGGTGATATCGAGTGGAACTTCGAGAAGTTCCTGATCGGGCGCGACGGCAAGGTGCTGAAGCGCTATGCGCCGCCCACCAAGCCGCAGGACAGCGGCATCATGCAGGACATCGCGGACGCGCTGTAGGCAGGAGGGAAGCGCCATGGCCGGCAAGAGGACACCATCATCCCGACACGAGATTCTCTCCCGGCGCACTCTGCTGGCGCGCTGTCTGCTGGGTGCTGCCGCAACACCGCTCTTGCTGAGCACTCGGGCAGAAGCGGCGGCAGCTGAAGCGCCGTTGTTGAGCGTAAACGATGCGGACGCGCAAAAGCTCCACTACACCGAGGACGCAACTCAGGTGAAGGGCGTGACCGCTGGCAACAACTGCGGCACCTGCGCGCTGTACCTCGGCGCCTACGGCTCCCAACAGGGTCTGTGCCAGGCCTTCCCCGGCAAACAGGTCAAGGCCGCGGGCTGGTGCTCGTCCTGGGCACCGCAGATCTAGGCGCGCCCCCTTTGACGGATCTGCGGCGCGTCATGGCGCCGATCCAGTGATCCCGTTACGCCGCCGGTGGCGGCTGCCTTTCGATCCTGGGGAGGCTCTCGCTCAGGCACGCCCACGAGGGTGCCTGTGAGGTCCAGATGGTCATCGCGGGTCTGGCCACCTCCGGGTCATCGAGCGTGCCCGCGCGTACGAAGATCAGATGCGGGCGTGACTCCGCTTCACTGAACATCTGCGTGCCGCATTTCGGGCAGAAACGGCGGTGCATGGTGTTGCCACTGTCGGCCGTGACGGAGAAATCCGCCAGCTCGCCCTCGATGGTCATGGCGTTCGAGGGGAAGCAGGTATTGACCGTGCCACTGCCCGCGCCAAGATACTGACAAAGACGGCACCAGCACACGCGTGTGACGATCGGTGCCGCGGTTACGCGATAGCGTACGGCCTTGCACAGACAACCACCAGTAATGACACTGACCATGATGTTCTCCGTCAATCCAGCGCTGCCAACATGCGCCGCAGCGCGAAGTGGCGATAGCTGGCGAGAGCCAGCGCCCGTACCTGCTCCCAGTCACAGCCGCCAGAGATATCCAGCGCAATCCAGCCCTGATGCCCCAGGTAGGCTGGGATCTCGAAGCGCGAATCGGCCGTCATCAGTCCCTGGGCGTCGATGCCCACCCAGAAGTAGAGTTTGAGCCGGGCTCGCCCCTTGGTGTCGCGGGCAGCGTGCAGGGACGCAAAGGTCTTCTTGCCCGCCCGCCATACGGGCCAGCCGAACTGCAGCCCTTCGGAAGTCTCCGGCCAGGACAGGTACAGCTTGCGCAGGCGCTTCAGGAGCGCCTGACCGCTGCGCGACTGCAACGGGTCACGGTCAGCTGCCGGCAGCTTTCGAGGTGGCGGTTGGATCGCGGGGGTGCGACCGAGTGAGGCCACCAGCGGGGCCGGCGCCACCTTTTCATACGCCTGGCGCACCAACTCGGCAATGCGCTTCCACGACAGCTTTTTGTCCAGATGCACACCCAGCCAGCCGCGTGGTCCGACGTAGGGTGGGACAAAGAAGGAGTCCGGTTCGGTCCGCGTGTAGTGATCCTGCGTGCCTTCCGGGGAGTTGAGCCACAGCGCCACGCGCCCGTCGCCGTGATGATTGATGACGTAGGTCGCATAGGTCTTGCCGCGCACGCGGAAATTCGGGGAGCCGTGAGAGAGATACTCCTCCGATTCCGGAAGCCAGAGACAGACTTCGCGGACCGCCGCGCTGATGTCTTTCGCCATTGGCCTATTGTGCTGCCGACACCGGTCACGTGTCTGCCTTCATGCGGCCGCGCGTGAGGCAGTGCGTGCTGCGGCCCGCATCGCCGCGAGCCGCCACAGGTGCATGACGGCGTAGCTTCGCCACGGTCGCCATGGTTCAGCGCGGGCTTCCGCAGCTCGAGGCGCAAGCTCCTTGCCACCCTCGCCAACCATCCGCCGCAGAATCAGGTCACCCCCCATGAAGATGTCGGGCTCGCCGAGCGCACGCAACGAAACATATTGCGCAGTCCACTCGCCGATGCCGGGCAGGGAAGCCAGCGCGGCAGCCACTTCTGCCGGGGGAGCGCTGAAGTCGAGGCGACCGTCGAGCACGGCCTGGGACAAGGCTTTCAGGGCGCCGATTCGTGCACCCGTGATACCGATTCCGGACAGTTCGGCCGCCGCAAGATCCGCGGCGCTCGGGAACACATGGGTCAGGCCATCGATAGGCGTCTCCAAGGGTCGGCCCGCACGCAGGACGACCCGTGATGTCAGGGTACGTCCGGCGGCCACCGTAACTTGCTGCCCGAGAATCGCGCGTACGACGCATTCGAACGGGTCCCAGGCACCGGGAACACGCATTCCGGGCTGCTGCTTCACGAGCGGGCCCAGCAGCGCGTCGCTGCGGAATACCTGTGCGATTGCGGCTGGGTCTGCCGCGAGATCGAAGACTCGGCGCGCTATGCGCGAGAGGTGTAGCAATGCGCTCGCTGGCGCGCCCGTCACCCGAAGCTCGATCGCATCCTCGGATTTGACCGGCCGCACCCGGACGATCGCAGGGCCACTGGGAAGTGCCACGGCGCGTGTGTAACTGTCCGAATCCACGCGCTCCACTCCGGGCAGTGCGCGGGTGGCGAGGAACTCGGCGACCTGTGCCCAGGGGTAGGGAGGCCGGTAGGCCAGCTTCAGGATGATTCCATCGCGGGTGGACTTTGCCGCTGCCTTCGGGGCCGCGGTGCGTGCCGCAGCGAGCGCGGCGGTAGCGGCCGAGCCGGGCGGTCGGCGGCGCAACTCACGGGGCGAACGGCCGTAGACCTGTCGAAAAACGGTGTTGAACCGCCGAATGCTGCCGTACCCGGAGGCGAGCGCGATTTCAGTCACGGGCAAGCGGGTCTCATCCAGCAGATGCTTGGCAAAGTGCAGGCGGCGCGTCTGGGCCACCGTGACCGGGGAAGCACCCACGAAACGGAGGAACAGCCGATGCAGGTGGCGCGAGCCGACGCCCAGCCGGGCGGCCAGGGACTCGACGGATGATTCATCGAGTGCACCGTTGTCGATCAGCCGCAGGGCGCGGTGCACGACGGCGGATGTACCAAGCCATGCGGGCGTGCCGGGCGCCGCTTCCGGACGACAGCGCAGGCAAGGCCGATAGCCGGCTTCAGCCGCGGCAGCAGCTGTAGGGTAGTACCGGACGTTGGCACTTTTGCAGGTCCGGGACGGACACACGGGCCGGCAATAGATGCCCGTGGAAGTCACCGCGATGAAGAACCTGCCGTCGAAGCGGGGATCGCGGCTGCGGCGTGCGCGATCCAGTGCCCTCTGATCGAGTCCATGGATGTCGGTCATGCGGGCACGATACGCCCGGCCCGGGCCAGCGGACTAGCCGTTTTCGGACGTCTCGGTCTGCTCGCCGATGGCGCGCCATTCGAAGTGGTGGAGCGTCCAGATAAGGCCCGCTGGCGGGCCGTGCGTGGCATGGATGCCGCG
>DATKLO010000221.1:0-4145 GCA_035542375.1 Steroidobacteraceae bacterium | reverse complement strand
AGACATGCGCCCCGAGCAATCCCTCGCGATCCAGCGAATCGTAGGCGTCCCACTGCGAAGCCGTGATGGCCGGATCCTTGACACCGGTCATGCCCTCGCGGTGCATCTCCTCAATGCTGGCGCGGATGCCGGCGCGCTCCTGCTCGTGTGTCGTGGGCGGGATGTGGTCGGTCACCAGCGCCATGGCGCCTTCCTTGAGCACGCCGCTGGGCTGACCGGATGCATTGCGATCGATCGTGCCCGCCGTGACCTGCCGCGGCGAGGAATCGATACCGGCGAGTTTCAATGCCCGGCTGTTGGCCACGCCGTAATGACCGGTGGTGTGCTCGAGCCAGATGGGATTGACCGGGGCGATGTCATCCAGGTCCGCCGCCGTGATGTAACGGTGTTCGGTGAGCTTGCCCTCGTCCCAGCCATGGCCCAGCAGCCAGTCGCCGGGTTTCAGGCTGGCCACCTGGGCGCTCAGGCGCCTGCGAACCTCCGCGATCGTGGTGACATCACCCAGCTCCACGGAATACAGCTTGGCCACGCCACCTTCCGCGATATGCGCATGCGTATCGATCAGGCCGGGAGTGACCGTCCTGCCGTGCAGGTCGATGACGCGTGTGGCTGGGGTGCGATGCGCGCTGACCAGTTCATTGGTTCCGACCGCCGTGATGCGTCCGTCATGGATTGCCAGTGCCTGAGCCACGGTGTCATGCGAATCCACCGTGATGATGTGGCCGTTCAGCAGGATCAGATCCCCGCCCGCGGATTTCGTGTCGGCGGCGCCAGCGGTGGCGGTAGTGGCCAGCGAAAGGCAGGCCAGCAGAGTCAACACCCCGCGGCGGCTGTTTGCCACGAACATCGTGCCAGGGGTCCCCGTCTTCATCATGATGCTCTCCACCGTGATAGCAGCCAGATGCCCAGCAGGGCGAGCGCCGTCCCGGCGGCGAGCCAGGCCGTGAAGGGTTCGCCCAGGATCAGCACACTCATGAAAATCGTGGCGAGTGGCCCGATGATACCGGCCTGCGCGGTGGCCGCCGCGCCAATCCGCTCGACGGCCAACATCACCAGCAGCACCGGCATGAACGTGCACAGGGTGGCATTGAGTATCGACAACCCGATGACCTCCGGAGCCACCGCCAGTGCGGCGGGAGGGCGCAACAGGAAGAACTGGCCGATACACAATACGCAGGCAATGCTCGTCGCCACCCCAGTGATGCGCAGCGGTCCCAGCCGTTTGACGGCCTGACCGCTGAAGGCAAGATACACAGCGTAGCTGATTGCGCTTCCCAGAACGAGAAGCGATCCGTACATGACGTGCGGTCCGCTCACGTGCGCATCGTGACCGAAGACCAGCAATACGCCCAGATAGCTCACTCCCAGGGCAGTCCATTGCTTGCGGCTGACCGGCGTGCGGAAGACCAGCGCTCCGAACGCCAGTACGATCGTCGGATTCAGATAGAGAATCAGCCGTTCCAGATTGGCGCTGATGTATTGAAGGCCACTGAAGTCCAGGAAGCTGGCCAGGTAATAGCCGCTGAAACCCAGTCCGAACAGCAGTCGCAGGTCCGCGGCGCATAATCGCGGCTTGCCGCGTCCGGCCCACCAGGAGAGAGCCAGGAATAGCGGCAGGGCGAACAGCATCCGGTACATGATGACCGTCACGGCATCGACGCCGTAGCGGTAGGCGAGCTTCACGATGATCGCCTTGCCCGAGAAGCCGATGGCGCCGATGGCCGCCAGCAGCAGGCCATCCACCCGCTGCAAGGGGCCGGCAGGGCGGGGTTCGGACACCGTTACGGCCGGGATCTCAGCCAGCCCAGGAGGAGCTGACGATGACTTGCGGGATGCTGTCGAGCGGCATGATCCGCTCGGCGGCGTCCAGTCGGATGGCTTCCTTGGGCATTCCAAACACGACGCAGGTGGCTTCGTCCTGCGCCACGGTGTGTGAGCCGGCGTCGCGCATTTCCTTCAGGCCGCGCGCGCCGTCATCACCCATGCCCGTCATGATGATCCCGAGTGCGTTCTTGCCTGCGCATTTCGCGACGGATCGGAACAGGACATCGACGGAAGGGCAGTGGCGATTGACGGGTGGGCCGTCTTTCACTTCCACGTAGTACTGGGCGCCGCTCCTGACGAGCAGCATGTGCTTGCCGCCAGGGGCGATCAGCGCAGTGCCCGGCACGACACGATCGTTGTGCCTGGCCTCACGGACCGTGATCTGGCACAGGGCGTTGAGGCGGTCGGCGAACGCCGCGGTGAAGTGCTGCGGCATGTGCTGGACGATGACGATTCCGGGGGACACGGTGGGCAGTCGGGTGAGTACCTCCTGCAGAGCCTGTGTACCCCCGGTTGAGGTGCCGATGGCGACGATGTGCTCGGTGGTGCGAGTCATCGCCCTGGCCTCACGCGCGGGCGCCAGCATGACATCGGCGCTATTGCGCACAGCAACCGGGCGCGCACCTGCGCTTCTCGCGGCCAGCCGGTTGATGTTGACCTTGGCCGCCGCCCGGATCGCGCTCGTCAACTCATCCGTGGACTCGTTGAGGAACTGTTTGAGCCCCATGCGAGGCTTGGTGATGATGGTCACCGCGCCGGCGGCCATGGCCTCCACCGTGGTCGCTGCTCCTTCCTCGGTGAGAGTCGAGCAGATCACAATGGGGGTCGGCCGCTCGTGCATGATCTTCCTGAGGAAGGTGATGCCATCCATGCGTGGCATCTCGACATCCAGCAGGATGACATCGGGCCACTGCGACTTCATGCGCTCCATGGCGAAGAGTGGATCGGCGGCGGCGCCGATGACTTCGATGCCGGGGTCGGACTGCAGCAGGCCCACGACCACCTGCCTGACGACCGCCGAGTCGTCGACCACCATGACCTTGATGCGGTTAGCCATCACACCCCTGCCGGATCAGAGCTTGCGGAAGATGGCCGGTGCAACCGGCTGGGCCGCTTCCGTGATGTCGTGGAGATTCTCCGAATGGCCGATAAAAAGCCAGCCCCCCGGCTTGAGCGCCGACAGTACCCGGGACACCACCTGACGCTTGGTATCGAGGTTGAAGTAGATCAGTACATTGCGCAGGAACACGAAATCGAACAGACCCAGCTGCGGCAGCGGGGCATTGAGGTTGACCTGCATGAAGCGCACCTTCTGGCGCAGGGCGCGGTCCACCAGGAGTGTGCCTTCGTGCTTGTCCTGGCCCTTCAGGCAGAAGCGGCGCAGGAAATCGGGCGGGATGTAGCGCGCCCGTTCCATCGGGTAGTGCCCGGCACGGGCCTTGGCGAGCACCCGCGTGCTGATGTCGGAAGCAACGATCTCCCACGGCCGGGCCGGCAGGCAATCCTCCAGCACCATCCCGACCGAGTAGGCCTCCTCGCCGGTGGAGCCGGCGGCACTCCAGATGCGTGGCGGCTGTGAGCGGAACGCATCGTTGCGCACCTGCTCGCGCAGGAACTCGAAGTGACGCGGCTCGCGGAAGAAGTAGGTTTCGTTGGTCGTGAGCAGATCGACCGCGGCCTGCACTTCCTGCGGTTGATGGCCGCCGGTCAGCAGCCGCAGGTACTCGCTGTACGTGCGCAGCTTGTAGTGTTGCAGGCGCTTGGCCAGACGACCGCTGACCAACGCCTTCTTGGCGTCGGACAGCGTGATGCCGGCGGCTTCATAGATGAAGCGCTGGAAGCGGCTGAATTCCTGATCGGTGATCTCGGCCACGGCAGCCCCTCAAGGCCGCCGGGCCAGGCAGTCGCAACGCATCAGGAGCTCTTGGCCTCGGCCGACACCTGTCCGAGCCGGGCAGCAGCCTGCGCCAGCACGTGACCCACGTTGAGCAGGATCACGAACTTGCCGTTCACCTTGCCCATGCCCTGCATGAAGTCGGTCGGGATGTTGGCGCCGAAATCCGGCGGCGGTTCGATCTGGTCCGGCAGAATGTCCAGAACCGAGTCCACCGCGTCCACCACCACACCGATGTCGTGTCGTTCGCCCTCGCTGTGGATTTCGACGATGACGATGCAGGTACGCTTGGTGGTCTGGCTGGGGGGCTTGCCGAAGCGGACCATGAGGTCCACGACCGGCACGACGGCGCCGCGCAGGTTGATCACCCCACGCAGGTACTCGGGCATCATGGGGACCTGGGTGAGACTGGAGTACTCGATGATCT
>DATKLO010000220.1:0-3695 GCA_035542375.1 Steroidobacteraceae bacterium | reverse complement strand
GTCAGATCGGGCAAGACCTCAAGCGTGATCTCGTGCTCAGCGAACAGCCCAGCGTACTTCTCGAGCCCGAGTTGCTCTAGCCAGCGCTGGATGTCGGTCATGGGTGCCCTCGCATACCGGTGAACGCGAAGAGCTCAAGTTCGAGCACCGTGGGACGGGTCGCCGCCCCGGGGCGTCGGAACGTCAAAGCGCGACGAGTCTAAGATCGCAACGGACAGGAACTCCAACCGCATCACACGTCCCCGCCGGCCTCAACCCGGAATGTCGCATTGGCCTGCGAGGGCTGGCAAAGCGCGCGGGAACTGTGCTGCGGAGCAGCCAACGGTCGCGGCGCGCGATGAGGCGAAGGCCTGAGGCTCATGCGTGGAGGGAAGCCCGCGGCGCTAAACGGCGCTCAGACCGCCGCCGTCGGCTCCCGGTCGCTCATGTTCGGCAATGGCGCCAGATCGATGTCGTTCGCTTCAAACGCTTTCGCGTGCTGAGATAGGCGCAACCTGCTCAGACATTGTCGAGCACCCGAAGTCGGAAGCCAGTTCCGCAAGCAGCGCATTAGCTTCGAGCAAATCTTCCGTGCCGAAGCCTTCTGTGAACCAGCCGTAGATCGGTGCGAGAAGATCGTAAGCTTCCTTGCGCCTACCTTGCGCTCGCCACAGGCGCGCGAGGCTGGTCGCCGTGCGTAGCTCCCAGGACTTGGCCTGTTGCTCGCGCGCCCAGTCGAGCGAAGCGAGGTAGCTTCGCTCGGCGCCCGCGAGATCGCCCTTGAGCGAGAGCATCCAGCCCTTGAGGCGCAGAATTTCTGCTAGATGGCTGCGCTCCTGCCAACCGGGACGAGCGATCTGCTCGAGCATCGCATTGACGTGCGACAGGCCGCCGTCAACGTCGCCGGTACGCGCCAGCGCCTCACCGAGCCGCGATCGGACATAGGGAGTGGTGGTTCTCGCGCCGGCGGCGTCCCACAACCTTATGCCCGTCTGCATGTGTTCGATCCCCTCGGACAAACGCCCCTGCTGAGCGAGGCTGATGCCAGTGCTGAGGAACGGCGCAAGAACCCCCGAGAGGAAAGGCAAGCCCGCGTCCCGCGCCAGCTTCTGCACTGCCTCGTTGCGCGCGTACTGCTTCTCGGGCTCGCCCCGGTAGTGAAACACCCAGGCGCCCAAGGTTAGGACGAAGCCGGAGTCGAACGGATGGCCGATGAGGCGCGCGTGAGCGTCGCGCTCATCCACGATCGCGGCGGCCCGGTCCGGGTAGCCCAGCATCCATAGCACCAGCGATAAATAGATCCCCGCCAGGGTCTTGGGGTCGTGATTCATCGACCTTACGATCTGACCGTGCCGCTCCCGGACGTAGCGCTCGATGATCGCCCGTCCGTGTCGCTGCGACGCGAGCAGATTACCGAGCCAGAAGTTGGTCACCATCACTGTCATGTGCCCCACTAGCAGCAGCTCCTCGTCTGCGGTCTGTTCGCCTGCGTTGAGAAGCTCCTCAGCCAAGACCAAGGATTCCTCTACCGGGCCCACGGACATCAGGTTCACCCACAGCCCCCAAAGCGTGCGCGCCAAGAGCTTCGGCTGTCGCGCGCTTCTGGCCAGCGGCAGCGCCGGCGTGAGCACTTCGGCGAGCTGCGGCGCCGGCCAGCCTCGATAGGCCTCCCAGGCCGTACTCAGCAAGACCCGGCACTCCAGCTCGGATCGGTCGCGTGACTCCGAGGCCGGCAGCGACCGGATCACGTTCAGACCCGCTTCCAGGTGTGCGATAGCCTCTGTCAACGCCATCCTGCCGAGCGCAATCTGGCCTGCTTTCAGCCAATACGCCGCACCTTCCTCGAACAACCCTGCCTGTGTGTAATGATGGGCAAGCACTTCGGGCTCGGTGTCCTGGATTTTCGGGAACCGCTCCTCGATCGCCTGCGCGATCTCGCTATGCAGCCGTTGCCGCTTGCGCTTGAGCAGCGAGTCGTAGGCCGCGTCCTGCACCAAGGCGTGCTTGAAGGTATAGGTCGCTTCCGGCTGCGTGCCTCTTCGAGACGCAAGCCCCGAAGCTGTTAGACGCTCTAGCGAATCCTCCAGCTCGGCGTCTGACTGTGGCGCCACCGCGGAGATGAGTTCGTAGCTAAACTCCCGCCCGATGACCGCACCGATCTGCGCGATCTCTTTCACCGGCCTGTACCTATCCAGCCGGGCCATCAGCGAGTCCCGCAGCGTGTCTGGAATGTTGATGCTCTGAATGGCGCCGGCGTATTCGTAGCGATCACCTGCGTCGTTCATCTCGCCCGACTCGAGAATGGATCGGGTCAGCTCTTCGACGAACAACGGTATGCCCTCGGTCTTGGCGAGTATCTTCTCCAGCAGATCGGCAGGGAGCGCCTTACCATTGGCGAGATTGGATACCATCACGGTGCTTTGCGTTCGTGTCAGTCTGGTTAGACTGAGCGCCGTCACATGGCCGTGCTGTGACCAGCGGGACTGAAATTCGGGCCTGTGGGTTAGCACGATCAAGAGCGGGATCGTTCGGACCCGGTCGATGAGTAGATCCAACACTTCCAGCGTGGTGGGATCGGCCCAGTGCAAATCCTCGAACAGCATCACACCGGGTTGCTTGCGCGCGGCTGCTTCCATGAGATCCACCAACGCCCGCAACGTCTCGTCCTTGTGCTTCTGCGGCGTCATGGCGAGCGGCCCGTAGCGGGCTTCGCACGGAATGGACAGCATCGAGGCGATGAAGCGCACATCGCTCAGCGGTCGGCCATAGTCACTCGCGACCAGCGCTTCGAGTTTGTCCAGCTTGGACTCGGGCGCTTCGTCGCGTGTAAATTTCAGCGCCCGCTCGAAGTTGTCGATGCTGGGCCAGAGGGCACTGTTGACGTAGTAGGGCGAACACTGAAAGCGCGCCGCCTGCACTCCTCGCGCTTCGAGGCGTTCACGCAACGTACTCAGGATGCGGCTCTTGCCGATGCCTGGTTCGCCGGAAAGCAACACCACCTGTCCTTCACTCTCGCGGGCAAGTCGCCCGCGATCGAGCAACAGCGCGATCTCCTCCTCGCGCCCTACCAGCGGGGTGAGCTGTGCGCCGCGGCTGGCATCAAACCGGCTTGCCGCCTCGCCCACCCGCAACACACGCCATGCCCGCACCGGCTCCGCGACGCCCCTGAGCGTCCGCTCGCCCAGATCGCTCAGCTCGAAGACCGCGCCCACTAAGCGCCGCGTGGCCTGCGCAATGACGACCTCATCGGGGCCGGCCAGCCGTTGCAGCCGCGCTGCCAGATTGGGCGTATCGCCCACCGCCAGCTTGGGCTCTGCCTTCTGCGTTCGCGAGGCCCCGCCCACCACTACCGTTCCGGTGGCCACCCCGATGCAAACCGCCAGCGGCTGTGCCGCCCTTACCCCTTTGACGGCCTGCACGATCTCCAGGGCCGAGCGCACGCAGCGCTCCGCATCGTCCTCGTGCGCACTGGGCCAGCCAAAGTAGACCATCAGTGCGTCACCCAGATACTGGGCCACGTGCCCCTCGTAGCGCGCCACCACCTCGGTGCACGCCTCGCGGTAGGCCTGCATGCACTCGCGCAACTCCTCGGGGTCGAGGCGCTCGGACAGCGCGGTGGAACCCACCAAGTCGCAGAACATCACAGTGAGCTGGCGCCGCTCTGCGTCCACAGCGTCAGTCGGCTGCGCGATCGGTGTCTCAAGTGCCCCGACAGA
>DATKLO010000219.1:0-41223 GCA_035542375.1 Steroidobacteraceae bacterium | reverse complement strand
GGCTGAATTCGACCTGGAAGCCGACGATGGAAGCCTCCAGGAAGGCCGGGCTGATCATCGATTACAAGGTACTCAAGCTGACACCCAAGTCACCGGATCAGCCCAATATCAGCCTCTGCATCACCTTCAAAAACGGGGCTGCGGCGTTGGATAAAGGCGTCGAGCTGGAAGAGGTGGCGAAGAAAGTCATCGGCAGCACCGAGGTTCAGAACAAGGCCAGAGTGGGCCGCAACGAATACAGAAGGGTTCTGGGCATCGAATACGTTCGCGAGATCATTTTAAGATGAACTTCCTGCTTGTCTTGAACACCGGACTGTCAGTCGACTGAGCCCGGGTCGGGGCAGGTGCGCCTGCGCTTCAGGGAAGGTGCGCATCGAGGCCAATCAGTGATTTCCACTCCAGGGGAGCTTCCCATGAGCAAGATCGCAGTGACCTCGCCTGAGCTCGCGCCGCCGGTCGGCCCGTTTTCCCAGGCGATCGAAGTCGGTGGCTTCCTCTACTGCAGCGGCCAGGTCGGTCAGGACCCGGCCACGGGCAAAGTGGTCGAGGGAGGTATCGCGGCCGAGACGGAGCGCGTCCTTCAGAATCTCGCAGCCGTTCTCAAGGCGGCCGGCAGGGATTTCGCCGATGTGGTGCGCGCCGGCGTGTATCTCACCAGCATGAGCGACTTCGTCGCGATGAATGGCATCTACGCAAGGTACTTCAGTCAACCATTCCCCGCCCGCACCACGATCGCGGTGGCCGCCCTGCCGCTCGGGGCCTGCGTTGAGATCGACCTTGTCGTCAGGGTGTGAGGCGACAACCCGAGGTTGATCCCATGAGGTACCCGTTTCACATGGTCGATGTCTTCAGTTCGACACCATTCGGGGGCAATCAACTCGCGGTTCTCCCCGACGCCGTAAGGAGATCCAAAATCCGCGCGGTGGCGGTTCGACTCCGCCCATGGCCAGGCCAACCTGTCCTAAGGCAGGTCGACCCGCAGTATCGAGTGTTCGAAGGTGTCGGCGACCGCCAGTGATACCGGAGTGCCTTGCGACAGCACGGCCAGACCGTGCGGTGAGTTGATCTTGGCCGGCAGGCCACCGGGCACGGTTTCAATCGGCAAGGCCGGTGAACCGGCGATCGTCGTGACGGTGCCCCCAGGCGTGACTTGCAGTATCACTGAATTGCCCACGTCCCCCACATAAAGGTTGCCGTCACCGCCCACGACAATGGCCGGGAGGCGATTGGACAGCCCAGTGCCCACGAGCAGCACGGGCATGTGCGTGTCCGTCATCGAATAAATCGCGCCCACACCGCTGGTGAACGGATGGCCACCCGTAATGTAGATCGTGCCGTTTGAGGCGACGGTGATTCCACTCGCGCCCGACAGGGTCGCGATCTTGGCTGCCTGTCCTCCGCTGGGTCCGGTCTCGTAAACGCCGGTGCGATCCGTGATGAATACGTTGCCTGTCGAGTCGACTGCGACCCCCGCAATCTGAGTGAACATGCCGGTCGCGAAAGTGCTGACAACGCCTGCGGGCGTCACCTTGCGCACAGCCTCATTAAGCAGGTCCGTCACGTACAGGTTGCCATCCGCATCGATTGCGATGCCCTGCGGATACGAGAACGTGGCGGACTGTCCGGGACCGTTGGCGGAGCCCGGAGTGCCCGGTATGCCGGCAAGCGTGCTCACCGAGCCGGCCGGTGTGATCTTGCGGATCACGTAATTGAAAGTGTCGGCAACGTAGAGATTGCCCGCGGCGTCCGCAACCACGCCAATCGGCTCACAGAATGTTGCCTGAGCCGCTGGACCGTCCGTGTGACCTTCATGTGGCGTTTGCCCCGCAACTGTCGTCACCACTCCGGCGGGCGTGATCTTGCGAATGAGGGCGTTGTAATAGTCTGCGACATAGAGATTGCCGGACGGATCGAGCACAAGGCCGGTTGGTTGAAAGAGCCGCGCCTGCTGACCCGTTCCATCGGCTGCGCCGATCATTCCCGGCGAGCCCGCGAATGTGGTCACTGCGCCAGTGCTCGTAACCTTGCGAATGGTGTCGTGGCAATAATCGGCTACATAGGAGGTTCCGTCGGGCAGTGTCGCGATGGCGGTTGCACCCGTCGTGCCGATGAAGTTTGCGCCGAAGTAAAAAGGAATACATCCGAACTCGGCCGCTGATCCCTGTCCATCGGCGCTGCCGTGCATGCCCGGTGTGCCGGCCAGAGTCGAGACGACCGGTCCCGCGCTGACCTCTTCGACGGTGGTGTCATTGGCGACGAAAATGTTCTGAGCCGTATCGAACGACAGACCGGCGATTGGACCGGCGGGCATGCTGACCAGCTGGGCTGGCGCAGGGCCGGCTACGGTGGTATCGAGTGTAAAGATTGACCCGGTACTGCAAGCATCATCGCCCACGTAGAGAAGCGTTCCCGAGACGGCGAGACTTTCGATACAGTTGAAAGCCGCCGAGAAGATGCTCATCGAGGCACCGGAATTGATGCGCCACACGGTATTGCCTGCGTAGTCGGCGGCATACAGATTGCCACCAGCATCCAGGGCAAGTGCGTAGGGATAGCACAGCAGTGCATTCGAGCCGACGCCGGCCTGTTCGCCGCAGGTTCGCGGCGAACCCACGAGCGTCGATACGTCGCCCGCCGGTGTGATCTTGCGTATGGCATTGTAATCGGCGACGTAAAGGTTTCCCGCGCCATCGAGCGCAAGCGACGTGGGCCCCCAGAATCGAGCCTGCGCGGCGGGCCCATCGGCATAGCCCTGTCCGCCAATCTGGCCTGCGATCACGGAAACACCGGTGACGCGAAGGGCGGCCCCGGAGCTCGTCACGCTGCCGCCGGCGTTGCTGACAACCACAGTGTATGAATCGCCATTGTTGGCGGAGGTCGCCGGGGACAGCGAGTAGGAGGACGAAGTGGCGCCTGCTATGGCCTGTCCGTTCCGGTCCCACTGATAGCCCGTAGCGCCCGTTGCCACGACCGTGAATGTCGCTGTGGACCCCGCGTTAACCGTCTGGCTTGCCGGCTGCGCAGTGATGGTTGGAGGCGGCGTGCTGGCAACGCCGCCACCGCCACCGCCGCAAGCGGCGAGGCAAATCAAGACTCCGCCCGCAAGTGCCTTTGCGATCGACATGCGATTCCCCCGATGCAACTCCTATCAAGGAGTTTGCGTGTGTTTATTCACATGGATACTAGAGGAAATGGGGCGAGATTCGGGTACCACTCGTCGATCCGGCGCCATGGGGCCCGACTGCGAGGGGCATGTTGCAGCGCAGCAACTGGTTTAGTAGGTCCGTGACTGAGTCTTCGTCCGTTGCGCAATGAAATCGGCGATGACGCCATCCAGCAACGTAAGAGGGACGTTGCCATTCGTCACGACAGCGTCATCGAACTTGCGGAGGTCGAAGCGGTTTCCCAACGCCTTCCGTGTCTCATCGCGAAGGCGGTTAATTTCTGTGTGCCCGACCTTGTAACCGCACGCCTGACCGGGCCACACGCAGTACCGGTCAACTTCCTGCTGCACCTCGAGAACCGTCGATCCGTTGGTGGTCGCGAACCACTGCGTGGCCTTATCGCGCGTCCAACGCTTCGCATGAATGCCAGTATCCACAACCAGTCGGCACGCGCGAAACGCCAAGGACTGCAGGTATCCGAGCTTGCCGAGCGGATCGCCTTCGTAGACACCAAGCTCATCGGCAAGCTGTTCAGCGTAGAGGGCCCAGCCTTCGGAATACGCGTTGAACTGCATGAGTGAGCGAATGAGCGGCAGTTTGTAATCGTACTCACCCTGCCAGACATGTCCGGGGATGCCTTCGTGATAGGTCAGCGTGGACAGTGCGTAACGTGGCCAGATCGAGGTGTCGCGCAGATTGATGTAGTACATCCCAGGCTGCGAGCCGTCGATAGTTCCTGGCCCCGCATATCCGTCGGGCGCGCCGTTTTCGATCGAGGGCGGTACGCGCTTCACGATCAGATTACCGCGCACGAGGGTTGCGAACGCTCTGGGTAGTCGCGTGCGTATGTCAGCGATGCGGCCATTCACGTAATCGAGGATCTGCTGACGACCTGCATCGGTGTTCGGAAACTGGTAGCGGGGATCCTTGCCGAGTGCGGTCATGCGTTCGCCCGGAGTACCCTTCGTGAGCCCCTGAGCCCGAAGCAGCGGCTCCATGCGATCCTGCAGTTGCCGCAGCTGTTCCAGGCCCAGCTTGTGGACCTCTTCCGGAGTCAGATTGGTCGTGGTGCCCGCGCGCAGTGCCCACGCGTAATAGGCTTCTCCGTCCGGCAGCTTCCAGGCGCCTGCATCGGACGTCGCGTGCTCGCGCTGGCGTTTCATCTCGGCGATCTGCCGATCCATGGCAGGCGCGATCTTCGATTGCGCAATCTTCGCTGCCTGAGAACCCGCATCCTTACGGTAGGTCTCGGCGCGCCTGGCGAACCCGGCCACGATTCCCCATTCTGCGATCGGGATCTGACGCGCGACGGTCAGCTGATGAACCACCTTGTCGAGCAGGAAATCCGGAAGCTGCACACCGCCGGCGCTGTCGTGCGCCAAACGGACATTCTCATCGTCAATCGCCCGGCCGTAGGCCTCGAGCCGGGTCAGATAGGAGTCGACATCCGCCGCATTGGCGATGTCGTGATGGCTGTCGAGGAAATCCGGAATCTCGACGAAAGCACCGGTGTTCTGCGCTACGACGTACGGGGAGTTTCGGTAGGAGATCGTGTGATTCAGCATGGCGACGTCGCCGTACGGAAAGTGGAATCCTTCCACCGCCAGCCGATGCGCTGTCGCAACCACGTCAAGATTGAGCCGTACTGCACTGGTGAGTTTGGATCGATCCACGGCCTCGAGCTGCTTGAGTCGGGCGGCGGCGCCAGCGGATGCCCGGCGGATTCCCTCGAGCGAATGATCGGAAAGGCGCGACTTCAGGGCCGATCGCGGGCCCTTGTCGAGCCCGAGATAAGAGGCGCTCTCTGGATATTCCCTGAGCAGCTCCTCGGCCATCTGCGTCAGCAGTTCGGTAGCGGCGGGACTGCCCGCGGGAGTCTGGGAGGGGGCCGGCTCCGCCCAGACCGGCAGGCCTCGCAAGGCGGCCAGGGTGCCCATGCCCAGCAGAACACTGCGGCGATCGATAGTCATTGGAGCCTCTGAGAAACGGCGGTGCGGCATGCTATCGCCCTCAGGGCAAAGACCCAATAGCGGCACGCTTCATCAAAATGAGCACGGGAGACGTCAAAGCCGCGGAGGGTGACGGATCAACTTGTCGAAGTGTGGATCGTCCTTGAGTAGAAGCCAGACCGGTTCCGGATCGTCCCAAAGGATCGTAGGTGCGGCGAACGGCACGCGCAGCAGCCGGTTGACCTCCGCGTAGGCTTCGTCGGTTCGCCCAGCGCGCGCCAGAACGACGCTGCGATAGAAAGACACCGAGGGTCCGTTCACCGGGTCGAGAGACTCGGGCCAGTGCTCATGCGCCTGCTCGATCGTCGCGATGGCAGCGGCGTGCTCGCCAAGCATCGACTGCACCAGGGCCAGCTGCTTGAAGATCTCGTCGGCATCATGGTTCGCCGCTTGCAGCTTCTGCGCCAGGTCTCGCTCAAGGGTCCGGAATCGTTGCTCGGCTTGCGCCCCATCGCCTGCCGCTCGGTATAGGAACGCGAGGTTCTCCGCTCGTTTTACCGGGTCGGCATCAGGGCGCGCTTCCCATGATGCAATGGCATCCCGAATGCGTCCCTCACCTTGGGCAATCTGTGCATCCACGCTGCGGCGCGTGTCATCGTCCAGGATTTTGTTGCTGAGCAGGTCCCGCAACGGCCCCAGGCTCTGTGTCGAGAACGCGCTGATGCGCGCCCAAGCGAGGTAGCCGTCTTGCTGGGTTGGGAAGCGCGCCCGGAAGATCTTCGTCAGCTCGAGCGCCTCCGGGTAGCGCCGCAACGCAAGCAGCGTAATGAATGCGTTGGGAGAGTAGGCTTCATTGAGCGGATCGAGATCGCTGGCGCGCTGAAAGTACGGTATCGACTCGGCCATGCGTCCGCGCCGACGCAGAACGAATCCCATGGCCTGAAGAGCGGCCGGTGAGTTCGGGCGCAGCCGTGCCACTGGCTCCAGATCCGAGAACGCCTGATCCAGGTCCCTGACAACGTAGAGTTCGTACAGGCCCCGCGCCAGGCGTGCATCGACCAGCTTCGGATCGACGGCGAGCGCGCGCTCGAAGGCGAGCTTGGCGCGCTCGCCATCACTGGCCTGTTCGGTGCTCACGAATGCCAGGGTATGCACGCGCGACAGCAGCGCCTGTGCATCGGCAAACTCCGGATCGAGGCGCACTGCCTCCTCAAGCAGTCGTGCCGGCTCCACCACGCCGCTGTCGTCACCGGGTGCCGATTGCATGAACAGCGACTCGGCTTTCAGGTAGTCGCGGTAGGCATCGCCATTGTTGGTGCCGACACGCTCCAACTCGCCACGTTCGTGGGCCGACAAGGTGGCGGTGAGTGCTTCGGCGACCGCCCGGGCCACCTCGCTCTGCAGGCTAAGGAGGTGGTCGAGGTCGCGGTCGTAGTTGGTGGCCAGCAGATGACTGTCGGTGCGAGCGTCGATCAGCTGTGTACTGAGCCGCAGCACGTTGCCGTCGCGACGCACTGAACCCTCCAGCACGGTGCCCACCCCCAGCCGGCTGCTGATTTCGTGCATATCGGGCCGCACTCCGCGGTAGCTTGCCACCGAGGCGCGCGATATGACCTTCAGATCGCGAATGCGCGCCAGTGCGTTCAGGACCTCCTCGTGCAATCCCTCCGCGAGGTAGGCATCTTCCGGGCGGCCGGTGAGGTTCTCGAACGGCAGGACTGCAATCGACTTGCGGTCCGCAGCGCGACCTGTGGCGTCGTGACGTGCCATGCCCCGCAGCAGCCAGCCGATTCCGCAAGCCGCTGCCACCGCAACCAGCACTAGTGCAATGGGACCCACGCGTGCGCGCCGCGGACTGACGGGCAAGACGGCCATCGGGACCGCCGGCGCGGAGGTTCTCGGGCCGCCGTCTGCGAGCCCGCCTGGGGGCGCGGGCAAGGGTGGCTGGAGCGGAGGTTGCTGCTCGGTACCGACTTGCGCGATGAAGCGGTATCCGCGACGCGGAAGAGTCTCGATATAGCGGGGTGTTTCGGCGACGTCACCGAGAGCCACGCGCAGCTTGCGCACCGCGGTGTTCAGGCCGGTATCGAAGTCCACCACGCCCTTGGGCCAGAGCAGGCCAATCAGGTGCTCCCGGGTCACGACTCGCCCGGCTTGAGCGATGAGTTCCCTCAGGAGCAGGGCAGGCTGCTCCTGGAGGCGGATGCGGGTGTCGGCGCGCTCGAGATCCCCCGATTCCGGGTCGAAGACCCACTCCCCGAAGCGCAGTTTTGTCTCGTTCACACGCGCTTTAGCGTCTGTTCACAGTTAAGTCAGCGACAGATCATCCCCGGTCCATGGAGTGCCGCAGCAGCGGCGCTCAGTCTCCAGCGCGCAACGGCCGACGGACCACGGTTTCGCAGCATGGGCCCGGCGGCCAAGCCCTTTCACCCTCAACTGGAGACTGCCATGAATCGCCTTTCCACGCTGATGATGATCACCGTGTTCTTCCTCGCCTTCCAGACCGCCCGGGGCGCCGAGCCCAGCGACGTGCCAGCGGTCGAAGTCCACTATGCCGATCTGGATCTGACGCGGTCCGCAGGAATTGCGGCTCTGTATGGGCGCCTGAAGTCGGCTGCGGAAACGGCTTGCGGGTACTTCGCAGCCACCCGTGACCTGGAGATCACGGCGCGAACCAGGGAGTGCGTGCACACCGCCCTGATGACGGCCGTAGCGAAAGTGGATCGTCCCGCCCTGAGTGCCTACTACCGGGCGCATTCCGACCCTCGCAACGCACCCGCCCAGGTGGCGAATAAGTAGGCTCACTGACCTCAGCCCGGCGTGCGGGGGTGTCCGGGGGAGGGCCCCCGTAACCGGGGCAGTTGGCGGCGGCTGCCCCGGCCCCCGACGGCGGGGAGTGGGCTACCTACGTCGAAAGCGAAGTGCCCGTTAAGACGCCCCGGTGGTGGTGCATCACGCTCGCTCACACATCAAGACTTTCCGATCGGTAGTCCCGGTCTCGGAGCCCCGAAAGTTGGCCAGCCGGCTCGATAGTCCGCTTGCGCTTCATCCTCAAGGCGGAGGCCCGCATTCGCCGCTTGCGTCGCACACGAACACACCGCCACACGATGCGCCGGGCGGAAGTGTTCATGGCAGGTGGCAAACTCCCGGCGAGCGTCCCGTCGCTGCCGCAGGATTTCACGGAAGCCCTGCGCTCCGAGCTCGCGACATTCCAGTGAGACCGGCATGGGTCTGCACCGTTGCCCGGATCGAGGGTCGCAGTCTCACCCGAGCTTCGGCGGTACGTTTGCGTTCAGCCGAAACTGATTCGTCGGATCGTACTTGGCCTTGAGGGCGACCAGTCGTTCGAAGTTGGCTCCGTAGTTCTCGCGGTATCCGGCCATCGTGACGTCCGGATCGACATAGTTCGTGTAGAAACCCTGGGTCAGTCGTTCCAGTTCCTTCCAGTTCGCGCGCATCCTGGCCACGTTCTCCTCGAGGTTATCCCGGTTCGGCCAGATGCTGTGGGCGCCGAGCGTGAACTGCATGTCGCGATTGGGGAAGGCCGTTGCGCCCGGCGCCACGCGCCGGTAGGCACCGCCGCAATGATCGAAGAAAACCAGGTACCAGGGCGGCATGCGCTTGAAGGAATCGACGATCTGATCGATGCCGTCATCCTGCAGCTGCATCAGCATGCCGGTCTTCAGATAGTAGTATCCCCCGGGGGCCAGCAACTGATCGGCGCTGGTCTGTATGGCCACGTAGGGCATCGGCGCGATGTCATCCCGCGCCGGCTTGCCGAAAGCCCGCAGCTTTTTGAGCCACGCCTCGCCCTGCGCATGATTGCCTGACCAGCACACCTCGATATCGATCACCGGGCCGTCCGGTCCCGTGAAGAGGGCAGGCGCCAGATTGACGACCTCGGGCGCATCCACCGCCATGTCACGGTAGTACCGCATCACATCGCGCGCCTGGGCTATCGGCCAGGTCAGACCGCCACCCAGGATGATCGGATCCATGTCATGCAGGCGGTATTCGATCGAAGTGACGACGCCAAAATTGCCGCCGCCACCGCGCAGGCCCCAGAACAGATCGGGGTTTTCCTTGTCGCTCGCCCGGATGAATTGTCCAGCGGCGGTCACGAGATCGAAGGAAGCCACGTTGTCGCAGGCGAGCCCGAAGCGCCGGCCCAGGCGACCGAGGCCGCCACCGAGCGTGAGTCCCGCCGCCCCAGTGTGCGAGACCGTGCCTGCCGTAGTAGCGAGTCTGAAGGCGGCGCACTCATGATCGAGAAGTCCGAGGAGGGAGCCCGACTGAACGTAGGCACGCCTGGCCCGCGGATCGACCCGTACGCCCTGCATGGGTTGCAGGTCGATCATCAGACCGCCGTCGCAGCTCGACTTGCCTGAGTAGCTGTGGCCACCTGCCCGAACCGCGGTCAGCAATTGATGCTCACGGGCAAAGTTGACGGCCTGCTCGACGTCGGAGGCGCCTGTGCAGCGCACAATCAGGGCCGGCTTCTTGTCGAATGACGCGTTCCAGAGGCGACGTGCCCTGTCATAGTCGGGGTTGCCGGCCAGCAGTACATCCCCGCGCAGGTTGGCGGCAAACGCCTCGATGTTCGAACCAGGAAGTACGGTCTCCCCGCCAGACAGCGTTTTGGCCGGCACGTCCCCGACATTCTTGAGTACGGTGGTGAATCCGCGCAGCGGCCAGGTCGCTGCAAGCGTGAGGCCGGCACCGACGAATTGACGTCTTTTCATGTTATTCCCCGTTTTCCCATCGGTAACACAGTAAGCCGAGGCGGGTCAATACACCTCGCTCCTCCTGGAGGTGATCTCGGCAATCACCCGGTTTCCGCGGGAGCAGACCCGGGAGACTGGTGTTGATGCGGCTGGGATCCGGATTCGTCGCAGCGGCATGTCGGTTGGCCTACACGTGCAATCCGAGCGCACACATCACGGCATAGAATCCCTGCACCTGGATACGTACAGTGGTGACCCGTATGTCGCTCTCATTCAAGTCGAAGTTTTCAGTGCTTGCCGCAACCCTGCTCGGCATGACACTCCTCGTTGCCTCGCACGGCGCAGCAGCGAAGGGTTGTATCAAGGGTGCTGTCGTGGGTGGC
This sequence comes from Steroidobacteraceae bacterium, assembly GCA_035542375.1. Lineage (GTDB taxonomy): Bacteria > Pseudomonadota > Gammaproteobacteria > Steroidobacterales > Steroidobacteraceae > 13-2-20CM-66-19. Next base: position 31,003 of record DATKLO010000219.1, on the reverse strand, counting down.
GTAGCGGGTCATGTCGCTGGCCATCACGCTGTTGCGGGAGCCGCGGCAGGATGTGTGATCGGCCATCACCTGGCCAAGAAGAAGCAGCAGCAGCTTCAACAACAGCAGCAGAACCAGCAGAAGCCGACGCAGCCGCCGGTCCCCGGCGAGCCCGCACCGCAGCAAACTTGAGCCGCTGCTTCGCGAGGCCCGGACAGCCTCCGCCGCGTAACTACGGCACGCCAATCACACTCGATCCGTCACTGCCGTTGACTGCCGGGGGCCGCTTCCGCTGCCAGCGGTTGTTGGCTGCGTAATCCCGGTCAGCGCCTCCGCATGGCTCCGTCTGCAGCCCATGAGGCCGCCAGCACGTTCACCACGAGCCTTCCCGCCATGATCGACGTGATGCCGTTTGCACTGTCATAGCTCGGTGCCACCTCTACTACGTCCATGCCCACTACCCGGTGCGTTCGTGCGATGTGCTCGAGCACAGGCGCAATTTCACGGTACAGAATGCCGCCCGGGCATGCAGACATGACCGCCGGCATTTCAGTGGGATCCATTCCGTCGGCATCGATCGTGATGTAGATGGCACTGCCTTCGGGAAGTGTCGCGAGCACGGGTGCCCAGCCTTTTTGGTGCAGCACATGAGCCGGGAAGACGTGAGATCCATAGGCACGCGCGGCCTCGACCTCGCCACGACGGGCGCTGCCGGTCTGGCGCATTCCAACCTGAGTCATGCCGGTCACGTGCTTGCTGCGGCTCGCCCAGCGCAGCGGACTTGAATAGCCACGCGGCACACCGCCGACTTCTTCGCGCCAGTCCAGGTGAGCATCGATGTGGAAGATGTGGACCTTCTCACCGACTGCATCCAGTGCATCGAGAAGAGGAATCGTCACGCCGTGATCCCCGCCCAGGGCAAATACCTGCGCACCTTGCTTCCATAGGTGCCGAACACGGGCGGTGATGGCGGCCGAGAAGTCATCGTAGCTGCCGCCAGCCCAGGCGACATTGCCCAGGTCGATGCAGCGAGGCATGACCTCTGACAGAGGCGTGTCGAGATCGAAGTCCCATTGATCACGACCATAGGAAATCTGTTCCGAATGCAGCCGGATCGCATCCGGTGCGCGCGCCTGGTCGTTGGGGCGCGGGTCGTGCGCATAGGGCTCGCTGTGCTGGATACCGATGAGCGCCACGTCGGCAGACCATTTGTCCGGATCCGTCACTACCGGCCAGTCGAGGAAGCTGCGCACCGGCGCCGAAGTGGGTAGTAGCCTTGTCATGTGCATACCTCTCGCGCTTCAGCGCGCGCTCCCGCGATATTGACCCAGAACCAGAGTACTGCGGCCGCGACCGATGTCGCCGCGCCAAGCGCGAAGATCGCGTGCCACTGATGATTGGCCGAGAGTGCCGCGATCGCCGGCGTGGCGACGACGCCGCCCAGGTTTCCGCCGGTGTTGAGCACCGCCGTCGCCGCCATGGAATCATCCGGTGCGAGCCGCATCGTGACGGACCAGTAGGGACCTTCCATGAGCTCGCAGAAGCCGAAAGCAAGACAAAGCGCCGCGACGGCAAACCAGGCGGTCGGGGCAATACCCGTCAGCCACAGAAACAGTCCGGCGCTCGGAAGTGAAATGAGTGGCAGGATGCGGACACCCCAGCCGGCACCCCAGCGCCCTATCAGGTAGTCGCTCATTCGACCGCCGGCGGCGGTCGCGATCGCTGCGGCAAGGAACGGCAGGCTTGCCATCCAGCCGCTCTCGAGCAGGGTCATCTGACGCTCCTGCCGCAGATACAGGAAGGACCAGAACGTCACCAGATAGAAGACATAGTTCATCAGGAAGTAGGAGACCGTGACCAGCAGGACCTGCGGATCGACGAGTACATGGGCGAGGCGCGACAGACTGAGCTTTTCATCGCAGGTGGTCGCATCCCCGGCAAGCTCTGCAAGCTCGACTTCCGTCACTCGCCGGTGCTCTGCCGGCCGGTCGCGCGCATCGATCTGCCACCAGATGAGGAGCAACAGCGACGGAATGCAGACCGCAGCGAGCGCTGCGCGCCAGCCAAGATGCAGGAGGAGCGCGCTCAGGAGCGGCGGCGTGATGGCACTTCCGACCCAGGCTCCCGTGACCAGGAACCCCTGCGCGAAACCCCAATTGCGTACCGGGAACCAGTTCTTGATCGCACCGGTCGCGACCGGGTAGAGACCCCCCTGCGCGGCACCCAGCACCAGGCGTGCGGCGATCAGAATTGCAATCGCCGCCGTGACGCTCGCCAGCCGGGGAGTGAGTGCGGTGACGGCGGTCGCCAGCAGTGTCGTCACGCCCATCCATGTGAGCGCACGCCGCGGACCTCCATACTCTCCGAGCATGGCCCCGGGTATCTGAAATACGGTGTAGCCCGTGAGGAACACGGTGATCAGCCAACCGAGGACCACCTGATCCAGACCCAGCTCCCGCATCATCGGCTCGGCGGCGATCGCGATGCCGGTCCGTTGCATGTAGCCGAAGATGGAGAAGCCAAACAGGCATCCCAGGATCGACCAGCGAACGCGCCAGCGTCTGCTTTGCTTCATCCGCCCATATCACATGGACCCCGATTACGGCCCGATTTTACCGGCAGTACGGGTGTTTGTCCTACGCCGCCACCGCTGGCGGCCGGTTAGGCTTTGGCCAGTCCTTCGTCATGGCTGAGAAAAGGAGAGGTATATGGGTCGTGGAATCCTGTTGTGGATGCTCGGAGTACCCATTCCCGTGATTCTGTTGCTCGCGATGTGCTCACACCATTGATCACCGCTCGAATCGGCCAAGGAGCACCCATGAGCACCGTCTGGAACGTCGAAACTGGCGCGCCGCTTCCGACTCTGGGTGCTGGCGCGGTAGCGTCGGCTGTGTCCTGGAGGGCCATCTTCGCCGGTGCCCTGGTTGCAGGCTCGGCGACTCTGGTCCTCGTGCTCTTCGGAGCTGGGTTCGGATTTGCAGCCCTCTCCCCTTGGCCACACACGGGCGCGACAGTGACTGCCTTCGCGGCCCGGACGGCCATCGGACTGATCCTGGTCCAGTGGATATCGGCCGCACTGGGCGGCTACATCACGGGCCGCCTGCGCACCCGCTGGACCAGCCTGCACACCCATGAGGTTTTCTTTCGCGATACCGCGCATGGGCTGATCATGTGGGCGACGGCTACACTGATCGTCACGGCAGCAAGCTTCGGTATGGCAACGGCGGCGGCTGAAGCTGCGACGCATACCGCGAGTGCATTGGGAGGAGCGGCTGCTGTTGCAGCAGCTGCTTCCACCGGCCAATCGGCCAGCGAAGGTTATGACATCGATGTGCTGTTGAGGCCCACGACTTCCCAGGCCGCGCAGTCATCGCCTGCAGGAATGGACTACGCTCGCGCGCAGGTCATGCGCATCCTGGCCCAGGGGTTCGCGACCGGCAGCATTCCCGAGATAGATCGGGTCTATCTGGCGTCACTCGTCGGCTCTCACACCGGTGCGACGCCTGCGGATGCCGAGAGGCGCGTGGATACCCTGATCGCCAAAGCACAGCAAGCTGGACTACGCGCCCGCGAGGCCGCCGATGCGGCACGCAAGGCCGGCGTGGAGGCCTCGTTGTTCACCGCGTTTTCCATGTTGATCGGAGCCTTCATCGCCAGCGTTTCCGCGGCTCTTGGCGGTCGCTTGCGGGATCTGCATCCCTGAGTCTGGGACCGGCATACCCACTCGGCAATCGGTTGCGTCCATCTACCGGGGCGGATACCGTTGACTGCACCAACATCCTGCGCGCCGGCGGTGCTGACGGACTGAATCCGCCGCGCAGCCGCTGTGCGCTTCTACATGCTTTGCGCCCTCATGTAAGATCGTCCCGGCAGCCACGGACTGGGAAACCACATGAGCCGGAAAAACAACCTCGCACGATCCCTCATCATCCTGGGCGCGATCGTCCTGTTCCTCAGCGCTGCCATGCATTGCTTCGCGGGGTATCCTCGGGTTGCCGCGGCCGTCAGCGAATCAAACCTGAGTCCCGTGCTGAAGGTGGCGGTTCGCACAACATTCCTGCTGGCGGGCTGGAACTGGCTTGCCGTCGGGGTCATCGCGTTGCTTGCGGCTGTACGTGTCATCCCCGGCGGCCGGCTGCTGATCCTCCTTCTCGGCGCGTCGGTGGCCGTGGAGACGGCATTGAGTCTGTCCATGATGGGGCCATTCATCGGCGATGAGTTGCTGGGAGCTGCCGCGGCGCTGCTTCTTGCCGGCGGCTTCCTGACCCGGAGTCCACCGGGTTAATGCACGATCGCGATAAGTCGCGTGGGGTGGCTCGCTGGCGCGCCTTCCTCTTTCTCGCCGCCTGGTCGAATCTGGTCCTGTGGGCCCTTTCCGCCTTGCGGGTCACACAGGGGTCCGCATTGCATGTTCCAGCCGATATCGACTGCCGACTCCAGTTGTTGCTCTGCGCTGGGTACGTCTTCTCGTGCGCATTCCGCTCGGTACTGCCCGTTTACGATGTTCCGCGAATCGTCCTCGTGGACTCCTGGCTGTCCAGTGTCGTGGTGGGACGATCCGTAGCGACCCTCGGCGAACTGTGCTTCGCGGCTCAATGGGCACTGATCCTGCATCATCTGGCGCACCTGAGTGGTAGCCCGTTCGGGCAGGCAGCTTCGCTGACGATCGTGCCGCTCATCGTGATCGCGGAGTGCTTCTCCTGGTATGCGGTACTGAGCACCTCGCAACGCGGGCACATCGTTGAGAATTCCCTCTGGGGGGCGTCGGCGGCCCTGCTCATGGCCGGACTGTTCCTCATCGGTACCGACCGACTTATTTCACTCTACCCGCCCATGCTGCTCTGGTGCGTCGGAGGCGTTGCCTACGTCATATTCATGTTCGTGTTCGATGTGCCCATGTACTGGTCGCGGTGGCGCTCCGATCAGGTGGCGGGGCGCCAGTACTTGAGCCTCGCTCAGGGTCTGGCCGACGTGAGTCGGCGATGGCTGGTGTCCTATCGCTGGGAGGACTGGAAGACGGAAGTTCTCTGGATGACGCTGTATTTCACGGGCGGAGTGTGGAGCAGCATTTCAGTGGTGTACGCGTGCCTCGCTCTCACTGGACACGTCACTGACGGATATCCAGGGGTTTACTGGCCGAGGTAATCGTCATGTTTGCTTCGGCGCAGGCGGAATGGGCAACCCCCTGCGCCTGGGGCCCGAGCTGCCGGATCCAGACTTCGTCGGCCTTCTCGATGGAGAGCCGGCGGGCGAGGGCGGTGTAGGAGGTGCCGGAATAGTGACGACCGGCTTGCGCTCGCGGGGCTTCACGGGATCCGTGCTCGGCTCCAGTGCGACTGCAATCCAGTCGGGTTTGGACGCCACCTTGAGATATCCGGTCAGATCCGGCAAGCGCTCGATCTCCGACGCCATGACGGCGGGCTCCGTTCGGATTTGCCTGCTCGTGGTCGTGGACGACATCCACTGCGTCGGTCGGCGAGTCCTGGATTGAGTCGTGTGGAGGACTTCGCGCTGGCCGATGAGCTTGGACGCGAACTCTGCCGTTCCTCCCCGTTCGCTGGCCGAGCATTTGAGGATCAGTGTGTTTCCGCAGTTCTCGACGATCGTGTCGCCGACGCCGCTGCCATAGGTCGCCGAAACTTGCGCGATGGACTGGAAGCCCAGCACGCAGCGGCCGCCAAACTTCCTCAAGCGGGTCAGGGCATCCTTGAGTCCATCGATCTCACCCAGAGCGTCCAGTTCATCCACTATGAACCACAGGTGCTGGTCGCTGACTTGGGCCTCCATCGCCTCGACGATTCCCAGACGCATCCACGCCGAGATCAGGGACGCCAGGGATGCAACCTCGCTGGCGCTGTAGGGCAAGAACAGCACTCCACCTCTGCCACCAGGCTGTCTTGATGCCCCTCCTCTCACCCATTGCCGGACGGACAGGGGTGTCGCCTGCTGAATGGTCGCGTACTGGAGGGCCTGAACGGTTGAGGCCGCAACGGAGCGGATCGATCCAAACATCCGGTCGTTGCCTTCCTGCACGAACGGAGCGGCCGATGTCCCGCTGAGCATGATTCTGAGTTCCTGAATCGGTGTGGTCGTCACGAGGCGGTAGAGCTCTGCATCATTGCGCGCCCCTGCCTTCCTCGCCTGCTGGAGAAGGGCCATGAGGAACGTCCGGGCGTACCCGTTCCACTCCGAATCGCGCCCGCCCCGGTCGGGAATGAGGGCATGGGTGAGCAATTCGATGTCGTTCGCCTGGGTGATCTCACCGAAGAGATCCCACTTGCGCGCCTCGCCATCGAAGGGATTCAGGATCACATCGCGTCCGGGCTCATAGAACCGGCTCAGGTACCCGCCGTCAGGGTCCGCGATGATGGCGCGATCACCGCGGCGCAGGGCCGCGCGCAGTATTTCCTGGATCGCCGTGCTCTTGCCGGTACCGGTGGTGCCTATGAGTTTGAAGTGCTTGGTCTCGTCCTCCGGAGTGAGGGGCACGCCCGCCAGCGTGATCCCGGTCCAACTGTTCTGTCTGCGTGCTGCTGATCGCGGCAGAACGATCGCGCCGCGGCGATGGAGGGGTGCGGATGGAGACCGCCGCGAAGTCAGGTGCCGGCCCAGGAGGTAGCCCGCTGCGCCAAAAACCAGGATCGCCATCAACAGTCGTCCGGGGCTGAAGGGCCCGAATCCCAATCCACGAAACAATGGCGACAGCAGCAGCAAAGCCAGTACCCCGGTGAGGAAGGCGGCGATGGCCCAAAGACAGCAGGGAAGCATGGCGCGCCACGGCACTCGAGCGCGGAAGTTTGCAACCAGGAGCCCTCCGAGTGTGACCAGATAGGCGAGCTCGATCCCACGGGTTCCCTGTGTCAGCATCTGTATGAAATCGGACATGACGGGCTCCTTCAGATCTCCAGATCGTGAGAGAGATCGGACGTCTTGCTGTCGCTGCCATGCGAGTGCGATGTCTCCGATTGCTCGCGAGAAACCGGTGCAGGAGACTTCTGCAGCTCCTTGTGCTTTTCATGCTCGCGGTAAGCCCGCCAGCTCTGTGCGGACTCATCGGCCGTCGGGCCGGCTTCATGCGTCTTGCGGTACTCAACCCAGCGCCTGGCGGCTTCATCTGCCGTCGCGGCAGCGACGTTTTGAGGCCGATGCTCTGCGACTCGTTGCGGGTGCTCGCGACCTTCACGATCGTGGTGCTGTTGGCGATTCTGGTGCTGTTGGCGATTGGGCTCATGCGAGTGGCTCTTGCGTTCCTCATGCTCACGTCTGCGGGGCCCACGTTCTTGTGATCCCTCGTTCAGACGCGTCTTCGCATCTGACTTCTGCCTCGCAACGACGCGAGCGAGTTCCTCGCGCCCCCTCAATCGGGCTTCAACTCTTTCCTGATAGCGTGCGCGGATGGCGTCGCCGGCAACCGTCGGGCCGGTCCGGCGCTCGGTGTAGAGGACCTTTCCGGGAACGGTCGCTACCGGCTCGCGGTTGATCCCCTGCGCCTCAAGACTGCGGTGGTCGACCCGAGCGGAGAGACCCGCTTCCTTCAGGGCTTCGTTGGTCAGTTGTGCCCACCGCTCCCGCAGCCCGAGGTATTCGTCCTTGGAAGGACCGAGACCCCTCTCGTGCCGCTCCCGGCCACCCCATTCAAGAGTGGTGCGGATACCGATGCCCTCCGGTGTGACCTCGCGGGTGGTGCTCATCAGGTGGGCGTGATGATTTCGCGGATCGGCGCCAGGGCGGGGGAGGTGGACCGCCATGTCCACGGCGCAGCGATACTGGTCCGCCAATTCTTGCGCGAAGGCCCGAACGAGCTGACTGCGGCCCGCCGGATTCAGCTCCGGGGGCAAACACACCAGCCACTCCCGGGCCAGCCGTGCATTGCGGTGGACACCGGCATATTCCATGGCGTTCCAGAGTTCGGACCGGTCCTGGGTCCAGGCCATATCGGCCCGATTTTGCAGATCCGACGGGAGGACGACGGCCTTGTCGACTACGTCGCGGCGACCGGAATAGTCGTAGACTTCGCCGGTCCGTTCATCGCGGATTCGCTCGCCGGCACGATAGGCCGCCGCTCGGGTGGATCGAGCTCCTTTCCCTCGGGAGATGTGCGTGACGCGGAGGAAATACGTCGCCATCGTGCGTCCCTGCCACAAAGCGAGCCATCGGATTCTCCTCTACCGCGAGTGGGTTCTCAAGTCTAGACTTCCGCGGGAAGTTGAATGACTGCACGGCAGTGCAGCAGAGTTGACATGAGCCCCGCTTACGCAATTAAAGCCGAGATTCGCGAAACACGAGTGAAGACGTTCGTGTTCACCGCACAGAAAACCATGTATGGGGGCAAGAAGATCGCGGTCGGCGACACGATATTTCTGATCGCAAGCGAGAACGAGGGCGGTCAGGGTCTCATCGCGCGCGGGATCGTAACTGCCGCTGCGGCTGTCCCCAGAAAGCGAGGAATCGCCCGGCAGACTCCCCGCGTCAGCATCACCGTCAGACGAACCGCACTGGCGAAGCGTCCGCTGGGTCGCGGCGATCTCAAGCCCTTCAGGACGTGGAACGACGGTCAGCCGCAGACGGAGCTGAACTTCAAGTTCTACCGTCAGGCGACGAACAAGATCGTCGGGATCTCGGACCAGGCGGCGAAGTTCCTCAATGGCTTCTTCGCGGCAGCAGCCCGGAGCGGTCAGTCGCGCCGCTTGATCAGGAAGAAGTAGGCCAGGATCGCCGTCACCACGGTCAGTCCGCTGACCACGACCAGGAATCCCTCGCTGTGCTGCGCCAGCGGAATGCCTCCCACGTTCATTCCCAGCAGGCCTGCGACGACGTTGATGGGAAGCGCGAGCACGGTGACCAGGGTGAGGATGAACAGTGAGCGATTGATGTGCTCGCTCACCATGGCCGCCAGCTCTTCCTGCAGGAGCTTGAGGCGTTCGGCGAGTGCCGTCGAGTCACCAATCGCGGCCGAGAATTCTTCCGCCGCCTGGCGCAGATCCTCGAGATCCTCGCGGGCGATCCAGGCCGCAGGCCGGTTGAGCAGGCGGAAGAGAGAAGCGGGCTCGGGCGCAAGTAGCCGTTGCAACCGTACAAGCGCCCGACGCAGCGCGGAGAGCTCTCCCCGCGAAACGTTGATCTGACCCGACAGCAGACTGTCCTCGATCGCGTCGACACGCAACGTGGACTGCCGGACGATGTCCGAGAGAACCTCGGCCTGCTCATGGAGCAGATGAGCGAGCAGCTCCGCGGAGGAGCGCAGGTTGTGGCCTCCCCGGACATCTGCGCGCAGCCGATCTACGGAACGCAGTGGCCGCAGGCGTGCGCTGACCAGCAGCTGCGGCTTCAGGCAGATGGTCACGGTAGAGATGCTTGCCGAATCGAACGTCGCGTTGAAGAGAATGTCATGGACGATCGCCACGAGGGCATCCTCGACCATCTCGAGCCGAGTGGAGCCGACCCTTTCGTGCAGTGAGTCGTAGAAGGAGTCTGGCAGGCTCAGGTGCTGGCGCATCCAGCGCTCGGAGGCAGCGTTGGAAAGCGAAAAGTGCAGCCAGATGAACGTCCCGGTCTGCATCTCCTGCGTTGCGACCAGGTGTTCGAGCGCTCCGTCGCAATCGATGGGCTCCGGCGCATGGTCCGGACCGAATCGGTAGCCCCACACCAGGCCACTCTTGTCCGAGCCGTAACCGACGTCATGGGGTTTCAGGGCATTCATCGCAGTGTGGGAATCGGAATCACGGCCACACGGGTTTCCCCTCGGGATCGCGGATCGACTGCCACAGGGCGGGCAGCTGCTCGAGCGCGGCCTTGGGGATCGGGACGTATTCGAGCCTCCGCGCCACGGGCTCGCCCTCGTGCAGCGCCCAGTCGAAGAACCGCAGCAGCTCGTGCATGCGCTCAGGCACTGGGGTGCGCCGGTCGATCAGAATGAAACTCGCACCGGTGATGGGCCAGCTGCCCGGTCCGAGGGCATCGCTGGGCAACTGTCCCATCGAGCCAATGGAGGTCCAACTGGCGGCATCGGCCGCCGCCCGAAAGGTGTCGTGTCCCGCGTGCACGAAGACTCCACTGCGATTCCTGACAGCGACGTCGCTCAGATGGTGATCGTGGGCGAAATAGTACTCCACGTAGCCGATCGCGAAACGCGTCCGTTGCACATACGAGGCGACGCCTTCATTCCCCGATCCGGCGATGCCCGTGGGCCACCGCGGGGTGAGGGACGCACCCACGGCGGTGCGCCAAAGATCGCTGGAGCGCGAGAGAAAGTCGGTCCAGAGCAGCGAGCTCCCGGACGGATCGCTTCGATGCACGACCGTGATATGGGCGCCGGGAAGCGCGATGTCGGGATTGAGAGCCGCTATCGAAGCGTCATTCCACCGCTGGATCCTTCCCAGGTAGATGTCGGCGAGAACTGCACCCGTCATCCGGAGCTGCCCGGGCCGGATGCCCGTGATGTTGATGACGGGTACCACTCCGCCGACAATGACCGGGAACTGCACCAGTCCTGCTGACTCCAGCTCGATGGCACTGAGGGGCGCATCGGAGGCACCGAAGTCGACCTGTCGGCCGCGGATGCGCTCCAGACCCCGGCCCGAGCCCACCGCCTCGTAGATCACCTGGACGTCGTGATTCTGACCGTATTCGGCAGCCCAGGCTTCATAGAGGGGCGCCGGAAAAGTCGCTCCCGCGCCCTGGATCCTGACCGATGCAGGAGCCGCCGCCGAGATGCCGAGCGCGCCCGCCGCGATCGCGACACCCAGTACGCCCGCCGCAGCCCGACGAGCCACCCGCTCAATCGCTCCTCCGCGCCTTTCGATCCTCTGCGATTGCATGCAGGTCATTGTGACATGCACCGGCGCGGATCGCCGGGAGCGCTCGGGTGCCGACCGGGCTGTCATCTTTCCATAGCAATCGCTGGTTAGGTTACGCGGTTGCCCTTCCCATTCTGTCTGCAAGGATCCGGCTTGTCCCGAAGACGCTCGCGCGCTGCCCCGCCCCTGTTGATCCTGGGAGTGGGGAGCGCGGCCGCCTGGGCCGGACACCCCATGCTCAGCGAGGACACGGGCACTCAGGGGAAGCACAATTTCGAACTCGAAGTGGGTTACGCGTGGAGCCGGCAGGCGGGTGACCGCAATGTCCTCCTGCAGCCGCAGCTGTCCTGGGGCGCCTCGACCACCCTCGACCTGATCGTCCAGCCCTCATGGATCATCGACCAGGCCGGCGACGCGAGTGAGCGCGGCTTCGGGGACACGAACCTTGATGCGAAGTGGCGCTTTTACGGCAGTGCCCCCTGGTCTCTCGCCATCCGTGCGGGACTGAGCGCGCCAACTGCTCGCGACGATCTGGGCCTGCGGCACGACCGCCTCAGCCCGCACGCGATCCTGGTCGCAACAGGTGACTTCACGCCTTTCACGCTGGATGCGAATGTCGGTTACGGGCGTGCACCGGCCGATGCCAGTCAGCGCGGTGACCTGTATCACTTCTCCGCCGCGATCACCGTGGAGTCCGCCCAGCATCTCTTCTTGATCCTGGATACATCGGTGGATTCCAACCCGGACCGCACGGACAAGAGCTTCGCGGCGGTTTCGCTGCTCGGGGTCATTTACACCGTCCGGCCCGGACTGGACGTCGACGCCGGATTTCGGGGCAGGCTCAACGCCACGGGACCGGCACAGCAGTGGCTGCTGGGCATCACGTTCCGCGGCGCACCGTAACGTAGTAGCCCGCACCCCGGTTATGGACGTCCCCGCCGACAGCATCGAGCCGCCGCCGGCAGCAAACCCAACGGGGATCAGGCCGAATCCGGCGTGACATCCTGAGCACAGGATGATCGCACGTAGTGCTCACCCGCTGTTCTGGTCCCAGGCCTTGATCGCTTCGGTGTGATCGCGTCCATGACCGAGCGCATCGCGCGCCGATTCGAAGCGCTGGCTGATCAGGCGCGTCACCGGTGCATCGAGATGCAGGTCGCGGGCCAGGTCGGCGGCGATACGCACATCCTTGGCCAACAGCCCCAGCTGGAATCCGGTCGCGAACTTGCCTCCGACGACGTGCTCCTGCAACACCACATCGGTGTGAAAGCTGCGGCCCGTGGAGACGTTCATGATCTCCACGATCCGTTTGGGATCGAGACCAAAGCGCTGTCCGGCCAGCAGCGCCTCCGCGCAGGCCGCGAAGCCGGCCGCCGCCACGAAGTTGTTGAGTGCTTTCATGGCATGTCCACTGCCGAGACCACCGGTGTCGAACAGCCGATCACCCATCGCGCGCAGCAGAGGTCTGGCGCGTTCCATGGCGGCCGGATCGTCACCACCGATCATGATGGTGAGCGTGCCCTGCACGGCGCGCGGCACCCCACCGGAAACCGGCGCATCGATCAGCGGGATCCTGTGGGCCAAGAGCTCCGCGCCGAGCGCCCGAGTGCCCGTCGGGTCCGACGAACTCATGTCGATGGCAATCGTGCCGGGTCGAAGTCGCTTTGCCAGTCCCTCGCGCAGGTACAGGTCCCGCACGACCAGTCCCGTCGGCAGCATGGTCACGACGAACTCGGACTCGCCCAGTTCCTCCAGGTTCGCAGCGGCGCGGCAGTTGTTTACTGTTGCGACCTTCTGCGCGCGTTCAGGTGCGCTGTCGTAAACAGTAAGCGTGTGCCCCGCGCGCGCGATGCACGCAGCCATGGGTGTTCCCATTGCGCCAATCCCGACGAGAGCGACCTTCATCGCCTGGGCTCGCTATGGCGCGCGAGTGCTTCCGCCGCTGCCGCGAAGGCTTCAACTCCGCACGGCACTCCAGCATAGACGACGGTGTGCAGGATGGTTTCGCGGATCTCTTCGACACTGCAGCCGTTCGCCAGTGCACCGAGCACGTGCGCCTTGATCTGGTTGGGCTTGGTCATCGCGGTGAGTGCGGCCAGTGTGATCAGGCTGCGAGTCTTGCGATCCAGTCCGGGCCGCGTCCACGTGTCACCGAAACAGTAACGGGTGACCAGATCCTCGAACGGTCGGTTGAAGTCGGTGGCCTGAGCGTAGCGCTCTTCGGCGCCGCCAGACCCGAACATCTCATGCCGCACTTGCATGCCCGCGGTGAACAGGCTGTCCTTGGGTTCGCTCACGCCTCATCTCCTGCCATCGATTCTGGCTCGCGAGCTTGGGCCCAATGGCCGCGGGCCGCAAGTCAGGCCCGGATGCAGGCTCGGCCTGCGACCCGCCTGTACCCCACGAGACCCAGCAATGCCAGCAGCGCTCCGAGGCAGGCCAGCGGATACTTGATCGAGTAGACGACGGGCCACAACACACCCCGCATCATCGCGCGCAGCCAGTCGTGGTTGCGGATCACCCGGGCGATGGGCGGGGAATGGCGGTAGTAGAACTGCACGAACCTGCGGCCAGCGAAGTTCGTCATCAGGTACCGGTCACGGAATTGGCGCAGTATCACCACCTCCCGCGCCATCGAGCTGCCAAACGCAGCCGTTGCGATGAAACAACCCGAGAAGCCGTTGGCACCGGTTGAGGCGGATTCGTTCGTAAAGGTCGCGATGCAGATCGTATTCACATCCTGAAGCGTGACCGCCCCGCTCCCGCAGCCAGTACCACTCCAGCCCGCAAAATCCGAACCGTCGCCAGCCAGCGCATTGAGCGCCACCGATGTGCCACGCGGGAGCCGCATCTGGCAGGCCGTGCCGCACCAGATCCCCGCAGGTGTGCTCGTCACCGATCCCAGCCCGGTCCCGGCGATCCCGATGGTCAGGGTGAGCGCATCGCCGATTTCCGTGACGGTGTTTGCCGTTGAGTCGGCGACATAAGCATGGCTGCCGTCGGGACTGACTGCGATACCCGCCAGGGAGCTGCCGCCTGATGTGGTTGTCGCGACCGATTCCGGTGATCCCAGGCCGGGCACGTCGATGACCGATACTGTGTGATTGCCGCTGTTAGTCACGAACAGTTTCTTGCCGTCCGGGGTGACGGATATGCTCGATGGAGCGGAGAACCCGCTGACAGACGTATCGATCGCATCGCTCGCAGTGTTCACAACACTTACGGTGTTTGCGCCGTTGTTCGCCACGTAGGCCGTCTTGCCGTCGGGCGAGAAAGCGATGCCCACTGGACCTGCGCCCAGGCCGAGTATGGTTCCGGACCCGCTCTGTGCGCCCGTGCGAGGATCGAGTACGGCGATGAAGTCGTCAGTGGCTTTGGCCGGATCGATCACCGCCACGTATACCTTCGTGCCATCCGGGCTCGCGGCTACAGCCGACGGAACAAGCCCCGGACCAAAGGACGGCGAAGAGATGTAAGTCTCGGTGGCAAGCGTGATCAGGCGCACGACGCCGCTGTCGAGATTGTCAGCCACATACAATGTCGTTCCGTCCGGACTGATCGCCAGCGACTGAGAGACCGACAGGTATCCCTGGCCCGTGGTGAAGCCGGTGATCGATTCGCTGGCAATGGGTTGAATCAGAGCCGCGTCCAGGGCGATCACCCCAGCTGCGCCCGCCGTGACATAGACCCGTCGTCCGTCCGGACTCGCCACGATACCGGTGCCAATGGCTTGCGCGGTGTTCGGATGCGAAGAGTTCGGGAGGATCACCTGGTTGGTGATAGCACTGACCATCGTCACTGAGCCCTGGCTCGCAATGTAGAGCTTGCGACCGTCCGGGCTGAACGCAACACTTTGTGGACCGGATCCGATGGCGATGGACGCGTTGGCAACGGCCGCAGGTGAAGTCACGTCCGCATTGAACGCCACTGGAGTGAATGCCTTGTCTGCCGGAGTGGCGAGACTGACAGGTCCGGTGACGGTCTGGTCGGGAACCCGCACGTACAGGACGGTCGGGCTGGCTGCGACCACTTCGGTGACGGGTACGGAGTTGTTGAACAGCAGCTGATCGTTGGCTGCGCTGGCATCGAAGGAACTGCCGACGATCGCGACGATCGTGCCCGGCGCGCCACCGGATGGAGAGACGAACTCGATGCGCGGGCCGCCTGGCCGCGCGATCCGCACACCGGAGAACGCGCCCTGTGCATTGCTGCCCTGCTGACCCCAGCTGCCGCTGGCCATCTCATCGGGAGTGCTCAGCGCCAGCAGGCTCCAGGAATTCTTCCCGCAGGGCGCGCGATCGAGGGTACCGGGAAATGTGTTGCCGCTGATGGCGCCGGCGATCGATCCTTCCATGCAGTCAACATCACCCTGCAGGGTCGCAGAGCCGGAAATGCCGGATGTATCCCCGGACAGGGTCGCGACCCACGTACCGGATACCGGCCCCACCGCCGGGTTGACTCCCTGCCAGCTACCCGCCCAGGTACCCGCGAGATCCGGTGGTGGTGGCTGTGACGAGCCACTGCCGCCTCCGCAGCCGCCCAGAGTCAGCAGGATGGCGAAAGCAACTGCCGCACCGACGCGGAAATGGGTCATGACGGGCTCCGGGCTCGTGAACCAGGATGGGTTCGTGAGAGCCAGGAGTGGAGAGGGTGACGTCCGGGTACCGGATTCTCACCCGCTGCGGAATCTCGCACGATTCCGCCGATGGCGACTCAACCGGACATGACGGGCGGTCGGGTCAGAAGTCAGTGGGCGACACGGGCTCGTAGCCCGGATCATTCTGGTTCCTCAACTTCAGGCTGTCCCGATCGATCTTGCGGCCGCGGACGAACACGGCGGCGATCCTGCGGGTATCCGAGATGTTCCGGTCGGGGCGGCCGTCGACGATGATCAGTGTGGCCTGCTTGCCGGGTTGCAGGGTTCCCCAGTCCGTGGCCCCCACGAAGCGGGCGGCATTCTGCGTAGCCACCGTAATGGCCTCGAGCGGCGTGAGCCCCGACTCCACCAGCAGCTCGAGTTCGTGGTGCAACCCTTCACCCTGGAAGTCTCCCGGATAGGCGGCATCCGTGCCGGAAGTCAACAGCACACCCGCGCGGAACAGCGACTTGGCGTTGGCGAGTGCATTCTGAAAGTGGCGGATCGACTCCTGGGTGGCGTCCTGTTCCTGAGGAGTCAGTTTCCGCGCGGCCTCGGCTCGCAGTCCGTCGAGGAAGGAAGGAGGGCTGGTATCGCGGATGAGCGGATCGTCGAGGAAGGCCAGGTTCGCGAACCGCCGGCGACTGAAGCTTTCGAACACGTTCAGGGTGGAGATGAACACCGTCTGGTGGCTCACCATGTACTGCACGTCCGACGGCGACAACGCCTTCGTGGGCAAATGCGCGAAGCCGTAGATTCCATCGTCCACGAGATCGGTGGAGCCGTTGCGGCGCCACTGATCGATGATCACCCGCAAGGAGACTTTCCGGCCTTCCTGAACGAGACGCTCGAGCACGGAGTGAGACAGCCCGACATACGCCTTGATGAAGTCAACATGATCGCGCTTGAGGCCGTTGACGACGGCCGGAACCTGGCCAACCGAGCCAACCGCATACGAGAGCGGCGGCCAGACCGGATCAGCGCCGTCCACGAGGGCTCCGACGCAATAGATATGCGGTCCAGGCAGTCTTCCGGCCGCGACCTCATCGCGTATCTGGACGATGTACGGTTGAACATTGCCCGTATCGAGTACGGTCGTGACACCCGCGTAGAGAAGGGCATTCAGATACCGACGGTAACCCAGCATATCGACCGCATGGCCGTCCCACCCGCCCACCAGGTGCACGTGCATGTCCGAGAGGCCTGGCAGAACGGCCTTCCCGTGCAGGTTCACGACTGATGCACCGCGCGGTATCTTGACTGAGGACGCGGACCCCGCGGCTTCGATGGCTTCACCGCGAATGACAACGGTCGCGTGCTCGAGAGCAGGCGCGCCCGTGCCGTCGATCAGCACGGCATCGGTGAACGCCTGGATCGCCTCCGGATGCGGATTGGAGGGGCCGGCTCCGGCTGAACTGGCGCCCGCCGTCAGCGCGAGGATCGCAGCCCCCATCGGCAAGCTGCGTAACGATTGCCGGATCCGGACTGCACTACGAAGCATTGCGTTCATGTCTACTCCCCTGCCAGTGACCCGATCCCAAGCCATACCGACCGCCCCGGCCCTGCGCGGGCTACCTGAAGCGCAGGCGCGCTTCGATTCCGGCCGTCAGGGGGCGGTTGATCAGGAAGCGCGGCTCGCCGGGTATGCTCGCTCCGATCAGGATGGCATCACCCAGATTGGCGCGCGTATTGGTCAGATTCTTCACGTACGCCGCGATCTCCCAGCGGTCGTTGCGCGCACCGAAGCGCAGGTTGGCGATGTTGTAGGCACCGCGGCGCAGCGGGTTGATCTGGGTGTTATTCGCGGAGAAGCTCTCGCCGATATGGCTCCAGTCCACCCGCCCGAATCCGGTCCACTCGGCCGTCAGGGGGTGCTCGTATTCCAGATCGGTTGACACCGTGACGCGCGGGACCTGATAGATCGGGCTGCCGACCGTCTGCGGCGTGCCTGTCCCCTGCTCGGTGATGTGGGCATCGTCGTAGCCGAAGCCCAGTCCCCAGGTCAGTTCCGGCAGCAGCCGCGCATTGGACTGCAGTTCGAATCCCGTGCTGCGCGCCTTGCCGGAATTGCCCGTGATGCCGTAGCCGCACAGCGGCAGCGACACCAACTGCTGGATCTGCTCCCAGTTGATGGTGAAGACGGCCGCATCGAGGGTCACGCGGCGCTCCAGCAGGCTGGATTTCACGCCCAGCTCGTAATTCCACAGCGTGTCTGACTTGTAGGACGTCACGCCCGCCGCGGTGAGACCCGCATTCTTCAGGTCCTGGTCGCAACCGGTCGGAGGCGGGCCAGGTGGCAGGGCGATGTTGTTGCCGCCCTCGCGGAATCCCTTTGCCGCGCTGACATAGGTGAGGACGTCAGGCGTGACTTTGTATTCCAGCAGGTACTTGGGGGTGAATCCGCTCTCGCTGGACTGCGGCGCGTTGTAGACGGAGGGAGCGCCGCCAAAGAACAGGCCGTCCGTGTCTTGAGTGAAGGTGGCCGTGTCCCGGAACCATCGCAGACCGACCGTCGCCTTCAGGTTGTGGAGGATGTCATAGGAGGCATCGCCGAAGATCGCGTACTCCTTGGCTCCGCGCGAGTCGATGAAGGCCAGTGCCAGATCGTTCGGATACCCGACGGCGGCGCCCAGACCCTGCCCGGTCCATTCGTAGTCGCGCGGCCGGGTGCTGTCGGAGTAGAACCCACCGAGGATGAACTGGAAGGGACCGGAGAGCGTGGAGGCGAACCGGATCTCCTGGGCGAAGCGACTCAAATTGAGCTTGCGGGTGATCGGACTCGGGATGGGGCCCGGCAGGCCCAGATCCAGAGTCAGCACGTCGGTGTCATCCTCCGTCTCGAAGGTCTTGCGGTCGAAGTAGGCGCTGGAGGAGACAAGTGTTCCCAGCGGGACCGTGTAGTTCACGGTCAGGCTGGCCAGCCACCACTTGTCGGTACCGCCCTCGGGAATATCGAACACCTCCCGCTGGATCAGATTCTCCGCGCTCAGTGCGGCGTACGGGGCTCCCTCCTGGTGAGTCTCCTGGAACATCACACGGGGTGTCACCGTCAGCCCGTCAACCGGCTGGAACAGGAGCGCGATCTGTCCACCCCAGTATTCAGTGCCACCGACATGATCTTTCGTGTAGGCGGGTGGTCCTGGCTCCGGGCCGATCTGTTTGTCGAAGTAACCGTCGTCGTGCTGATAGAACGCGCTCGCTCGCACAGCGATACTGTCCTGCACGAGCGGGACGTTGACCGCGCCCTCCACGATCTCATTCAGGGAGCCATGTTGCGTGCCCGAACCACCGGTATGCACCTGGCCGCTGAAGGCCGACGCATTCGGCTGCTCGGTAATGATGCGGACGGTGCCGCCCATCGACTCCGCACCGTAGAGTGTTCCCTGCGGGCCGCGCAATACCTCGATTCGCGCAATGTCCACGATGTGCGGATCGAGAGTCTCGAGCACCGGCACGTCGTCGATGTAGAAACCGGTAGTGTTGGCACCCTGGATGCCGCGCAGGGCGATGCCGCGTCCGGCAAGCGATCCATCCGCCGCGCCGATACCGAACGACAGGTTCGGTATGGACGTACCGTAGTCGAAGAACTGCGCGACCGACTTGGCTTCGAGCTGGCCGGAGTCGAGTACGGTCATGCTGACCGGGACGTTCTGGACATCCTCGCTGCGCTTGGTCGCGGTCACGACCACTTCCTCCAGACTGGTGCTGCTGGGGCCGGCGGCGCCGGAGGTTCCATCGGGTGCGGCGGCCCGCGCCGATCCGGCTCCCAGGGCGGCTGACAGGGCGGCGAGCATCATCGCGCGTGACACGACAGAGGGGATCGTCGGCATCGAGCTACCTGTTTGAGTTGTGGGTTGCCGTGCGCAACATGCGCGGGCATTCATGTCCCAGCCTGATCTGATCTTAGTCAGTTGACCCGCGGCCGCGGCATGCGAATCGACGTGAAAAGCATGCATCCAGACGTGCGTCGCGGAGTCGTTGACTTCGGTCGGATTGAACGGCCAGCGTAGCGCACTGCCGGTCTGATTCCGGTAGCAGCGCGGTAGCGAACTGGCAACAGCTGGTCGTGTTGATCTGCCCGGGTGCAACGCGACCGCGGACGTGATTTGCTCACCCCGTGTGGGAGTCCAGCTCGACACCGGCCGACTCGGCCAGTGAGCGCAGTGCGGGGCGGATCAACACGGCCATCACGGCGACCGCCAAAGTTGCGCTGCCCACCACCAGAAAATACAGGCCCTCTCCCCAGCGTTCCGCGAGGGTGCCGAGTACGCCAGCGAGATAGGCTCCGAGACCCAGAGTTGTCGCGTAGTAAGCGCCCATGACCGCCGCGACGATGCGCCTGGGAGCCAGTCGGTAAACCAGGCCGTAGGTGACGGTCCACGCAGCCACCTCGCCGGTGGCCTGCACCCACACGCCAATGGCGGGGAGGGTCCAGCCAGGCCGAGCGGTACCCGAGTGTGGCCAGGCCGCATAGGCGAAAACCAGGATGCCGAGGGCACCCAGTGCAAGCGCCCACACGTATTTGACCGCTATGTCGGGCTCCCTGTTTCGTCGCGCGAGCCACGCCCACAGCGCAGCGAACGCCGGTGCCGATACGATCAGGGATGCGGCATTGATCGAGGTGAACCACTGAGTGGGTATCTCGAAAGAACCGACGTGACGGTCGACCTCGCGCTCGAGGAAGAACGACATCGCGCCCCAGAGCTGGAACGATCCGATCGAATAGATGAGCAGCAGCAGGGCGAACACGCCCAGAACGAAGAGCCGCACACCCACATCCCGCCGGCTCATCCGGGGGTTTGGGTCAACCGATGCGTCCCGGCTCATGGCGGAGGACCGCCGGGTCAGGTGCTTTCGTCCCCATGCAACGTACGTCGAGATCGCGACTCCCATGGCAATCGCCGAAAATCCGAAGGCGGGCGCCCAGCCATAGGCGGCGGCAACCCATCCCACGATCAACCCGGCGACGAGGCCGCCCAGGTTGATGCCGGCGTAGTAGTAGGCATAAGCCCCCTCGCGCCTGCCGTCGTCGCCCGAGAAGCTGTCGCCCAGCGCCACCACGAGGGTTGATTTGATCAGGGCGTTTCCGGCGATGAGCGCAACGATGGCGGCCCAGAAGCTGACGAAGATCCCGGCATAAGCGTGGCCCGCATCCGCCGGCAGAGCCGGGGACGGCGTCAATCCCAGGGGCGCGGTTCCCGAGCCGGAGTGTGCCCAGCTCACCGCGATGGTCAGCAGCACATAGCCTGCGAACAGCAGGGTTCCGCCGACGGTCAGCGCGCGGCGATACCCCAGAAACCGGTCGGCGACCCATCCGCCCACCACCGGCAGCGCGTACATGAGGCCGTTGTACAGACCCGAAAAGGTGAGCGCCGCGGCGCTGCTCCAGCCGAATCCGCCGCTGGCCCGATCCGCCGACAGGTACAGCGCGAGCAGGGCCACCATCGAGTAGAAGCCGACACGCTCGCAGAACTCGAACGCAATGACGAAACGCGCCCCTGGTGGGAAATCCCAGGGGCGCGTGCTGCGAGCGGTGGCGGGCTCAGCGATGTCGATGCTCATGTCCCCGCGCGCTGCTCTTCCAGCTGCCCGGCAGCTGACCGGAATGGCGTTTGAAGGCCGCCGTGAAGTTGGCGGGGTAGTCGTAACCCACGGCATAGGCCACTTGCGCGATGCCGTGTTCGCCGGTGGCCAGCAGCTCGGCGGCCCGTTCCATCCGGCAACGCACGATGAACCCGTAGATCGTGACGCCCAGGACATCCCGGAACAGGCTCTTCAGCTTGGTCTGGTTGACACCGACAAGGCGCGCCAGCTCCGGAATGTTGGGTGGATGCGCGTAGTGCTGCGCCAGGTAATCGCGCGCTTCGTAGACGCGACTCAGGTCGCGCGGGCTGAGCTGAGGGGATTTGTCACGCAGCAGTGACCGGTTCTGCAATTCGCCCAGGACCTCCAGCAGGATCTCGGTGCTCAGTGTTTCCAGGTACCGGTGGCGCAGTGTCGGCGACAGCCGGTGTGGCGAGTCCAGGATGCGTTGCGCCGCGTGGATCGCGCCCGGCCGTAGAGCGAGCCGCTGGCAGGATGTGGGACGTCCCGGCACGTAGAGACTGTCGAGGGGCGCAGGGATCTCCGCCGGACCCAGCCCGAGTACCCGCGTCAGCAACTCCGGCCGGCAGTGCAGCACGATCATCCGCAACGGTTCATCCAGTGCCGCGTAATAGCCCTCGCTGCTGGCGCCCGGCGAGACATACAGCAATGTCTCGGGCGCCTGGGCCAGAATCTCGCCGGAGCCGGAACGCAACCTGCCCGACAGCAGGATGCGAAGTTTGAACAAGCCGTCGCCTTCGACCCGTACCCAGGTATCCCTGTGATAGGAGGCGTCCGTCACGGATACCATCAGCCCCTGGCGGGGCTTGAAGAAATCCCAGTAGCCTTCGCCCTCGGATTCACGCAGATAGTGGCGCACAACCCGGGCGCCGCGCCGTTGCGAATTCGTCGGCACCTCGATTCTCGAGCTTGACTCGGAACCGCTGCCCAGCAGCTCCGACAGCACGCGCTCGGCATCAACCTGCAACATCCCGACGATCGGCTCGGGCGCGATGAGAACGTCATCGGCCAGCTGTGCATCGCCGCGGCGTCTGCGGCGCCCGTCCATGTCATCGACGAGCTGAGGCGACGATCTGGCTCCAGACGAGACGGGTCCAGGCAACATGTGGCTCACTCCCGATTCCGGATTCGTGCGGGAACCCATTCCAGCACGACGCCTTCATCGGCAAGCGCCTCGATGAAGCCGTCGCCTTCAGTGGCCGTCACCGCGTTGCCGGCCGCCTGCGCCGCAGCCCTGGCGGCTGCGAGATTCACGGACTCAAGGCTGATCGCGGCAATGGGCGGGCCGGCGCCGGTCGGCGGGGCTGCGATCTGGCCGAAACGGCGCCTGAAATCCCCCTCGTCAAGGAAGGTGATCCGCGTTTCTCCCGTCAGGATCGTGTTGGTCCGGGAATCGCCGGGTGCCGGCGCGATGTCGAATATCCGTTCGAGTTGCCGGCGCAGCGGCGCGCTGCCGGCCGTCAGGATCACTTCCCTGAGTGAAGTGGCGCCATTCGGGTGCGTGGCGCGTCCCGGCTCCCACACGAACTGGGGCGTCAGGTGCTCGCAGCAGAACAGCGGAAAGGGCAGCCCGGGGGCCCGGGCAAGCATCGTGATGCGAAACTGCGCGCGCTCGCTGCGACCGCCGATGAGCACGGGCCTGGACAGGTTGGCAGGCGCAGCCACCTCCAGCCCCAGCGATGACCACAGGCGGTAGGCGGCATCGGCCGAGCCTTTCAGGGCGATACCCCACAGCCCCGGTGTTCCGGACATGAGGGCCCGATAGGGTGACTCCTGTCCCGGGGTCACCAGACCCAGCAGTTCCAGGTAGGTCCGCTGGAGAATGATGAGATGATTGGCCGTGCCGCCGCTGTCATGAAAGCCACGGGGCGTGGTCGCGAAGCCGAGCGAGCGCCAGCGCGTCTCGGAGCGGTCCAGATCCGCGGACATGACGATGAGATGGTCGATGCCCTGGATGACAGGCTCTGTGGTGTTCACGACTCGGGTGCTGACGCTGCGCGGGTGCGTCATGTACTACGCGGCTCCATCGCGACAGTCAAGAAAGGCTTGCCTCGCGCGGATTCCGGCTTTACAAGGGTTTTGCGCCACGCCGGTGTCCGTCCGATCTCATTAGTCATGCTTCCGATCCGATGCATAAGTCTGCCCGGCACTGACATTAAATCCTCCGCTCGCGACAGGGGCAGACCGTCGCGGAATGTCCATATGCGAGCAGGCAATGAGTGCAGCTGAGCCACCAACCGCCGGGCAGATGAGCGCCTGGCTCGCGGAGAGCCCGTTTCACCGCGTTCTGGGCCTGACACTGGAGTCCTGCGATGCGGCCGCCCAGACCGTGGTGATCCGCTGCGCGTTCCACTCCGACCTGGATCGTTCCGCCGCCGCCGGCCAGTACCATGGTGGAGTCATCGCCAGCCTGATCGATGTCGCGGGGGACTTCGCCCTGATCGCGGTGCTCGGTCATGGGGTGCCGACCATCAACTTCCGGGTGGACTACCTGCGGCCGGCGATGAAGGGCGATCTGATCGCGCGCGCGACCGTGCGCAAGGCCGGGCGCACCATCGGTGTCGTGGACATCGAAGTGCAGGACGACCGGCAGCGGCTGATCGCACTCGGCCGCGGCTGCTACGGCACACAGCCCGGATAGACAGCGAGGCGCATCCATGCGAGCGGTTCTGACAGTCGCGCACGGCGGCCGCGAAAATCTGCAGCTCAGGTCGGACTGGCCCGTCCCGGTACCCGCCGATCACGAGGTGCTGCTGCGGATCGCCTTCACCTCGGTCAACTATCACGACATCTTCACCCGACGGGGTATGCCGGGTGTGCGGGTCACGCTGCCGGTCATCGTGGGCTCGGATATCGCCGGCACCGTGGCGGCGGTCGGCAAGGCCGTGAACCCGGGCTGGATCGGCAAACGCGTGCTCGTGGATCCGGTGCTGCGCGGCGAACGGTTCGGGATGCTGGGGGAAACCTTACCCGGCGGCCGGGCGGACCAGATTGCCGTCGCCGAGTCGATGTTGATCGAGATGCCGGCGCAGGTCACTTTCGCGCAGGCGGCCAGCTTGCCGCTGGCCTACGGCACCGCCTACCGGATGCTGATCACGCGGGGGCAGGTGAAGGCCGGAGAGAAGGTGCTGATCCTGGGAGCCAGCGGCGGAGTCGGGGTCGCGTGCGTGCAGCTGGCCAAGATGCTGGGTGCCGAGGTGTTGGCGTGCGCGAGTAACCCCACGAAGCTGCAGCGACTGCGCGAAGTCGGCGCAGATCACGTGGCGGACTATACGAAGCAACCGTTTCTGGATGCCGTCAAGGAGATCTACGGCAAGCCCCGCATCACCGGTTCGGGCGGCGTGGATGTGGCAGTGAATTTCACCGGAGGCGACACGCTCGTTCCGACGCAGAAATGCGTGAGGCAGGGCGGGCGGATACTCTGCTGCGGCGCCACGGCAGGATTCAACCTGCAGCTCGACGCACGTTACTGGTGGACCTTCGAGCAGACTCTGATCGGCTCGGACGGCTGGTTGAAGCAAGACCTGGCCAGCCTCCTCGAACTGGTCGCGGCCAGGCGCCTCGATCCGGTCATCGACCGTGTGTTGCCCCTCGAGCAGACCGCCGAGGCAGAGCGATTGCTCGAGGACCGGGAAGTGTTTGGCAAGGTACTGATCCGCCCTTAGGTCCTTCCGATGACGAGTTCCTTGCGCAATCTCGGTGACATCCTGCGCCTGCCGGCGCTCGGTGAGCGCCTGGCTTACGTGGATCTCAGAACCGGTGAGCCGGTTGAGTTCACGGCCATCGAGCTGGACCGTCTTATCGTGGCCGTCGCACGTGGACTGATGCGGCGCGGAATCCGCGCCGGCGAGCGGGTCGGCATCGTCGCGGAGAACCGGTTCGAATTCATTGCCGCGTACTGCGGGGCGATGCGCATGGGTGCGGTTGCAGTCCCCGTCAACTTCAAGCTGCCTGCCAACGTCATCCAGCACGTCTTCCGCGATAGCGAGGTCCGTTTCGCTTTCGCCGACACCGCGCGGGCTGCTCTGATTCCCACCGGGATTCCCGCCGTGGATTTCGATTCAGCCGCTGGTGCCGACTTCCAGGCCTTCCTCGATCATGGAGCGCTGACGACCTTTGAGCCGGGAGCGGATGACCTGGCGGAAATCCTGTACACGTCAGGTTCAACCGGATTGCCCAAGGGGGTGCCGCTGACGCATCGCGGGCAGCTTGCGGCGCTATCGAACTACTGTGAGGCGCTCGATGAGAGTCTTGCACAGCAGACGGCCCTGATCGTGGCGCCGCTTTATCACATGAACGGGCTCTTCTTCACCAGCGTCGCACTGACCAACCGCATCACTGTGATATCGCTGCCGCGGTTCGAGGCGCGTCGCTACCTGGAAACCGCGGCACGTTACCGCTGTACGGTTCTTTCGGGAATACCGACGATGTTTGCGCTCGCCGTGCGTGAGAGTTCGCGTGTGCCGGAACTGGATCTGACTTCGGTGCAGGATGTTTCGATCGGTTCGGCGCCCCTCACTGGAGCCTTGCTCGAGCAGGTGCAGAAGCTGTTTCCCAACGCGAGCGTGCACAACGGCTTCGGCACCACGGAAGCAGGTCCGGCGGTGTTCGGCGAGCATCCTGACGGCATCCCGACTCCCCCGCTGTCGCTGGGTTATCCGATTCCCGGCATCGGCTGGCGCCTGGTTGACGGTCCATCGGCGGATGAAGGGGTGCTGGCGCTGCGGACTCCAGCGTTGATGAGCGGTTATCTCAATCTGCCGCAGGTGACAGCCGCCAGGATGCGCGATGGCTGGTACGTCACGGGCGACATCATGCGTCGCGATGCCAACGGCTTTTTTTACTTCGTCGGCCGATCCGATGACATGTTCGTCTGCGGTGGCGAGAACATCTATCCCGGCGAGATCGAAAATCTGCTCGAGCGCCACCCGCTGGTCGCGCAGGCTCTGGTGGTGCCGGCCCCTGATGACATCAAGGGCCAGATTCCCGTTGCATTCATCGTGCCGCGACCCGGAGCGCATCCGAGCGCCGAGGAGATCAAGTCCTATGCGCTCGAGCGCGGCCCTGCGTACGCTCATCCGCGTTTCGTGGTCTTCCGGGAGGACCTGCCTCTGTCGGGTACTCACAAGATCGACCGGTCCAGTCTCGTGAAGTTCGCCGCCGAGCTGACACGCCAGGCCGGCCGGAGCACCTGATCATGTCCGATTCACGCATCTCTCGGCGCAACGTGCTTGCTGGAACGGGATCGATGGCCGCAGCTCTCCTGTTCGGGCGCAGTACCCGCGCGAGCGCGGATTCGATCTCCCGTCCGTCCGACACCGGGTTGCTGGAGCTCGCGGCGGCGGAGGCCGTGAGGCTGATGAAAAGTGGTGAACTCGACGCGGAACACTATGCGTCGGTCCTGCTGGCACGATGTCAGGCCGGGGCGAGTCTGAACGCATTCATCACTCTACGGCCCGACAGCGTTCTCGAGGCCGCACGCGACTGCGATTTGCGCCGCCGTCGTGGTGCACGTCTGGGCATGCTCCATGGATTGCCCATCCCCATCAAGGACAGTCTCAACACAGCCAACTATCCCACGACGGCGGGTACTCCAGCCCTGCGGCATTTCCAGCCTCAGGAGGATGCACCGCTGGTGCACGCACTCACAAGCGCCGGCGCCATCGTGTTGGGGAAGACCAATCTGCACGAGCTGTCGTACGGCTATACGAGCAACAACCATGCCTACGGAACCGTTCACAACCCCTATGATCCCACGCGCATTCCTGGTGGAAGCAGCGGGGGTACGGGCGCCGCTATCGGTTACCGGATGGCACCGCTGGGAGTCGCGGAAGATACCGAAGGCTCCATCCGGGTTCCGGCGGCGCTGTGCGGTGTTGCCGGTTTCAGACCCACCACGGGTCGCTATTCCACCGTGGGCGCGGTTCCGATCACACCGCTCTTCGATCAGGCGGGTCCCCACGCGCGCACGGTCCCGGACCTCCTGCTGTTCGATTCCGCCGTGACCGGCGCTCACTCCCCGGCGCCGATGACCGTCCTGCGCGGCGTCAAACTGGGTGTGGTGCGCTCCTACTGGTATGCGGATCTGGATCCGGAGACGGAGCGCGTCACGACGCTTGCCCTGGAGAAGCTGCGGCGGGCCGGAGTAGAGCTGGTCGAGGGTGAGCTGCCGGACCTGCCGCATCTGATCTCACTCAC
Source organism: Steroidobacteraceae bacterium (assembly GCA_035542375.1). Classification (GTDB taxonomy): domain Bacteria; phylum Pseudomonadota; class Gammaproteobacteria; order Steroidobacterales; family Steroidobacteraceae; genus 13-2-20CM-66-19. The sequence continues at coordinate 3,790 of DATKLO010000219.1, read as the reverse complement.
CACGGATCTCATCCAGAATCACGATGTCAGGCCGTCCCTGACGCGCTACCTGGCGCAATACCGCACCGGGGTCAGTTTCGAAGCGCTGCTCGCCCAGGCCAGTCCCGATGTCAGGGTGATGATCGAAGCGGCTTTGCCCGGCGGCTCCGACTTCGTGCCGGAAGAGAACTATCGGCGGGCCGTCCAGGTACATCTGCCCGCATTACATGCGCTCTATCGTGATTATTTCGCCCGCACCGGCGTGCAGGCAGTCGTGTTCCCCGCGACGATCCTGCCGGCGCCCAGGCTCGGCGAGGAGACCATGGACGTCGAAGTACGGGGACGCAGGATGCCGCTCGATCAGGCCATGGCGCGCAACATCGCGCCCGGCAGCACGGCGGGGCTGCCCGGTCTGGTCCTGCCGGCCGGTCTCACCGGCGAAGGATTGCCCGTCGCGCTGGAATTCGACGGACCCCGGGGGAGCGATCGCAGCCTGCTGCGGCTGGGCCTCGCTCTGGAACAGGTGCTCGGGAGATTGCCCCCGCCACGGGGAATCTGATCCCCCTCCACCGCGTGTCCGGGGCACCGTGTCCGCGGTGCCTTTGCGGCAGCGCCGCAATCCGTATTCCTGAATCCCGTGCGCCGGCCCGGCCTCGGGCGCATTTCCGGTACCCGAAAACGCGCCGCGACACTCATGTTGCTTTGACGAGCGCAAAGAACGCCAGCGCAACGCCACCCGAGGTGTCAACGCGATGAGAGCCTTGCAGTACCGCTTCCCAATGCTGGGAGTGTTGATCGTACTGGGTGGATGTGGTGGTGGCGGAGACAGCGCGATTCCACCTCCACCGCCCGCGAACGCTTCGCCCGGTGGCGTCTGGACCGGAGTGGATGCGATCTCGGCGACCCCGGTGCTCGGTCTGGTTGCGGAAACCGGGGACCTGTTCTTCAGCGCTGAAGGACCGACGACGCAGGGTGTGTACTACGTCGGCAAGTTCGTAACCGATGGCAATGCCATCAACGCGAACGTTGATGCGGTCACCGCGCCGTTCTCGATCTATCCCGACCGGGCCACATCCGGAACGGGAACACTGGGTGGCCAGATTGCCGCAAGGATGTCGATTACCGGCAGCGTCAGCATCAACACCGATGCGGCCACCTCGATCGTGGGCGGCCAGGACTTCAGCACACCCGTTTCGGTGACCTTCAGCAATCAGTACAACCGACCCTCATCGCTGGCCACCATCGCGGGCAACTACGGTCCCGGTTCACTGGCGCTCTCCATATCGGGCAGCGGAGTGCTGTCCGCCCGGGACGCCGGCACGGGTTGCGTCATCAGCGGCACCGTGGGGACCATCGATACGAACTACAACATGTACGCGGTCAGCCTGACCACCGTCGGTTGCGCCACCGAGTTCAACGTTCCCGACGGAGCTCAGCTGAAGGGACTGGCGACACTCAACGATTCACAAAGCCCGGAGTATGTGATCATTGGAGCCGCCGATACCATCGGCCCGACCAAGTCCGCTCTCATGATCACCATGAACCGCACGTGATCCGGGTGGCACTGACCGGAATGAGGTATCGAAGACCGGTACCGCGCAGACGGCAAGCCACACGGATCCATGCCCATTCCGAAAATACTCGCACTCTCCGGGAGCCTGCGCGCCGCCTCGCTGAACAGCATGCTGTTGCGGGCTAGCGCGCGCCTCGCTCCCGCAGGCGTCGATGTTGAGGTCTATCGGGGCCTGGGCGCGCTGCCTCTGTTCAATCCGGATCTGGACGCGCTGGAGCATCCGGCGGTCAGCGATCTGTACACGCGGATCGTGACGGCGCAAGCCGTCGTGATCGCGAGTCCGGAGTACGCGCACGGCGTCTCCGGTGTCATGAAGAATGCGCTCGACTGGATGGTGGCCAATGACTCATTCGTGAGCAAACCAGTCGGGTTGTTCAATGCATCGCCGCGGGCGACGATCGCTCAAGCATCCTTGCGCGAGATCCTGGAAACGATGTCTGCCCGGATCATTCCGGAGGCCTGCATCACCTTCGGTCTGCTGGGGTCGGGACTCGATGAAGAAGCGCTCGTCCGTCACTCTCAGATGAGAGCAGCAATCATCGGGGCACTTCGAGCGTTGATCGCGTTCAGTGACTGAGCACGAAATTGATGGCGACCGGTCCCGTCGAATCGATGGGAGCGTGATGAATACAGGGCCGCAACGGGTCAACACGGTCTCGTCGTCCTTCCTGTTGACTTCCTCCCTCAGGGAAATGCAGGGCAAGCTCGACCCGGCGGTGTTCTGGCAGATCCACCGCAGCATCATCGTGAACGTCGGCGCCATCGACACCATTTACCGTTCGTTCCGCGGCTCGCTCGAAGTGAAGCTGAAGGGGAGGGACGAGCTCCTGCCGGTCAGCGCCGCGCACGCGCACGCGCATCTGTTCAGGAATTCCTGATCTCCCGTTGCGATCGCACAGCACGGCGCACGGGCTTGACCCACAGGAGGTGGGGGCCTCTTTCTTGGACCTAGCGGTGGGAGCGCCGCGCGCGGCGGTTCTTGTCGGCGATCCCGATGATGAACAGAACGAAGGCCAGCAGCCGTACGAGGTAGAGCAGGTGCAGGGACTCCCGTCCCGGATCGATCAGCGCGAGGCCGACCCAGTGGAGCGCCATGATGGCGAACCCGCAGGCGAAGAACAGGAACAGCCTGTCACGGCTGACGCGCCAGAACTGGGTCAGCAACAGCGCGGCCATCAGATGTGCCATCGCGAGCATGCCCCAGAGGAACTGCCGGATGATCATTCAGCGCGACTCCCGCACCAGCCCGTAGAGGAATAACATCACGCCCAGCAATGCTGGCAACGTTCTCCACAGGAACAGGTCCACTTGCGGCAAAAGGATCAAGTCCACGAACAGCAGGAGGTTGTTGAGGGCGAAGCCGACGAAGCACAGGCTGGCCCACAGCAGCAGCCGGATTCGGCTAGTGCGAAATGCACGCCACAGCAGTCCCGCACACACGATGCTCGTGATGGCGCACAGTGCGTAGACGACCTCAGCCATCGTCCCGTTTCCTCGTGAGAATGAACGCATCGGCGAAGGCCTTCAGCGCCGAGGTGCGGAGCCTTTCTATCGCACTGGTCGTCATGAACCTGATGACCTCCACGGGATTGGCGTCGTATTCGCGGTCCAGGGCGGCTACCGCCATGCCGAGTTCTTCCGAGGCCCGGTACGCGTAGCGAGTGGGTGTCCCGCTGCCGTCGCGTTCCAGCAGCCCGGCCGTACATAACTCAGCCAGCGCCGTCTCGACCAGCGATTCGGTGATGCGCAGTCTGGAACCCAGCTCACGGGCCGTCAGCTTGAGAGTCGGGTCCCTGTGCAAGTGAAGCAGGATTGCGAGCTGCTCATGTGATCCCACCGTCGTGCCAAGCAAGGCACGCACTTGCGCCGGCAGAGGACGAAAGCTCATCCGCTATCGCGCAGCTTCCGGTGCAACCTCATGACAGGAGCCCCCCCATATGGTCGAAGTCACATCCCGGCGTATCTCGCGCGATCCGGCGGCGCTCGATGACCGGAGCGAGCCTGATAATTCGCGAACGCCCGCCAGGTTCCCGATCCGTGCGGCTGCAGGCGGCTGGCGTGCTCTTGGGTTCGCGCTCGGGCGCACCTTTACGATCCCTTTCCGCTCCCGTGAGTCTGTTCATAGGGGGGCTGAAAGATCCAGGCGGCGTTCAAGAGCCGCTTCCCGCATCTGTACCTGTCGCGGCTGCCGCTGTGCCGGCAGATGACGCAGGACTGACAGGCATCAGGGCCTGGACT
>DATKLO010000218.1:0-17212 GCA_035542375.1 Steroidobacteraceae bacterium | reverse complement strand
TCCTGGGTGAAGGTGGTCTGCGGATTCTGGAACTGGGTCGGCGAGGCGAAATGCGGGCCGGTGTAGTTGCCGGTCAGCACCTCGGTGAAGATGAACGAATAGTCGCCGAGCACGTCCCGCGTGCGGTCCAGGTAGGAGGTGTTCGAGTACAGCGTGGCCGCGCCCAGCTCCCACTGGATCTTCAGGCTCGGCAGCGTCAATCGATCCAGTCCGGGCTGGGCGAGCAGCTGGCCGCTGACGAACTGGCCGCGCGCGGGATCCGACAACTGCGGCCAGTATTGATCCACATCCTGGGTGCGCACCCTCTGGTAGTACACGCCCGGGGTGATGGTCAGGGCCGCGAACGGCCTGAAGCCCAGCGCGAGATTCGCGACCAGTGTGTTCTCGGCGTTGATGTTGCGGTCGGTGATCGGCCCCGGGTAGGGAGCCAGGTCCACCCATCCGCCATCGCGCCTGGCATACGCGCTGGCCCGAAAGCCCAGGGTGTCGGCCACGATGGGTGCCCCAACCGCGATTCCCTGCTCGAAGTTCGGATCACCGTGATCGGTCATGCTGACTTCCGAGCGGCTGTAGACCGAGGTCTGATCCAGCAGCGGCGAGGGCGTGATGAAGCGGATCGTGCCACCCTCGGAGCCGGACCCGAACAACGTGCCCTGCGGTCCGCGCAGAACCTCCACCCGCTCCAGATCGAAGATGCGCGGAAAGGCGCTGGTGGCGACTCCGCCCGCGCCGAGCGCTCGCACCTGGATGGGTGTGTCATCGATGTAGATGCCGGTCGTACCGGCGCCGACGACCGAGCTGATACCCCGGATGGCAATCGTCGTCGTGCCTTCGAACGCCGGCCGCACGATGATGCCGGGCATGGTACGGGTGACGTCCTCGACTGTCTTCGCGCCGATCTGGTCGAGCGAATCGCGGTCGTAGGCGCTCACGCTGACCGGAACATTGGACAGCGATTCGGCCCGACGCTGCGCCGTGACGACGATTTCCTGCAGTCCTTCCGAAGCCGGAGACGTCTGCGCACTCGAGAGGCCCGGATCGCACGCGAGAAGCAGGCCCAGGGCCGGACCCGCCCAGGCGGTCAGTCGGAACGACAGGTGTCTTTGAGGTCTTTTCATGGTCTCCCCCGATGGATGTCGTACCTGATTACTACGCATGAGAGCGCCACTCCCGCCTCGGACGGCCTCAGGCGGCGCGCCTCGTCGCTCCGGCGCCACGCACCTGATCGACGATGTCATCCACTTCCTGCGGACATTCGCCTCTCCAGGCCACATGGCCGTCCGGGCGAACAAGGACGAGGGGCCGGCCGTACAGCTCGGCTATGGCTTGCTCCTTGAGCTCGTGTGTGGCGAGCGGTACGCCGCGCTTCTGGAAGGCGCGGCACAGCTCTTCGGCAGCCTTCGCGTCGGCGCCGGGAAAGCTCAGTAATGTGAACCCCGACCCAAACAGATCGAGAGTCGAGCGGCCGTCCGCGAGCCACGCATGTGGGGCTCTCGAACCCGGACGGGCCGTCGGCACGTAGTGCGAGAAGTCATCGGGCGTCGCGGCCGTCCCGTCAGGAATGCAGATCGGGGAGTCCTCGTAGCGGTAGCCGATCTGCAGGCCGAGGGACTCCCACTCCACGCGCGTCGCCTCACGTAGCCGACGGCCCAGCGCCCGCCTGAGGCGCTCGCCCTCTTCCGTCGCATCGCACACGGCACCCGGACTCGGTGCATCGAGCCACGCTGCGAAGTTCTGCGAGGAGAACGCGATGTTGCGGGCGGCGATCGGGCGCCGCTCGAGCGTATAGCTGTCCAGCAGCCGCGATCCGCCCCAGCCCCGCAGGCGGGCTTCGACCTTCCAGCCCAGATCGAGCACCTCCTGGATGCCGGTGTTCATTCCCATCCCGCCGGTGGGTGACATGGTATGGACCGAGTCGCCGGCCAGCAGTACGCGGCCCCTGGAGAATTCCGCAGCGAGCGTCTCGCTGCGCCGCCAGGGCAGCACCGACAGCACGGTGAAGGGGATGTCATCGCTCCCGAGCGCGCGTCTCACGAGCGCGGGCGCATCGAGTCGCGCCGGATCGAGTTTCTCGTCCGATCCGAGAACGGTGAGGCGCCAGATGTCCCGGCCGTCCACGACCGTCAGATTCGCCCACGTGCCTTCCGGCTGGACGAACAGATAGCGCTCCGCCTCTCCCATGCCATGGCGGGAGACGAGGCCAGGCGCGTGGATCAGGATGTTCACCGAGTAACTCAGCACACGGCCCTGCTCGGGAATCCCCAGGGCCTTGCGGATCCCGCTGCCGGCGCCGTCACACCCGATCAGGTATCGGGCACGCACGTGGCGCACCTCATCCGAGTTGACCTCACGGACCAGGCAGTTCACGCCGGTGGCGTCCTGCGAGAACTCCTCGAGGCGATGGTGATAGCGCACCCTGACGCCCGGTGTGCGCGCGGCGGCGCGCTGCAGGATCGGTTGCATCCACAGTTGCGGACAGCGCTGCTTCTTCTCCGGAGTTCCCGGCGGGGTCGGCGTGTCGGCCATGCCCGGGTAAGTCTCGCGATCGAGCAGAAACCCCCTGAGACTCGTGCAAAAGACGACTGACAGCGCGTATCGGTCGGGAAAGCCGCAGCGACGCACTTCCTCGGCGATGCCCCAGCGGCGGAATGCCTCCATGCTGCGTACGGCGATCAGTCCCGTGCGTGGGTGCTCGATCCGCCCGTCGGTCTGCTCGAGCAGCAGGCAGTCGACACCCCTGCGCCCGAGCTCCACGGCCATCGCGAGGCCCACCGGGCCTGCTCCCACGATCACCACCGCGACCTCCCCGGCCTCTCCCACTCCGCTCTCCGCACATCACCATGGCGACGCCCGTGCCAACTCGTCAGCGGTGGGCGGGCTCGCCACCGGTCTGGCTCACTATCGGAACCCGGCGTATATTCGGTCAACACTGTTTCAGTGAACTGATCTATTCACGCTGTGAATATCGAGTCACTCGATCTCAACCTGCTGCGGGTGTTCGCCGCCGTCTACCAGACCCGCAGCGTGTCGCTGGCGAGCGTGCAACTGGGTCTGTCCCAGTCAGCCACGAGCAACGCGCTCAAGCGCCTGCGTCAGGCTTGCGAGGATCCGTTGTTCGTGCGGACGGCGGCCGGCATGGCGCCGACCGTGCGCTGCGAGTCATTGTCCGGACCGGTGCGCGAGGCCCTGTCGATCCTCGCGAAGTCCCTGAGCGAGGCCGTCGAGTTCGATCCTGCCCGCTCGCAGCACAGCTTCCGGATCCTGCTGTCCGATGCGGGGGAGATGTTGATTCTTCCGAAGCTGGTACATGCTTTGCGCACAGAAGCGCCGGATGTCAGGATCGAAGCCCTGAAGCTTCCGCATGCAGGGTATGACAAGGCTCTGGAGACGGGCGATGCGGATCTCGCCATCGGCAGCCTGCCCTTCCTTGGCGATCGCTACTACCAACAGCCCCTGTTCCAGGATCGCTATCGGTTCATCACCCGTTTCAATCATCCGGATTTTCGCGGGGGCGTCACGCTGGACAGTTACAGGAAGGCGCTCCATGTCAGCACGTCATCAGGCTATGCGGATATCCTGGTGGAGGCGGCCCTGGCGTTGCGAAAAGCTGTGCGGGACGTACACCTGCGCGTGACGACTTATCGTGTCGCATGCGCTATCGTCGCCGCGACTGATCTCGTGGCCGTGGTTCCCGCGCACGCGTTGCTGGATCAGGATGCCGTGCGCGCATGCGATCCCCCCTTCGAGATGCCGGACGCGGAGATCCGTCAGTACTGGCACCGCAGGTATCATCACGACCCGGCGAGCCGCTGGCTGCGAAGACTGATCTGGCAGCTCTTCCGCGAAGTGGCCCGGCCGACTGGGCGGGAAAGGATCAGGCGACCCGCGTCCCGACGTAACGCGCCCTCGGCCTGAGCATTACGCCGCTGAGTCGTTGCTCGGCAGCATGCGCGATCCAGCCCGCGATCCGCCCCAGTGTGTGCAGGAACGCGGCGCTGCCGCTGGGCAGCTCCAGGGCCATGCAGAGCATCACGAGCGCCGCGAAGATGTTGGGATGGCGGCCCTGTTCCTGCTCGATCCTGTCGACGAAGTCGAACACGCACGCCGCTTTCGCGCGCTGCGGCAGGAGGTCCCGGGCTGTCTGGATGAGCAGGTTCGCGCGCGGATCCCGGTCGTACAGGGGGTGGCTGAAGCAAGGCAGGTCACGGGCCGTGTACCCCGGAGGCCATTCGCCGGGATCCTTCCGTACTGCCGCGAACAACTCCTCCACCTCCGCCGCGCCTCCTGCCTGCATGGGACCGGTCTGGACCAACACCGCGCAGGCCACGCTCGCCGCCAGGTCAGCGCCGGTCGAGGCACAGATTCGGGCGGCGAAGGTCGGCGCCGACAACTCATGTTCCGCCGAGAGCGTCAGCGCCATGTTCAGCGCGTCCACGCCGGGGCCCTCGATGGAACACCCAAAGCCCCGTAACAGGCATTCGGAAATGAATTCGCCGGCGCGAAGCGGGGTGTAGGAATTTCCGCTCAGGATGCCGGCGACGCCGGCGAAGGCGGCTACCAGAGAGCGTCCCGTGGACACCGCATCCTCGCCTTTCGCGCCCGCAACTGCAGCTCGTTCATGCTCCTCCTGACGCAGTGCCAGCATCACCAGCAGTGCGGGAATCCAGGAGCTGTCGGACCAGTCGGCGCGCGCGCGGGAATTGCGCATTTTGCTGCGTCCATAGAGCCGTCGCGCCGCGGTCACGCAGTCATCGACTTCCGCCGCTGGCGTCGGCAGGTTCCACGCGACATCGCGCGGCTTGGGCTTGCCGGTCCAGATGAGATCGGCGACATACTCGAACGAGCGGGACTGGGCAGCCAGCTCCAACGCCGGATAACCACGATAGCGGGGACCCTCGGGCCGGATCTCGCTGATCAGGGTCTGCACGATCGGCTCGCCGTAGCGCAGATGCTGTGAAACCGGCGCCCTGACGAGGCGCTCGCCGGCGCGCGACTTCAGCTTCTCGACATCGGATTTCAGGTAGAGCTTGCGGCGACTCCCCGGTGGACGCAGCGTCTTCAGCAGTCCCCGGCTGGCGTAGGTGTAGAGCGACTCGCGCTTGATTCCCAGCCGGTCCAGCGCCTCCTCGCGAGTCAGGTAATCCACGTCGTTGACCTTCCGCTTCACCTGATCACCCCCGAGCCCCGGGGCTCGCCACGTCAATGCACGGCAGCCGCGGGCGCTGCATGTCGATTCGACAGTCGATCTATACATCGATCGATCTGATGGCGTATAGATTCGCACGATCCGAAGCGGCCCATCCAGCGGAGACACGCGATGCACCCCGGTCAGGAAACTCTGGCGCGACTTGCTCCCGGCCTTGCCGCCACGCGGGCGGACCCGAGTCTGGCGCGCCATCTGCCCGGGGAGCTGTACTGCTCGCCCGAGATCTACGCGCTCGAGAAATCGCGCATCTGGATGACCCACTGGCTGTCAGTAGGCCGTGTGGAGGAACTCCCCAACGTCGGCGACTACAAGACACTCACGATCACGGACGAGTCGATCGTCGTCACCCGCTCCGGCGCGGAGGAATTCTCCGTGTTCATGAACCAGTGCCTGCATCGCGGCGCCGAGCTGGCCGCCGGGTGCGGCCACGTGAAGGATTTCAGCTGTCCCTATCACGCCTGGCTGTACGGCGTGGACGGGCGCCTGATCGCCGCCCCGGGCATGAAAGCCTGCAAGGTGGATCTGAGCGGCGCGCGGCTGCGACCGCTGCAGCAGCGGATCTGGCGCGGCTGGATCTTCGTCAACTTCAGCGACAGCCCGCCGCCGTTCGAGGATTTCATCGCGCCGTTCGAGACCCATCTGTGGTGGTTCCGCACGGAACAGTGCCGCACCGCCTCGACCGTGGTGATGAACGTGAAGTGCAACTGGAAATTCCTGGTCGAGAATCTCATCGACATCTACCACGTGGGCGTGATCCACGCGAGCAGCTTCGGCGGTTTCGTCAAGAGCAGTGACGGTCTGCCATTCCAGCTGGAACGCGGTGGTGGCTGGCATGTGCGCTATGAAGCCCGGCCGCATGACAAGAGTGGTCGGCAGGTATTCCCCACTCTTCCCTGGGCCGAGCAGGAATCCTCCAGCATCGCCTGCAAGGCCGGCATCTATCCGAATCTCAATCTGTCGATGCGGGCTGACAGCCTGAGGATGTGGCACGTGTGGCCCCGATCCGTCGCCGAGACGCAGATCGTCTGTTATCTGCTGTTCCCGCAGGCTGCCTTCGAGATCCCGGACTTCCAGGGCGAACTGGAGCGTTACCGGGCGTTCGTGGCGCAGATCGTCACGGAGGATTCAGCCATGGTGGAGTCGTTGCAGAGGTCGGCCACTTCCGGCTTCTTCCGGCCCGGTCCGATGTCACCCCTGGAGCAAGCGCTGTACCACATGGAAAACCATTACCTCGATGTGATGCAGGCCTGAGGGTTTCGATCTGGATAGCGCGAACGACTGGATCAGGATTGCGACGTGCACCGAACTCAGTGAGCGCGCCACGCTGCGTGCCACCATCGCGGGTGCAGAAGAGGTGTGTCTGTACCGGATCGATGGGGCTTACTTTGCCACGAGCAATCGCTGCACTCATGGACAGGCAGCCTTGTCGGATGGCCTGGTGCTGGAGGGAGGCTTGATTGAGTGTCCTTTGCATGAGGGCACGTTCGAGATCAGGACCGGTCGGGCGGTGGGCGCGCCTTGCACGGTGGCGCTGCGGACTTACGACATCAAGGTCGAGGACGGCTCGATCTACCTGCGGCGCTGATGGCCGTCGCGCAGTTGTCTGCGGCGCGCATTGTCGTGGTGGGGGCAGGACAGGCAGGCGCCTGGGTAGCGCGCTCCGCCCGACTCACTGGCTCCGCCGCGGACATCGTGCTGATCGGTGCGGAGGCTCATCATCCCTACGAGCGGCCACCGCTCTCGAAGAAGGTGTTGCTCGATGGTGCGGCGACGGGCATCGACATCTGCCCGCCCGAGGAGTGGCGTCGATTGGGTATTGAATACCGCCCGGGCGCAGCGGTCGTCAGCCTGGACCGTGGGTCACGGGAAATATCGACAGATGACGGGCGACGTATCTCCTACGACAAGCTGGTACTCACCACTGGCGGGCGCCCGATCCTCGCGCGTACGCCCGGATTCGATCTGCCTGCGGTGCACACCCTGCGTTGCCTGGATGATGCCCTGCGGATCTCGGCATGCCTGCGACCCGGCGCGCGCATCCTTGTGGTGGGCGGGGGTTGGATCGGTCTGGAAGTGGCGGCCGCGGCCCGTCAAAGGCAGGCGCATGTGACTGTGGTGGAATCCCGCTCCCGCCTGTGCTCGCGGTCCGTGCCTCCGCTCGTAGCGGATTGCCTGCGCTATCTGCATGCCTCGCACGGTGTCAGAATTCTCCTCAATACGTCGATTCAACGCCTGAGCGCAGCGGAACGAGGCGTGGTCGCCGAGCTGTCGGGCTCGAATCCGCCCGAGACAGCCGACGCCGTGATCGTGGGTATCGGGCTTGAACCCAATGTGGAGCTGGCGATCCAGGCCGGCCTGAAGGTCGACAATGGGGTCGTCGTCGACGAGTACGGATGTACGTCCGATCCGGACATTTACGCCGCCGGGGACGTCACGAATCAGCCATCCCCCTGGGCTGGGGGTCGCGTTCGACTGGAATCCTGGGCAAACGCACAGAACCAGGGCATTGCCGTCGGCAAGACGCTGGCGGGCGCTTCGCAGCCGTACGCCGACATCCCGTGGTTCTGGTCCGATCAATACGACGTGCAGCTGCAAGTGCTGGGGTTTCCCGACCCGAACGCCCAGCTGGTGGTGCGGGGCGAGACGGGGCAGAACTTCTGCGCCTTCCAGCTCGTGGATCAGCGGCTCCGGGCCGTCATCGCCTGGAACCGGGCCCGCGACTTGAAGCTTGCCAAGCGGCTGATGACGGATCGGACGCCCGTCAGTGCGCATGCGCTGGCGAATGAGGCCATCGGCCTTGAAAGCCTGGCCTCATGATGTGAGTCGAAAAGCTGATGTACCGGGTGTCGTGAGGCGATGTTGCCGGGCTCTCGCTACCGAGCGCCTGCGGGGATTCCCATGAGCGAACGATCCGAGTTTCTCAATACGATAGACGCAGCGCGCGTGCCGGCCCGAAGCGGCGCCACGTTTGCCACCTACAATCCTTTCACGGCGCAACCGTGGGCGCTCATTCCGCGTTGCGGCCCGGAAGATGTGGGCGACGCCGTGAGCGCCGCGCTGCGCGCATTCAATTCGAGCGCCTGGCGCGGTCTCACCGCGACCGGGCGCGGCAGGCTGCTGGCCCGCTTGGCGGATCTGATCGAGGCGGAAGCGGAATCGCTGGCGGCGATCGAGGTCCGTGACAACGGCAAGCTGGCCATGGAGGTCAAGGCCCAGCTTCGTTACATCCCGGAGTGGTATCGATACTTCGGCGGGCTGGCTGACAAGATCGAAGGCCGGGTGCTCCCGATCGACAAACCGGCCATGCATGCCTTCACGCGCCATGATCCGCTGGGAGTGGTGGCTTGCATCACGGCCTGGAACTCTCCCCTTCTCCTGCTCACCTGGAAACTCGCGCCAGCACTGGCGGCAGGCAACACAGTCGTCATCAAGCCCTCGGAACACGCATCGGCATCGACGCTCGCATTCGCCGAGTTGTTCGAAAGAGCGGGATTCCCGCCGGGTGTCGTCAACACGGTCACGGGTTTCCCGGATGAACTGGGCGAGGCGCTCGTACGGCATCCCGCGGTCGCCAGGATCGCCTTTACCGGCAGCGAGCGAGGCGGCACCTCCGTGTACCGGAATGCAGCCGACGGCATCAAGCCGGTCACGCTCGAACTGGGCGGCAAATCCGCCAACATCATCTTCGCGGATGCGGACATCGACAACGCGGTGAATGGCGCCATGGCGGGGATCTTTGCCGCTACGGGGCAGACCTGCATCGCTGGATCCAGACTGCTCGTGCAGCGAACGGTACACGATCGGGTGGTGGAGAAGCTCGTACGCCTCGCCGCTACCGCGCGCATGGGCGACCCGTCTCTGCCGGACACCCAGGTTGGGCCCGTCACAACCTTGCCTCAGCTTGAACGCGTGCTCCAGTACATCGAGATGGGTCGCAGCGAGGGTGCGCAGTGCGTGCTGGGAGGCAAGACGCCGAACGATCCGCGGCTCGGTGCGGGTTGGTTCGTCGAACCCACGATCTTCATCGGCGTCACGAATTCGATGCGGATCGCACGCGAGGAGATCTTCGGACCGGTCCTGTGCGTGATTCCGTTCGCCGACGAAGCCGAGGCCATTGCGATCGCCAATGACAGCCCCTATGGGCTGGCAGCCGGCGTCTGGACTTCCGAGGCCGGCAGGATGCTGCGCATGTCCGAGAGCCTGCAGACCGGCACGGTGTGGATCAACACCTACAGAGCGGTGAGCTACATGGCGCCGTTTGGCGGCTACAAGCGCAGCGGGATCGGTCGCGAGAGCGGTCAGGAGGCCATCCACGAATACCTGCAGACCAAGACGGTCTGGATGGACACGAGCGGCAAAGTGGCGAATCCGTTCGTGATGCGCTGACTCGCCGGGCTCTGGAGTCAGCTTTGCCTCGCGTGCGCTGGCCGGGGCTCGTTGCGTTGGCTCGGGTTTTGTCAGGGCCTGCGGCGCGAGACGAGGAAGGTCTCGTCGTTGAACCAGAGTCCACCGTGCTTACGCAGCACGTCCTGGGTCGCCTCCAGGTAGGCGCCGGTCTGTACGACTGAATCGAGCCGCTCGTCCTCGATCTGGTTGACGTAGATGGCGGCGTTCCAGGCTGCGTACAGTGTCGAGGTGCCGATGCGGTCGGAGATCTCGGACGGCAGTGTGTGCATCTCGTAACGGAAAATGGCCTTGTCGTCGGGCAGCGCCGACAGGACGTACTCGCGCGCATCGCGCCCCAGCTCACTCTTCAACGCCGCCAACAGTGCGTGGCGGTCCACCTGGAAGGGATTCTCGCCGGGCCAGAGCTTGCGGATGATCTCGAGCGCCGGATCCTTGCCCGCGGACTGGATTCCCAGCAGTCGGCCACCCGGGGCGAGACTGCGTGTGAGGGGCGCCAGCACGCGCGAGGCCTTGAAGCTGGCCGGCATGCGGGCGCGCCAGGGCTGGGAGGCGAGAATGAGATCGTAAGTCTCGAATACGCGGCCGGGCTTGGGAATCACGCCATCCAGCAGGAACTTGTGATCCTCGCGGTACAACACCAGCACGGAAGGTCGCTGATAGACGGGATTGCCGCTCTTCTCGCTGGTACGCGTCTGCCAGCCGTAAACCAGCAGGGGTCCGAGTGCCTCGATCTGCTCCGCATACTCGTGCGCGGAGAAGCCGGTCAGCTTGACCTCCTGCCAGTTGAGGGCGGCGGCCAGATGCGCATCCCGCGGCATCAGCCGGGGCGCTTCGGAATAGTTGAGATTCGTGATGACCAGTACCGTGGCCGGATGCTCGAAGAATCGATCGGGCATCTTGTCCAGTCCGAGCCGCACGTCCTCGAGGCTGATCTCCTTGGCCACGGCAAGCAGCGGTACCGTGGGAAAAATGCGGTGGGTATTGCGCATCACCCTCGAGAGCACCGTGGCATCGCCCATGCCGGCGTCAAAGATTTGCAGCGCGGGTGGTGTTGGACGGACGTGCGCCAGTTCCTGCGACACCCTGCGGGCAATGGCCGCCTTCTCGTTGCAGGTGTTGACGAACGCCAGGTATTTCTGGCGATTGTCGTAGAAGCGAAAGGGTGGCGAGGCACTTCCCGCGGCCATGTCGTCGATAGCGCCGGAAATCGACACCGAGCGGGCCAGATTGGGGAACGGACTCATCTCATACCTCGCGCTCTGCTGCGGGGCAGTTCTCATTCGGACCGAGAATACACCCGGGAACAGCCTCCTGTAGTATTTGGCGGGAGCTCCTGGAGGGCACCGTACCGGTTGCACGGCAATTGATCGAGTCTGGAACAATGCAGGCGCTGCAGCTGACGCGCCGGGAAGCGCTCAAGGGCATCGCCGCGGCCGCACTGCCCCTCGGCGCTGTCGGCTGTTCCCGTACGCCGGCGAATTCCCTTATCGTCGGCGGTCTGCCCGTGACCTGCAATCTCACTCTTCCGGTCGCCTGCGTGAGCCGCGACGTGGCGAACCGGGCCGGGGCGGCGAAGCCGTACGAGTACGAATACAGCAAGTACAACGGCTGGCCGGAGATCAAGGAATCCCTCATGGCCGGCCGCATCCAGGCCGGTTACATGCTGGCGCCGCTGGTGATGGATCTGGCGGACAAGGGTGTGCCGTTGAAGATCGTTTCGCTCGGGCACCGCTCGGGCGCAGTGATCATGGTGCGCACCGAGTCCCCGTACCAACACTTCCGCGAGCTGCTCGGCAGGCGTATCGCCATCCCGAGCCGCTTCGCGGTGGATTTCCTGTTCCTGCGCAAGCTGCTGGCGCAGGAAGAACTGCACACCGAGCAGTTCGAGATCGTGGAAATGGCGCCGCCGGACATGCCGGCCGCGCTGTACGCGAACGCAGTCGACGCTTACTGCACGGGCGAACCTTTTGGAGCGGCGGCACAGAGCGCGGGTTATGCCCGCCCCTTGCGCATGACGCGGGATGAATGGCCGAAGTACATCTGCTGCGTGCTGGCGGTGCGGGGCGAATTGATCGCGGGCCAGCCGGCGATGGTGCAGGACCTGGTCAACCAGGTACTCGGCGCCGGCGCCTGGCTGGATCAGGAGCCGCAGAACCGCGAGAAGGCGGTACAGATCGCGGCAGGACCCCGGTACTTCAACCAGGACCCGAAGATCATCCGCTTCGTGATGCGCAATCCCAGCGACCGCGTGACGTATGGCGACCTGCGCATGATCCGCTCGGAGTTCGAGGATCTGATGCATCTGTCGCTCGATGCGGGCACGATCCGGCGTCCGATTCCCTATGAGACGTACGTGGACGAGCAGTTCGCGCGTGCGGCGCGACCGGCGACGATCCCACTATGAAGTCAGGTCTCACCGCCCTCGTCATGCTGCTGACGTGCCAGTCGACTCTCGCGGCGCCAGCACAACCCACGCAATCGCCGCAACCGGCCCAATCGCCGCAACCGGCCCAATCACCGCAACCGGCATCGGCCCAACCGGCGTCGGGCCAACCGGCGTCGGCGCAATCGGCGAAACCAGCCGCCTTCAAGGCTGGGGTGTTCGACCCGCCGCGGATGGCGCCGCACTTCGTACTGAAGGGCTCGAACGGCCAGGATCTGCGAATCGACCAGTTCACGGGCAAGGTGGTGCTGCTCGCTTTCGGATTCACTTCCTGCACGGCGGTGTGCCCGACGACTCTGAACACACTCGCGGTGACACGCCGGAAATTGGGCACCGACGCAAAGGACGTCCAGATCGTCTACATCACCGTCGATCCTGACCGCGACGATACGGCGCGCTTGAAGAAATACCTTGGCAGCTTCGACGCCACGTTCGTGGGTGGGACCGGCTCGCCCGCCGAGCTGGCGGCGGTTCGCAAGGACTACGGCATTTCCGCGGAAAGACAGCTCGTCGGCAAGGATTACACCTTCTCGCACTCCTCTTTCGTCTATCTCATAGACCGCAAGGGCCGGATCCGCGCACTGATGCCTTATGGGCATGGCGCCGAGGACTACGTCAACGACCTGAGCATCCTGCTGCGCGAATGATGCCGCGCGCCCGTCTGCTGCTGGCCGGATCTGCGCTCATTACGCTGATGGCGCCGCTGGCGTGGTGCGGGCTGGCGCCCATCCACAGCACCTCCCGCGAGCAGATATTCGAGATACCGCGGGGGACCTGGAAGAGCCGCATGGCGGGACAGAAGCTCGCCATCCTGCCGGATCACATCCGGCTGACCCTGGGGGTGCGCGATGTGCTGGTGTTGCGCAATCATGACGAGGTGCCACAGATTTTCGGGCCGACTCTCATGATGCCGGGTCAGAGTTTCCGATTGCCGTTCGAGCAGGCCTCAGAATATATATTCGCCTGCACGGCGCATGCGAGCGGTCAGATGACGATCGTGGTGGAGCCCAACCCGGCGACGCCCTGGGCGCGAATCAGCTGGCGCGCGCGCGAACTGTTGCAACGGATATAGCCATGGAACGCGTCAAAGACACCCTGCCCTCCGTGACGGTGATCGGCGTGCTGATCGCCACGTGGTGGATCGTCGTCACGGCAACCCATAGCGTGATCTTTCCAACACCCTGGGGCGTCGTCACGGGGACGCTGGAGTTGCTGAAGGACGGCAGCCTGTGGCGGCACATCGGCGCCTCGCTGCTGCGGGTTGGGACGGGCTTCGGGCTGGCGGTGTGCGTGGCCGTGCCGCTGGGCCTGTGGATGGGCTGGGTGCGGCCGGCGTACCTGACACTCAATCCGTTTTTCCAGATCCTGCGGCCCATCTCCCCCATCGCCTGGATTCCGATCGCCATCCTGTGGTTCGGCATCGGCGATGCCTCGCCCATCTATCTCATCTTCATCTCGTCGGTATTCCCCATGATCGTGCAGACGACCGTGGGGGTGCAGACGATCGAGAAGCGCTACCTGCGCGCTGCCGAGAACTTCGGCGTTTCGCGCCGCACACTGTTCCTGCGCGTGGTGATTCCGGCGGTGCTCCCTCAGATCGTGGTGGGCATGCGCATCGGATTGGGCGTGGCCTGGCTGGTGGTGGTGGCCGCGGAGATGATCGCCCTGCATTCGGGCCTGGGCTACATGATCATGGACTCGCGCAACGCGGGAAACCGCTACGACCTGGTGATCGCCGGCATGATCATCATCGGCCTGATCGGCCTGTCGCTCGATAGCCTGATGCGCAGGCTCGAGAGGCTCCGCTGGGTGCGGTGGCGCTATGCCCACTAAGATCGAAGTGCGCTCGCTGCGCAAGAGCTTCGACTCCGGCAAGGGGTCGCTGCCGGTCATCGAGGATGTCAGCTTCTCGGTGGGCGATGGCGAGTTCATCGCCATCGTCGGGCCGTCCGGCTGCGGCAAATCCACGCTGATGAATCTCATGGCCGGTTTCATCCAGCCCGATGGCGGCACGGTGACCGTGGACGGCGCGCTGCGCACCCGGCCGGATTCCCGCGGCATCCTGATTTCACAGCAGGGCTCGGTGTTTCCCTGGCTGACCGTGCGCGAGAACCTGATGTTCGGCCTGAATGGGCACGCGCCGGAGAACCGCCTGGAGATCGCCGATCGCTACGCCGGCATCGTGGGCCTGAAGGGGTTCGAGGAGAACTACCCGCACGAGCTCTCCGGCGGCATGCTCAAGCGTGCGGAACTTGCGCGCGCCCTGGTCGTGAAGCCCGAGATCCTCTACATGGACGAGCCGTTCTCGGCGCTCGATGCGCTCATGAGCCTGCGCATGCGCAACGAGTTCCTGCGTATCCTGGCCAAGGAGCGCCATACGGTGCTGCTGGTCACGCACGATGTTGAGGAAGCCATCCACCTGGCTGACCGCATAATAGTGCTCTCGCCGCGGCCGACCCGCATCCAGGCTGCGTTCGAAGTGCCCTTCCCGCGCCCGCGCAGACTGTCGAGCACGGAGGCCCAGGGGATGCGCCTGGCCATCCTGCGGGAGCTGGGCGTGGAAGGGGATGATCTGACCTGAGGCGGCGCCGATCCGAGACGGAGCAACGCGGTGCGCCACGCCGCCGCCTAGGAAGGCGGCAGTACCTGCGGCGCGTAGTAGTTCCAGAGGTCATCGGTGGCGGTCTCGATGACATCCAGCAGCCGGTCCGGCAGGGTGCCGAACTCGAAGCGCTGCTGCAGCGAGTAGGCCATCCGCTCGAGCGGACTGTTCTCGTAAGTCGTCGTAGCGAGACCGACGGCGTAGGCAAGCAGGAAGCGGTCGGACCCGAGGCGCTCCCACTGCACCACATGCACCAGCTCGTGGAAGAACAGGGCCTCGAACTGCCGGTCCTTGCGGACGAAGAAGGTGTCCTGGAAGGTGATGCCGAACAGCTGCTGCTCGCGGATGCCCGCCAGCTCCGGGAGCCCGAATTCCTCGACCGGCGGGAACACGACCGCATCCACCGGCACCACCCGGACCCGCTCGAGCAGCTCGGCCGGGTAGCACTCCCGCAGCCGCTGCCAGGGGTAGGTGCTGACCGGCCTGGCCCGCTCGGCGTGCGCAGCCACGAACTCCGCGATCCAGGCCCGAGCCTGGGGCAGAGCGGCGTGCAGACGTTCGACCAGTTCGGGCTGCATGGGGCGGATTCCCGCGGATGATCCCTAGGTTTTCGGCCGACCGTAGATCGCCTTGACCCCGCTGAGCAGCAAAAGATAGCCCCCCGTCATCATGAGGGTGGCGAACGGCACCCCCATGAGCCCGTACAGCACCCAGGGGCTGTCGGCGAGGACGCGATAGTGGATGGCCAGGACGACGGCCACCCCCCAGACGAAGGCCGCGACGAAACACACGAGCCCCAGCAGCACACCCCCCACCAGTGGGCGGACCCGGTAGTCCCGGGGAGTCTCCCCGAAGGGGTTGGGAAGCAACCCGGCCCTGACCATCAGTCGGACCAGGATCAGGGCGGCCACGGTCACCGCGAGTGCGGCACCCGCGGACAGGTGGCCACTCCAGAGAAACCCGATGCACAGCAGCGTCGCGGCGACGCCCAGAATCCGCAATACGGTGTTGAGCCGCCTGGAGAGCGTCATGACTTGCTCAGGTAGCGAGCAAGAAAGTCGCTCACGCGATGTTCGTAGTCCGCGGGCGCGTCGCGCTGCAGATCCTCGCGCCCGGTCCCGGCCCCCGCCCCCGCTCCGGGCACGATCCACAGCTCCTTGGGTTCGGGGGCCGACGAGTACATCGCCTGGGTACGCCCCGACAGGGTGTTCGGATCGCGCGCGCCGCTGATCATCAGCAGCGGGGCGTCGACCCTGTCCATTCTGTCGAGAGGACGCAACTTGTCGGGATCGATGCCCAATCGCGGATGCAGCTGCATCACCAGCAGCGGCGCCAGCAACGGCGCGGCTGGACCCACGAAGCGCCGCATGCGCTGCGCCATCGCCTCATCCACTGTGGGATACAGCGAATCGAGCACGACCGCGGCCACTTTGGCGCGCCCGTCTGCAGCGAGCACGTATGCCGCCGCACCCAGCGAAACTCCGAGTACGGCCAGGGGCTCCTGTGGCTGTTCGTGATGCAGATACTGCAGGGCCGCTACCACGTCGCGTGACTCCAGACTGCCGAAGGTCACCACGGAACCCCGGCTTTCGCCATGCGCCTGGAAATCGATGAGCAGCACGCCATAGCCAAGCCGGTGAAGGAAATCCGCGCGGCCGAGCATTTCGCGACGATCGCCGCGAAGCCCATGCAGCAGGAGCACGATGCCCTGCCCCGGTGTACCGTTGGTCATCCAGCCGTGGATCAGCGCGCCCGAAGCGCTAGCGAACGTGACGTTGCGCGCGCCAAGAGGCAACGGCGGTCGCCCGATGGCACGTGTCGCGGATTCGGTCATCTCCCCGCCCGCGTACCACAGGAGCAGCACTCCCACCACGAATGCCACCAGCACGCCCATGACCAGGCGATCGAGGATCGTTTTCAGCCGGGTGTCCATGCGAGGGGTGTCGTCGAGCGCCAGGTTGGACCCGGTGTGGAAAAACCGCGGCGCCCATCCTACAACGGCGCCGGAGCGGCTTCGAGCCGATCGGGTAGCTCCGCGAGCAGCCGGGACAGTTGCTCCAGATCGAGGGGTTTGACCAGGTGCGAATCGAAGCCCGCCTCGCCCGAGCGCCTGCGGTCCGACTCCTGGCCCCAGCCGGTCAGCGCCACCAGCGTGATGGAGCGGCCCCAGGGTTGCGAACGGATGCGTCGTGCGACTTCGTAGCCGTCCAGCTCCGGCATCCCGATATCGAGCAGCGCCACATCCGGCTGGTGCCGCTCGGCCGACTCCAGTGCCAGAACGCCATTGGAGGCGGTGTAGACTTCGTGCCCCCCCAGCTCCAGCAGCATCGCAAGGCTCTCGAGGGCGTCCGAGTTGTCATCCGCCACGAGGATCCGCCGCCGGGTCTGATCCTGACCCGGGGATGTCATGTTGCGGGGGTCACCCGTGTCGCCGGAATCGCCACACTCGCACGAGCCCGTGTCACCCGACGCGGCGCGGACCCTCGCGAGTTCCCGCGGCATCAGCGGCAACGTGATCACGAACTCACTGCCTCGATCCTTGCCCTCGCTGAAG
>DATKLO010000217.1:0-4744 GCA_035542375.1 Steroidobacteraceae bacterium | reverse complement strand
ACGCCCGGCAGCACCGAGGGCGCCCACGAAGTGACCGGCGCGCTGCCGCGCAATACCAGTGGCACCGTCGGCCCCAGCGCCAGTGCCTCTTCCGGGCGTTGCAGAGCCGCCACCGCGCGGTTCAGCCAGCCGGTGGACAGCGCGTGCGGGTGCAATCCACCGCTCTCCAGCAGATCCTGGGCGTCGAAATGCGAACGCTCGCGGTACGGGGTGGCCGCGGCGTGCAGCACCAGCAGCTGTTGGTTCCGGTACAGCGGCAGCAGCGGATCCAGTGCGCGGTTGAAAGCGAAATGACCGTCGAGGTCGGCCAGCGTATCGGCGTTCTGCGGCAGCGCGATCGGTCCGCGCGCGTCGGCGTAATCCGGGTCGCCGTACGGCACCACCGCCCCCAGGCCATCCATGCCGCCGCGCATGATGATCACCATCAGGCGCTTGTCGGTGGGCGCGACGGCGAACGCCATGCGGGAGGAAAATGGCAGCAGCGAGGCCAGCCCCAGGCAGCAACCTCCTTGCAATAACCGACGACGCGTCATGTCAGGCGGCGTCATGCCTTCTCCTTCAGCGGCGCAGGAATTCAGGGCTGGCCAGCAGCAACGCAATCCCGTCGGCGCCGCTGGCGGCGCGGGTGACGGTCTGGCGCGTCATGTCGCTCATCACCGGCCCGATGCCGGCATCCGCCAGTTCGACGGGGTCGGTACCCGAAGGCATGCGCAACGCCAGGCGGTGTGCCCATTCGATGCGCTTCATGACACCGTCCGGCGAGGCCCAGGCCGCGGCCGTATCGTCGTAACCCGCGGGGGAAGGCGCATTGAAGGCGCGGAAATTCAGCGCCTCCAGCCCCTGCACCGCCTGCCGGGGATCGGGCTCGACGCCAGTCAGGCGCAGCGCCGACACCGCGAACTCATAGGGGTTCTTGAACTTGGCGAGCGGCGGCTGCCAGACCTCGTCCAAGCGCACCAGCGCCTCCATCACCGTGGGCAAATGACCATCGCTGTCGCGAAAGCGCCGTTCCAGCACCGAAACCGCACGCGGCGGCGGATCGTCCGCGATGAAATGCCGCGCCAGCTTGACGGCGATATGATGCGCGGTGGCGGGATGCTGCGCCAGCATCGTCAGCGCATCCACGCCTTCCTGCTCGCCGTTTTCCTCGAAGGTCCGCCCCAGCAGCCGCTTGCTGCCGGGTTCGTGCAGCAACGGCTGGAAGCGGTATGCCACTCGGGTATCGAGGCTGGAGCGGTCCAGCGTCCAGCCGGTGATGATCTTGGCCAGCGCAATCACGTCGTCCTGGGTATAGCCGCCGTTCACACCCAGCGTATGCAGTTCCAGGATTTCGCGCGCCAGGTTTTCGTTGAGCCCCTTGCCGCGGCGCTGCCCGCCGCGCGAATCCGGCCCGAAGGACTGCACATTGTCGAGGTAGAACAGCATGGCCGGATGCCGGCACACCGCGAGCAGCATGTCGTGAAAATGACCGCTGAGATTGGCGCGTATGGCCTCGACCTCGTACTGATTGACGATGCCGGCGATGATGGGCCTTTGCACCGACACCGTGAAATGATTGCTCCAGAACAGCACCATGCGCTCGACGAAAGGCTGAGCACTGTTCAATTGCGCCTGCAGTCGCGCGCTCGTCTCCTCGATATAGACGTCGCGCATGGCGCGCGCAGCATTCTGCACTTCGCTCGCACTGCTGGCACGGATGCCCGTCACCACCCGCGCCATCAGCGCATTGCCGCCGCGGCGCGCCTGCACTTCGGGCGGTATGGAGGCACTGTAAATCTGACCCAGCACCCAGCCACGCGGATCCCCGCCGATGGTGTCGAACTCGCCGGGGCGCGGCCCCAGCCCGAAGCGGGCGGCGGCCTGGAAAGCGTCCGCACTCGCGGCGGTGGTCACCGCTGTCCTCGCGGCGACAGCAGCTGATCCCGCTGCTCGGGCGTGAGGTGATCTGCGATGTCCAGCACCATGCTCTGTCCCAGGGCCTGAAGGGCCGTGGTCTTTTCGCGCAGCGCGGCGAAACGTTTCTCCGCTTCGACACGCGTGTAGTCCGGACTGCGCACGTAGCTGAACGTGTCCTGACGCGCCTTCCGCAAATCCTCCATGGCGTCGCGCAACCGCGGCAGGTACGACCTTACGGCTTCACGCGTTTGGGCACGCTGTTCCGGCGGCAATGCCGCCAGTCTCTGTATCATGTCCTTCAGTGGACGACTGCTGCCTGCTGCTTCGGGGGCCAGCCGGTGGCCGATGGCCATCGCGCCGAGCACCGCGTTGGCGGCCAGCGAAAGGAACAACACACTTCCTATCAGCAACTGGGTTCTCGTCACGTTCACAGCGATTCCCCCGCTCCGGCGCCGAATGCCAGAGCCACGATGTCCACACTCTCGGCCCGGTACGTTCCCGCTGCGAAGCCGAAAGCTGCACACAATGCCAGCGTTGCGAGCTTGTAGACCAGCCCGTAGCGCCACTCGGTCAGGGCACGTTCGGCGGCCGCCAATATCCGCGTCCCCCACGGCTTGCGCTGTGGCAGTGCCGTGGCGCGCTGCGCGATGCGCGCCGCGAGATCCACCGGCGGCGGAACCGCCCTCCATGCCGCCAGTTTCGCCTTCAATCCGTCTTCCTTTTCCATACCGGTTTCGTCGTTCATATCGTCGTCATCGTTTATCGTCATTCAACCGTCGAGCCGGTTTCGCAGACTGCGCCGCGCGCGTACCAGCAGTCCTTCCAGCGCCTTCACATTCATGTCCATCGCCGCCGCCGCCTCGGGATTGGTCATGCCCTCGAAATAACACAACACCACAGCCAGCCGCTGCCGCGGCGGCAGCGCCTGCACGGCCTGCCGCACCTGCAGACTTTCGTGCCGGGACTGCGCGTCCGGCGCAGGATCCGCCAGGTTCTCGGCCATGTCGTCCACCGGCTCGGCCGCCGGCGTACGCCGACGCATCGCATCCAGGCAGGCGTTGGCGATGATGCGATAGGCCCAGGTGAAGAAGGCCGCGCGCTCGGCGCGAAACGCCGCTGCGTGCGTCCATATCCGGCAGAACGCCTCCTGCACCGCGTCCTCGGCTTCCGCGGCCGACCCCAGCATGCGGCGCGCGACGGCGTGGGCGCGCGGCAGATAGCGCTCGACCAGCATACGGAATGCCTGCGCGTCTCCTCCGGCCACTCTTTCCATCAGGGCCGCATCGGAGGACGCATTGCTCCGTGTATCGGATATCTCGCTCGGCATGGATCGCTGCGGCATTCGTGGCTCGCGACATATCAATAACGCGCGGCACGGCCCGCGCGCGTACCCGAGGCAGATATGGCCGCTGACAATGCATGGGATCCCCGTCAGGGGAACTGGGCACCGCCGCCTGCGCCGGCGCGTTCGCGCAGCTTCTGCGCCATTGCATCGAATTCTTCCCGCGTGATCTGACCGTCGCCGTTGGCGTCGAGGCGCTGGAAGCGTTTTTCAGCCTGCTCCATGTACTCCTGCTTGCTGATTACGCCATCGCCGTTGGTATCCATGCGTTTAAAGGCTTCGTCCCCCAGGCGTTGCAGTCGCTGTCCCCGCTGGCCGACGCCGGCGGAGGGAGCGGGCTGGGACGTCTGGGCGTGCGCCTCGGCGGCGCACAGGGCACACAGGGCGCCCGCCGCCAGCAGTGCGGGAAAAATGCGGCTCATCACGCTTCCTTAGTTGGAAGACGGCGTGAACGTAACCGAACCCTGGCGCGTGTTGCCTTCCGGCCCGGTGACCGAGCGCGTCACCGTATTCGTGGAGGGGTCGTATCCGGTGGTCGCGCTGCGCTGCACGGTCTGGCCGGCGGCGTTGGTGATGCTGGTGTTGCGGGTCACGCTGTCGTTGCCGTTGGCAGTCACGGTATCAGTGAAACTGCCGCTCTTGCCGGTGCTGGTGGTGTAGGTGCCGCTGCGCTGCCCGTCTGCTGCCGTGCCGGTGTATGTGCGTGTAGTGCCGTTGGGCGAGGTCACCGTTTTATTGAAAGCGCCGGTCGACGGGTCATAGGTCTTGGTGGCGGTACGGTTCCACGTCTGGCCGCTGGCGTTGGTCACCGAAGTGCTGCGCGTGAGACCATTGCGAAGGTTGCCGGTAACTGATCCGCTGTAGCTTCCGGTCTTTCCCGCGCCCGTCGTAAAGGTACCGCTGCGGTGAATATTGCGCGCCTGGGCGCTATCCGCAGCGGCGCACAGCGCCAGCAGGCTCAGTGCCGCGACGGCGGCGGGGATGGTCCTGAAAGAAGATGACATGGCATGCTCCTGAAGGGTTGATTGACCCTTGCGGGCCCTGCTGCTGATACGCACGCCGTGAACCATCCCCTGCGCGCCGCCGAATATATTTTTATTTTCGATACCCCTCAGGGACTTGGCCAGCCCCTGGTCGTTCCGGGCACTGTCCGTGGACAACTTTTTCATGGCTCCTCGATGCAGTAGCCGCGGAGAAACATCTGCACTCTGCGGGCGCACCAGATGAAAGATGGCTTCAATACAATTCGCGGCGGCTCGTTTGCTGCCATCAATGAGGATCGTGCGCGGCACTATCGCTATCTCGATCAGCCAATTTCTCCGTACCTACGCATCGAGTTCTTCATAATGGCGGAAGATCCCTTCCTGATTGAACGGTATCCGTCGTTGCGACTGCAGATAAGCGGTGATTCCCGGCAGCGCTTCGACTCGATCATGTAACGCGTCGAGCAGCGGATATTTGCCGCTCGATTTTTTCATCGCGTGCGGAAATGCGTAGCGCAGCCCG
>DATKLO010000216.1:0-2058 GCA_035542375.1 Steroidobacteraceae bacterium | reverse complement strand
AGTAAGCTGCAGAGCGCGCCAACCGAATCCAACCAGGCACACTCCTGGGCAGCGTCTTGGCCGCTAAGGTAGGCTTGCCCTCGTCATCCGCCAAGCGCGCCGTCGGTGGTGCGCGCTCTGGCAGCTTCATTCGCTAGTTAGGCCGCAAAGCACGGTGGAGGACTCAGCTAGCGGCCGGGAGAATGGCCACCAGCTCCAATGTGCTGGACCAATCGGCCAACGAAGCTCCGGAGTGCTTCCGGCGGGTCAGGTGGTCCAGAGGCCTGGGGATAGAAGCACCGAATCTTCAAGAAGGAACTGTCGATGACGAAGACATACAGGTGCGAGTAGACTGGCACGGCGTTGAAGACGTACGCGAATGAGCCCAAGCGACCATCGACGGTTCGAGTCGGTCCAATTAGCAGTCGCAGTGCGGTCTCTCGCAGGACGCTTGCGGACAGCGCGCTGCCCAGGCCCGCGAGTGTGAAGATATCGTCCCGTGACGCGTTGTACTCGAAGCGAAGCGCGGAATCTCGGCCGGACGGCGTGCGTCCGAAGCTGGCTGGAGTGATTGGATACAGATACACCGGGACTCGGAGCGAATCTGGCCCCTGGTAGCCGACCATCACGCCGAAACGTGGATCCTCCCAAGTCTCATGGGCGGTTGCGCGGAATCCGGATAGATCGGCGGGGAGGCGCGCGAACAGGAGGGAATCGGACGCAGCCTTCGATCCAGGTACTGGCGGTGCCGCCCTGCACGCGATCGCGATCAACGCAATGGCAAGCATCGGCGGGCGCACGGCAAGTCTCCTTCGTTGCGGCCTAACGACTCTTGCGAATCAGCTGCAGAGCGCGCCAACCAAGCCTCACCAGGCGCACTCCGACAAACGCCGTTGAACTGCGAAGGTAGGACTTGCCCCGTCATCCGCCAAGCGCGCCGTCGGAAGTGCGCGCTCTGTCAGCTGCATCCGCTAGTTAGACGGCGCGCGCTACGTGCGCGTGCCGGAAGCGACGGATGCCAGCGGCGTCGCCGAGCAGCGCTCCGAGGATGGCGACGCTCCAGTCAAGAACGAACCCGGCCCAGAGGTGGGGCCAGGCGAGCCTCGCGAGGCCTAGGCCGACCCAAGTGACATAGAGCAGCGCACAGTCGCGCAGGTGGTGGCGGAACGCCGGGACGCGATCGGGCCGGCCGCGGTGCGACCACAGCGCCACGAGGTACCCGGCCATCCCCCCGACAGCGAAGTAGAGGGCGTAGATGAGGGCGCTCGCGGCCGCCGCGGGGACCGGATCGCGGATCCATGGCTGAACCGCGTCGGCAGTGGCTAGTAGGCGCGCCAGGTTGAAAGCGACTGTGAGAGCGACGGCGGCGCTTACGAGCATCACGACGGGGACGACGGAAAGTCGGCGATTCATCGCCTGCCTCGGCGCGAGCGGTCGGCGCGCCGCCTAACGACTTCGTGCATCAATTGCAGAGCGCGCCAACCCGATCCTGCCAGGCCCGCTCGTAAGCTGCGTTGTCACCCCTAGGGTAGGCTCCTCTGCGCCATCCGCCAAGCGCGCTGCCGGCCGGCGCGCTCTGGCAATTGCATGCACTAGTTAGACGGCTCGCCCCGCCAGCCCGGTCGCGCGGCGGAGGCGACGTGAAGCCAGCAGGGTCAGGGCGACCCAGACGCCGCAGGCGAGGATGCGGATAATCGCGCCGCCGGTGCTGTAGTCATCTTCGTGCAGCCACACAGCGTACGAGAAGAGCCCTGCGTAGAGCGCCGTGGTGAGGAGAGCAGCTCCCAAGAAGGAGCCGAGAGCGGCCGCCCCGGAGCGCCAGCCAGTGGCGAGACAGGCGAAGAGCCCCGCGAGCCAGACCACCAGCAGATGAGGTATGCCGAGAGTGATCGGAGCGCCCCAGAGAAGGAAGTAGAGGCGGGCGCGATAGTGGCTTGTGGGCCACGCAACGACGAAGTAGACGACGAGGACGGCGGCACCTGAAGCTAAGGTGACCCCAAGTCCCACCAAGAAGGCTCGTAGTCGGTGCATCTTACGTGGAGCTGTTGGAGTCACGCGAGCCGCCTAACGACTCTTGCG
>DATKLO010000215.1:0-36266 GCA_035542375.1 Steroidobacteraceae bacterium | reverse complement strand
TTGCGCCTGCGCGCGCAGGTCGCCGCCGATCGACAGGAAGCGGTTGATCTCCCCGGTCCACAGATCGCCCGTGTCGATGCGGGTCGCGGCCAGCTGGGTCTGCGCGAACACATTGCCGAAAGCCGTGCGCTCGCCACCCCCGGTGGGATTGACGTGGCACTGGCCGCACTTGAATCCGGTCTGCACCGCCAGATAGGGCTCCGCATGCGCCTGCAAGGCCCAGAAAAGCAGCGGCAGGGCCGAAAAGCACGTCCAGCGGCGCAGTGACAGGCGGTAGCTCATTGAGAGGAATCCACGGTGAACGTGATGATGTGATCGCTGCCCAGTGCGTTGGCGTTCATGTCAGCCAGCGCTGCGCGCAACGTCAGTTGATACGTGCCGCCGCTTAGCGCGATGCGGGGCGAGATCAGAAGTGCCGCCGGATTACCCGCGGGGGTCGCGATGGCAACAGGCACCGCGGTGCCGGAGGCATCCAGTCCGTCCACACGCCTCAGTTCCACGGTTGTCCGGTTGGCCATCGAGGGATCGATGTCCGAGGAGAACGCCACCACGATGTTGGGAAGTACCGCGGAAACGATCGAGGCATCGTCGGGGGAACTGGTCGTGACGACGAGGTGTTTGCCCGACTTGACGCTTGCAGACACCATCGCGGCAGCTGATTGGAGTGCGCCGTCGGAGATCCACTGGCGGATCACATCGATCGTGGACTGCGGCAGATAAGGCCCGCCGAAGGGCATGCGCTGGCCCGAGATGCCGGAGCTGCCCTGCAGCTTCAGCACCAGGTAACTGCTGTCGGGATTGCCGGGACTCACGCGCAGGACATTCGGCTGTTCGGTGCTGGGCACGCCCACCAGCAACGCGTAACTGTGATTGGCGTCGAGCTGCAGCCCCTCGGGAGCTCCCGCGCCGGCGTGACAGCGGGTGCAGATCGGCGTGAACACGTTGTCCTGGATGGACTGGAAGTCGGCCGTCAGCGGCCCGCTGCCGCCACCGCCCGGAGTGATGGGGTTGCCATTGGCATCAAGCCCCGCGCCGCTGCCGGCGCAGCCGGCCAGCGCCGCGGCAAGCACGGCGGCGACTGCTCTGAATCCCACGGACGACATCTCGGGTTCTCGTTGATTGGACAGCCGTAGGTGCCCGGCGGCCCACCCTCAGGTTTAGTGGCGGTCGTGTTTTTTTGACGCCGGGCCTGCGTTCAAGGAGTTGCGTACGTTTTCGCGCCCCACGATCGAAGAACGTTCCCGCTCGCATGCCCCGCTCGCTCGCCCATTGAACCGTACGGCAGCGTTCCGCGACTCACGTCCGAAGTACGCGTGCGTTCCCGACCACAGCGTTCCCGACTACATCGTTTCCATTCACCTGCGTTCCCGGTAATCGCCCCAACCGACATGTCCGCTCAGCCCGCTCCATCCGGTTCGTCCTTGCAGCGGTTGCCGCTGGTGACTCTCTATCTGACCGAGCGCTGCAACTCACGCTGCGTGACCTGCGATTACTGGCGGCACGGACGCATCGACGTGGATCTGCAAGGCATCCAGCGGCTGCTCCCCAGCCTGGCGCGCTTGCGCACGGAAGTCGTGCTCATATCCGGTGGCGAGCCGCTGCTGCACCCCCAGTGGGCCGATATCGCGCGACTGCTCAAGTCGCAGGGACTGAAGCTCTGGCTGCTCACCTCGGGCCTGTCGCTGGCCAAGCATGCGCGCACTGCATCCGCGCTGTTCGATTCCATTACCGTCTCGCTGGACGGGACCACGTCGCAGAGTTACGCGGCGATTCGTGGACTGGATGCCTTCGATCCGGTCTGCGCCGGCATCCGGTTGGCTGCGGCTGCGGGAACGCCCGTGAGCATCCGGGTGACCGTGCAGCGTGCCAACTTCCGGGAGCTACCGGAATTCGTATCCCTGGCGGCACGATTGGGCGCCAGCCAGGTTTCCTTCCTGGCGGTGGACGTGGCCAATCCACATGCCTTTGCGAGACAGGATGATTTCCGCGCCGATGCGGCACTCCAGGCCACGGATCTCGCCGAGTTCGAGTGTCTCATCGATGCTCTGGTGCGTGAACAGGCGCCGCGCTTCGCCTCCGGATTCATCGCGGAGAGCCCGGCCAAGCTGTATCGCATCCTGCGGTATTTCCAGGCTGTCTGCGCTGCCGGTCCGTTTCCGCCCACGCGCTGCAACGCCCCGGAGTTCTCGGCTGTCATCTCGGCCGACGGCCGGGTCCAGCCGTGCTTCTTCATATCCGGCCCCCGGCATGTCCGGGCGGGTACGGATCTGGCCGCCGCGCTGGATGATCCCGACATGCGCGCGCTCCGCCGTGACATCGGCGCTGGCAAGCGAACGGAGTGTGAACGCTGCGTCTGTACGATGTGGCGCGATACGGAATCTCTGACCACGTACGGTCTTTTGACTCTGCCTGGAGTAACTCAGGAAGCCTCGATCGGCGGCTCCGCTCAGGCGGCACTCCGCTAGGCGTCAGCTGCATGGAGAGCGTGCACCCGGAGTCGCTTTTGCCTGCCCCGCACCGTGGGCTGGCGCGCGCGGCACTCGGCAAGCTGCGGTACTGGCACTACCGGCTGATCAGGCAGCGACCCATCGCGCTCGAACAGATCGACGGACTGAGCACGCTGGTGTTGCCCGGAGTCCTCAATCCGCGCGCCATGCGCACCGGAGAATTCTTCGCCAGTCGGCTCGGCTCCGATCGGGTCAAGCCTGGCATGAGCGTGCTCGACATGGGCACGGGTTCCGGCATCTGCGCACTGGCGGCAGCACGCCATGCACGTCGGGTCGTCGCCGTGGACATCAATCCGGCGGCCGTGCGTTGCGCCCGGGTCAACTGCCTGCTGAATGCCCTCGAGGAGCGGATCGAGGTCATCGAGGGTGATCTCTACGGCCCGCTACGCGGGCAGCGCTTCGACCTGGTGCTCTTCAATCCTCCGTTCATCCGGGCTGCGGCTCGTGATGATGCCGATCGTGCCTGGCGTTCGCTGGATGTGGCAGAGCGATTTGCGGCCGGACTGGCCGAACATCTCACACCGGATGGGTACGCCCTGGTGTTGCTCTCAACCTATGGAGATCCACAGCATTTCGTGCGGGAGTTCCGGGCGCGCGGCTTCTCGCTCGAAGTGGCTGCCCGGCGCGCCTACATCAACGAGAAGCTGACCCTGCTGCGGGTGACACCCGCTGTCGCGGGCGAAACTGCGGACCGACCCTTGCACAGGTAATACCGGAGTAACATGACTCGACCCCAGCCACATGTCCTGTTGATCAACCCGACCATCACCGCACGGCGCAGCGCGCGCTTCCCCCTGGCGGTGCTCAGCCTTTCAGCCGCGCTGGAGGGTCGGTACAAGTCCACGATCCTCGATGGCAACATCGATCGTGACTTCGTCGCGACCGCCTTGCGCCTCATCAGCGAAGTACCCGTGGACGCGGTTGGCATCACCATCATGGGAGGACCGCAGTTACGTTCGGCGATTGCGGTCTCCAAGGCTATCCGGACCCACTCGCCGGGCATCCCAATCGTCTGGGGCGGTGCATTTCCCACTAACTGTCCCGATGCGGCTCTCAACACCGACTACGTCGACTACGCCGTTCGTGGGCAGGGCGAGCAGACATTCGTTGAACTCCTGGATGCCGTACGCGCCCGGGCGCCGGAGGCGATGGGGCGCATTGCCGGTTTGAGCTGGCGCCAGGACGGTGCGGTGATCCATAACGGCGCGCGGGCCTTTTCGGCGGCTAGCCTCGCGCGACGTCTACCCTATGAGAGGCTTGCCGATCCGGCCTCGTACCTGTCCACGACCTACCTCGGGCAACGCACGGCGGGCTACCAGGCGGCCCTGGGTTGCCGCTACCGCTGCACGTTCTGCGGCGTGGCGGCGATGTTTCGCGGCAAGATGGCTCTGCCACCTGCCGAGCGCCTCGAGCAGGACCTTCGGTTCCTCACCAGCCAGTATGGCGTGGATGGCATCCAGTTCTACGACCACAACTTCTTCGACCGCGAAGAGGACATGGTGCCGCTGCTGGAAGTGCTGGCGAAGTTCGGCCTGCCGTGGTGGTGCTTCGCGCGTTCGGATGCATTGCTGAATCTGTCGGAGTCATCCTGGGAGTTGCTGCGCAAGAGCCGTCTGCGCATGGCCTACATCGGCGCCGAGTCACCCAGCGACTGGCTGTTGCACGACATCCGCAAGGGAACGCGACCCGACCAGACGCTGGCGGCGATCGAGGCGTGCCGCGGGCACGGCATCACTCCGGAGCTGTCGTTCATGCTCGCACCGCCGCGCGATCCGGAAGGGGAGACGGAAAAGACCCTCGAATTCATCCATCTGATCAAGCGGCGGTATCCGGAAACGGAAGTGATGATCTACATCTACACGCCCTTGCCGCCGGGTCCCGGGAAGACCCATCCGGCGGTGCTGCGTGGCATGAGCGAGCTGCGGGACTGCTCCGGTCAGCCGGTCGTGTTTCCAGCCACGGCGGATGAGTGGGCCCTGCCGGAGTGGCACGCCTACTGGTGTCACTCGGGCGCGCCCTGGCTGTCCGAGCGTCTGCGGCAACGGATCCGCGACTTCACCACCGTGCTGGGCTGCCGCTTTCCGACGATCATGGACATCAGGGCGCCTTCTCTGGGCAAGAGTGCGTTGCGCGCGCTGGCCTCGTGGCGCTATCGCTACCGTCGATATGATCATCCGTGGGAACTCGATCTGTGGAAGAGAGTGATCCGCCTCAGGGATCCGCGCGTCCTGAGTCTGTGAGCGGACCAGGGGTCCGCGAACGTTCCGAGTCCCGCGCCATGAATGAACCACAGGTCTCGATCGTGCTGCCCACCTGGAATCGGCTGGGTTATCTGCGCTGCGCCGTCGAGTCCGTGCTTGCGCAGACCTTTGCCGACTGGGAACTCATCATCGCCGATGACGGGTCGGGTGCAGAAACCCGCGACTGGCTCGCTACGCTGAATACGGCGCTCCCACCGACGTCCAATACGGCTCGGGAAGCAGCCCCCGCGTCGGGGTGTGGATCTACGCCGCGAGTGCGCGTGCTCCACCTGCAGCATTCGGGCAAGCCTGCCGTTGCGCGCAATGCGGCGATCCGCGTCGCGCGTGGCGAATTCATCGCCTTTCTGGATTCCGATGACGTATGGCTACCACGCAAACTCGAACTGCAGGTGGCGGCTCTCACCAGCCGTCGGGATTGCGCATGGAGCCAAACGGCTTTCGCCGTGATGGGCGAGGATGGCCAATTACTGACGGGTACGCAGGCTCGAAGCTGGCCTGCCTTGCAGGGCTGGATACTCGACGGGCTGATCCGGATGGAGTCGGTGATTGCCATCCCGAGTGTGCTGGTGCGTCGCTCTGTGCTGGAGTCGCTGGGCGGGTTCGATGAGTCGATCCGCATGTGTGAGGACTACGACCTGTGGTTGCGACTGGCGCAACTCAGCGCGCTGCTGGGCGTGCCGGAGATCTTGTTGCACGTCCGCAGTCACCGGGAGCACTTCCACCGGGAGTCGGGCGTCTACGAGGGTCGCCTGCGCGCGATCGAGAAGATGTTGACGGCGGGCAGCGAGGGCACCCGGCTCGAGCTGTTGCAGCGTGAACGCGCGCGTGTTGCGGCGGGACTCGCTCGCAGCCAGGCAATCCAGTTGAGTCGTGGAGCGGCTCTGCGCACGTTGTTGCGGAGTTCCGCGTATTCGTGGAGCTACGGCAACTGGTGGGTCCAGGGTGCCGAGGCCGCTGCTCGCGCCCTGACGCCCCGAAGCGTCCAACGGATGGCAGGTCGTGTGGTGAGGCGCGGGCGTGCATGACACAGGTGGCACTCCGGGGCCTGCGCGCGCGCCGTCCTGCGGTCTAACTCGCCTGGACAGACACCCCATGCACGAGAGCATCGACCAGATCCGCGAGCCGGCGCCCAGGTTCAGGTACCACCAGTTCCGTGCCCGTCTGGGCATGGGGGATCTGCATCCCGGAGGTGCTCCGGCGACGCAGAGACTTCTGGGGTGCCTGTCGGAACGGGGCGTGCGGCGAGTGCTGGAGGCAGGCGCCGGCATAGGCAATACGGCCGCGCGCATGCTGGCCCGCGGCTGGGAGGTGGTCGCCCTGGAGCCGGATCCGGTGCTGTTCGGGAAGCTGGCGCATCGGGTCGGTCCGGCCGCACGCCGGGAAGGCTTCTTCGAGCACGAATCGACGGCGCCTTACGATGCCATCGTGGCCGAAAGCGTGTTCTTCCAGCTGCCCCTTGCACGGGTGTTCGAGCAGGCGCGGCATCTGCTGCGCCCTGGCGGCTACCTTGGGTTTGTCGAAGCCGTCTGGACCGCGAAGATCAGCCCGGAAAGCAGCCGCGAGTTGCATGAGCGCACCCAGAGGTTGTTCGGCATCGCGGTCGGTTCTCGCGATCCGCTGACGTGGCAGAACTGGATGGCCGCCGCGGCGGCGGCTGGATTTTCGACGCTGCATGCGCAGCGTCTGCCGCGCGGCTCCTCAGGGCATCCACCCACTCCCAACCGCACGGCTTCCCTTCTCGCCATGGTGCGCGATCCGCGCCTCGCACTGTGGATGGCGCGCTACCGTCTGCGTAAGCGCAAGGCCCTCATGCCACCGGGCTGCCAGGAAAGCTGGCTGTATCTGGGGCAGGCTCCCGGCGCCTGACGCTTGCAGATGAACACATTGGTGCATCCGCCGCCGCGCTCGCTCCACGGGCTGGGACTGCTGCTGCTCGCCTGGTGTGCCTGGCTCGCTGTCGTGCGGGGCGTGATACCGGCCCTCTCACGTGTGGATACGGACTTCCCCAATTACTACACCTCGGCGCGAATTGCGCTCGAGGGGGGAGCGGTCGAGAGGTTCTACGACGATGCCTGGTTCCAGGAACAGATCCACCGCCACGGCATGGATGAACTGGGCCAGTTCTCGCCATTTCCCCCGCCCACGGCGCTGCTGCTGATGCCTCTCGCACGGCTTCAGCCACTG
Source organism: Steroidobacteraceae bacterium (assembly GCA_035542375.1). Lineage (GTDB taxonomy): Bacteria > Pseudomonadota > Gammaproteobacteria > Steroidobacterales > Steroidobacteraceae > 13-2-20CM-66-19. The sequence goes on along the minus strand of DATKLO010000215.1, from coordinate 29,314 downwards.
ACAGCCCTGCGAATCGTCACCGTAGTCAGCCTCCTGTCGCTCGCTGTGGCCATCGTCCTGCTGGCCCGGATCCTGCAGTGGCGCGCGTGGACGGCCGCGCTGTTCGTGCTGCTGTCCGGACACGCCATCCACACCGGTTTGCGCTTCGGGCAGCCGTATATTCTGATGTCGGCGTTGTGCATCCTCGGCTACTACCTGTATCAGAAGGGCAGACCCGTGCTCGCGGGAGTGGTGTTGGCTGTTTTCGTGCCCATCAAGTACTTCCCGGCCACAGTCATCGGGTGCATGGCGTTGCAGCGTCAGTGGCGCGTGTTGTTGGCGTCCTCGGCCACCGTACTGGCCATCTCGCTGTTGAGTGTTGCGATACTGGGATGGCCCGTGCACCGCACTTTTCTGATGGCGGTGTTCGGTGTGCACCTGACGGGCCAGCTCGGCTTGCCCTTGAGTGCGACGGTCCAGTCGTTCGATACCCTGTTCGGTCAGTTGTTTCTCTACGATCCCGTGTGGAATCCGTCACCGCTCAGGGCGTCCGCAACCTTGCAGTGGGTTTTCACGACCGGTCTCAAGGCCGCGGTACTGCTGACGACCGCTGCCACTCTCGTGCGCCTGGCAGGGATGCGCGGCCGCGATGCGCTGCCTCCTGCGATCGGCATCGTGGGGCTTGCGGCGCTGCTGGTTGCGCCCGGCACGGCAACTTATCACTTCGTCGTGCTGTGGTTGCCCGTCGGACTGCTGCTGATTGCGATGCGGTCGGCACCCCTCCTGTGGGGACTGACTCTGGGACTGTATGCGTGCCTGGGCTTCATTCCCTATGGTCTGGTCGCCCGCTTCTCCGAGCGAGGCTGGCTCACTCCATTGGCATTTCCCCGACTGTGGGTCCTTGTGGCGCTGTTTGTCGTCGCCGTGTATTGGGCCTGGACGCACAGTCCATCCATCCAGGGCGCCGCGCACCCGGTCCAGCGTGCTGCGCAATCCTCCGTAGCAGCGATTTCGCCACCGTCCCGCTTCGGGTCGGGGCAGGCCCGAAGCTGACGTGACTGCGCCTTCCCCGGGCGCGAACTCCCCGCGCGACGCGGGTCTCGACCGCTGGCCGTGCGTCGCGCTGCTTCTGCTCAGCTCTGTGGCATTTTTCCATCTCACGGCCCTGCCGGCGTTCGAGGATGAGGGCTCTCAGCTTCGCTGGATCTGGCGCGCCCTGGAGGCGGGAGAGTGGTGGTTGCCTCTCGGTGAAGGCAAGCCACTCGAGTGCTGGCCCATGGTGCCGCTGATCGCCCTCGGCCTGCCGCAGCTGGTGGCGGTCAGGGGCGTGCACGTACTCGCAGGGATGATCGGCAGCGTGTTGATCTACCGTCTGGCGCTTCAGGTTCTGGATGATCCCCCTGACCGTGCCTCGATGCCCGGGTCGCGGAGCGCGACGCAGCGGGGTGCAGCACTGGCCTGCGGCGTGATCTTCGCGATGTGCCCGTTCGTCGTTTATCTGCAGAGACTCGCGCTGTCGGACATGCTGTTGTGTACAGCCGGGATCTGGGTTCTCACAGCCGTTCTCGGGCTGTTGCGCGCGCCGACCTGGTCACGATCAGCCGCGGCTGCGACTTCGCTCGTGATCGCCGCACTCTGCAAGTTGCCGGTCGGATTCATCTTCATTCTGGCGATGCCGCTCGCACTGGTGCTGATGCCCGTTGCTGCACGAGCCGGGCTGGCGCGGCGGCCGACGGTCTCGAGGCTCCTTGCGGCGAATGTCCCTGTAGGGTTGCTGGCGCTCCTCGTATGCGGGATCGCCTTCTGGCAATGGCGAGACGGTCGGGCAGCCTGGTTCGGAATCGAGGATCTGCGTGGCATCGGCCTGGGTCGCTACGCCAGCATTGGCGCCGGACTGGGCGGCGCGCGCCCCCAGCTGCTGGTGGAGCTGACCACGCAGCTGTCCTGGCCCGTGGTGATCGTCGGATCCATCGGCCTTGCCGTGAGCGCCTGGAGAGGTGACTGGCGTCAGCGTTGGCTGTTAGTCATGGGATTGGCGCCGATGCTGTGGATCGGGTTCTTCACCGCCTACTGGTATCCGCGCTATCTGTTGTTCACGCTGCCGCCGCTCATCGTCTGCAGCGCATGCGGCTGGCGGAAGATCGGTGCTGACCTGAAACCCTATGGTCCCAGCCTGACGCGCTCGGCACTCGCGCTTTCTGTCGGATTCATGGGCTGGCAGTCCGCGCGACTGGTCTTCGATCCGCTCTCGGCCCGGTGGTCACCACTCGATCGCGTTCAGTACATCGAGGGTGGCGGTTCGGGTTTCGGCTATCCCGATACCGCCCGCTTCATCGTCACCGCAACCCGGCCACCCGCCGGCATCTTCGCGCTGGACGGGCACAGCGCTTACCAGCTGCGCATCTACCTGCCGCCATCGTGGCGCGGACGCGTTCGGCCCATACTCTATGCGATCGACGGTCACGTGCTCTCCACTGAGGAGGCACGCTACGACAATCTTCCCGTGGACGTTCCAGTCTGGTTCGTCATAGCCAGGCCACTGCTGCCACGCTATTTGGTTTCGAGCTTCGGTGCGCGGGCCTCATTGCTGCAACTGCGCCAGATCGCTGCCTTCGACAAGCCGGGATCGAAAGTGCAGCTGGCGATCTACGAGGCCCGGCGCTCTAGTCGAATTTCGGCCGCAGACGCCGCAGACGGAACCTGACGTCGGCGGCGACCCAGGTCGGCGGGTCGCGGAAGAAGCGGATCTTCTTGCCCTGCCGGAAGGAGCGCGAACGGTAATTGACCGGGATCTCCAGCGGCTGATGGCCCTTCAGCAGCAGCTTGATCACGAGCTCATGATCGAAGTCGAAGCGGTTGCATTCGAAAGTCAGCCCATAGAGGCAGTCGCGGCGGAACACCTTGTACATGGTGAAGGGGTCCTTCAACCGCTGGCCGTACAGCACGTTGATGATGCCCGTGAAGAACCAGTGCGCCGCGTTGAGGATGGGTCCGAGGAGGGGCTGATCCGTGAACTCGCGCATGGGTACATCACCGCTATGGCGGGAGCCGAGCACGAAAGCCGCCTGATCGAGCAACAGGGGCTGCAACAGGACGTCGTAATCATTGACGTCGTACTCCAGATCCGCGTCCTGGATCATCACGATGTCGCCGGTTACCGCCGCGAGTCCGGTGCGCACCGCGTGACCCTTACCCCGCGGAGCATCCTCCCAGAGGATGCGCACGCCCGGCGTATCCGCGAAGTCCGCGACCAGCTCACGTGTGCCGTCGGTCGAGTTGCTCTCCACCAGAATGATCTCCCGCTCCAGGCCCAGGTGATCGAGCCGCTTCTCCAGCAGCCTGTGCATCAGTTGCGGGAACGTGTCCTTCTCGTTGTAGACCGGCACGACGATGGAGCAGGTCCTGCCTGCCCGTGCGCAGGCAATCCGCGCCGACGCCCAAAACCGCGCCCCCCTGTGCGGCCAGACACGCTCGTATCCAGACCGAAGCAAAGCCAGATGCGCACCATCCCAGCCTTGCGCCCCGCAGACCCGGGTCGGCCATGCAATGACCAGTAGGGTGGAGGGCGTCAGCAGCGATGCCATGCGCGCCAGCAAGGCTTCTGCCGCGCTGTGAGGCAGGGTGTCCAGCTGCACGACTACGGCGCTGAAATGCCGCTCGCGCAGCAGGGTGGGCGCTTCAAGAACCGATCCGCGCGTCGCCTGGAACTGGGGAGCGCGTCGCAGATGCGTGCCCAACGGTCGGTTCGCCAGGACCAGTACGGATCCCGCCATCACGCCGCGCTGTTCCAGAATGCCGATCAGCTCCCGCGGCAGCTCTGCCGCAAGAGCGATGTCATGAGCTCCGTGCGCCTCGCCCGAGGAATGCCGCGCAGCCGATTCCTGGCGCCTTCTGAACACAACATGGGTCATCGCCAGAAAATTGAAAGTCATGGTGAAGGCGGTCGAGGTCATGACGGCGAGGTAAGGAGACAGGGACAGTCGTGCGGCCAGTGCCACCAATGCCTGCATGAGCAGGAAGTTGCACACCAGCATGACGACATACCGTTCGCCCTGGGGCCGCACGGGCTGATCCTGGGCGTGATAGGTGATCCAGCGATGCGCGACGAAGTGAGGCAGGGCTCCACAGACGTACATGATGGCCACCGCCACGGAATCGGGTATCGACAGCGAGGTGCGCAGCAGATGCAGGAACCCGAGATTGAGCACCGCCAGTGCGGCGCCGATGGCGAGGAATCGGGCCAGCTGCGCCGCATGTTGCCGTGCGTAGTCACTTAGCAGATGGTCCGTTGCCGGGGAGTCCCTCGGCTGCCTCGTCGGTATCAGGGACTCAGGCTCTGCGGCAGCGCTGCCTGGCCACGCAGTGATCCGCGCGGAGCGCTCGGATGGCATCGGGGTGCTCATGCCTGCAGAGAGAACCCCGAAGCAACCGCGTCCCGATAGAACATCCGGACGGTGTCGAGCGAGTACGCGTCGAGGCTGTGGCCGATCAGCGGCAGCTTGTCGAGGATGTCGCGCGAAGCCGTGATGATGTGGCAGCCGATCCGGTCGGCGTGGAAGATGTTGAGCAGCTCGCGCGGACTGGCCCAGATCACTTCGGCGCGAGGATGCGAGCCTGCGAGCCGCACGGCTTCCGCCATCAGGGGCAGGGGATCCACGCCCGTGTCGGCGATGCGACCCGCCAGGACGGACAGGTAACTGCAGACCTCCGGGCTCAGCGCTTCGAGCACTGCACGTACCTGCCGCAGTGTCATCAGCGCAGTGACGTTGACCTTGACTCCCTGGCTGGACAGTCGCCGCACGAGGTCATAGCTCGGTTCGCCGCGTGTGTTGGTGACGGGAATCTTGACGTAGACGTTGTCGGCCCAGCCGGCGATCTCCAGTGCCTGGCGTTCCATATCCGCAAACTCGTCGCAGACCACCTCGAAGGACAGGGGTTTGTCCCGGATGTGGGACAGGATTTCACGCGCGAAGGCGCGGTAGTCGGCGACGCCCGCCTTGCGCATCAAGGTGGGGTTGGTGGTCAAACCGCGGATGTAGGGCCGGGAGGACATCTCCAGCATGTCGCGCCGGTCCGCACCGTCTGCGAAGAGCTTTACCCTCAGTCCGGCGAGTGAGCTTGCAGGTGATGCAACTCTGACGATGGGTACAGCGTTCACTGCCGGTGCCTCGAGTCCAGGATGATCCGCGTGGCATCGGACAGACAGGTCACCCAATGGTCATAGGTCGAGGGCCTGGGTTCGTCGTAACCCCTGTCCACGAAAAGCGTGGTGCAGCCGGCTTGCCGACCGGCTTCGATGTCGCGCCAGCGATCGCCGACCATGAAGCTGGACGCACAATCAATATTGAGTCGGCTCGCTGCCGCGTGCAGCAGTCCCGGCCGCGGCTTGCGGCACTCACAGGCATCGGCATCGTCGTGCGGGCAGGTGAAGACGCCATCCAGAGGCAGGCAGGCCTTCAGCCGCTGGTGAATGGCTGTCACCGTCTCCGCCGCAGTCGTGCCTCGGGCCACGTCGGGCTGGTTGGTCACCACCACCAGGCAGAAGCCCGCGGCCTTGAGTGCGGCGAGCGACTCAGCCACCCCGGGCAGGACTTCGAGTTCGTCGGGCGATCCGGGCGGGTACGGCCGGCCGGCCCGGGTGAGCGCCCGGTTCAGCACGCCGTCACGGTCCAGGAATACTGCCGCGCGCATCATGTCAACACCGATTCCCACCTGGTCTTTTGCTCCTGCAACAGGGGATGACTCACCAGGAGATGCCAGATCACGGCCTGGAAGGCCTCCGTATGGGGCGTGATCCGCTCGGTGTTCACCGTGGGTACGATCACGCAGGCGTGCGCCATGCGCGCCGTCGCGCCGCCCTCACGACCGACTATCCCCGTGACCCGGGCGCCCACCGCCCGCGCGAGGTTCAGCGCACTGACCAGATTCGGGCTGATGTTGTGTTCGATGTCACCACCGCCCACCGAGAGGACGAACAGGGCATCGCGGGATGAGAGCCGGCTGGTCCGCAGCCAGTCGGCAAACACGCTGGCCCAGCCCTCATCATTGGTTCGTGCCGTCAGCTCCGCCACGTTGTCGGTGGGCGCATAGCATTCGATTCCGGCCAGCTTGCGGAAGTCGTTCACGGCGTGGGAACAATTGGCGGCGCTGCCGCCGACGCCCAGGAAGAAGATCCGCCCGCCACAGGCCTTGATATCGGCCAGCAGGGCGGCCACCCGGTCGATGGATGCGGCGTCGAGCCGGCGGATGACCTCGGCGGCTTCCTCCAGGTAACACGCTGCGAAGCTCATTGCGACATACCTCCCGACAGCCATCGCTCCGTGGCCGCCAGTCCGGGTCGCGAACCGATCTCGAAATAGCGCTGCTGCATCTCGAATGCGGCCAGCTCACCGCGCAGCGCGAGTTCGCGATACAGGTCCGCCAGATCGAACGCAAGGCCGTCCGGCCTGTCCAGCAACGCACGCGCACTGAGGATTGCGAGGCCGTAGTCGATGTGGCGCATGCCGGGCTGCGCAGTCCACTTGTCGTAGACAGCGACCCGACCCTCTTGCAGGAGCACATTGCTCGGCTCAGGGCCACTCTCGTTCGGGCACACTGTGAGTAGCCCATGGGCTCCAGCGTGCTGCCAGGCCGACTGCACGTCGGCGAACGAGCAGGGCAGGTACGAGTCGCCGTAAAGCACGAAGAACGAGGGCCCCAGCAGCGGCAGCGCGCGCCGCAGTGCTCCTCCCGTGCCCAGCAGTCCAGCGCCATCGTGCGAACCGGCACCATCGTGCGAACCGGCACCATCGTGCGAATAGTCAACCGACAGGCCGAGGGCGCACCCATCCCCGACGCTGCGCTGGATCTGTTCGCCGAGATGCCCGATGCACAGTACAACGTGCTCGATGCCCTGTCGCGCCAGCAGCTGCAGCTGCCAGTGGAGGAACGGCCGGCCGGCCACGGGCAGCAACGACTTCGGCACCGCGTACGTGTCGGGTTGCAGGCGCGTGGCCAGGCCACCGGCGAGTATCGCGACCGTGAGCGGCTTCATGTGAGGACCAGACTGGTGCCCTCGAAGTCGAACTTGAATCGCACTTCTTCCAGCCCGGCGCGGGCCAGGGCGTGCCTGAGGCGGCTGCGGTCCGTCGCATAGAACATGAGGAAGCCCCCGCCACCAGCGCCCACCAGCTTCCCGCCCAGCGCACCGTTGCGCCGCGCCAGCTCGTACCACTCCTCGATGCGCTCATTGCTCATGCGCCCCGAGCGGCGCTTCTTGAATTCCCAGTGCGCGTGCATCAGTTCGCCGAAACGCTCCAGGTCGCCGCTTTCCAGGGCGGCGCGACTGCGCAGGCCCAGTTCTTTCACCTGGTGCAGGTTCTGCAGCATCTCCGGGGTCCGGGCGCGCTCCTGCTGGTCCTTGAGGATGCTGCTGCCGCTGCGACTGAATCCGGTGAAGAACAGCAGCAGGTTGTCCTCGAGGTCGAACATCGTGTCGGCGGAGACGCGCAAGGGCTCCGCGCTGACGCGACCATCCTCGTGGAACGTGAAGCAGGTCAGACCGCCGTAGGCGGCAATGTACTGATCCTGTTTGCCCACCGGTTCACCGAGCCGATCGATCTCGATGTGGCAGGCGAGCTCGGCCAATTCCTGGGGATGCAACAGTTTGCGCCGGTGTGCGTACAGCGCCTTCAGAAGTGCCGTGGTGAAACTACCGGATGAACCGAGGCCCGTGCCGGCCGGGATATCGGCGAGCGTGGTGATCTCGATCTGCGGCACTTCAAGCTGTTGCAGGGTCAGTGCTTCCCGCAGTATCGGATGGCGTACCTCCGCGACGGAAGCGACGTGTTCCAGGGCAGAGTATTTGAGGTAGATGCCGGGCGAGAAGGGACGGGTGACCGTGACGTACACGTACTTGTCGATTGCGGCCGATACCAGAAAGCCGCCGTTCTCGCGGAAGTAAGACGGCAGGTCGGTGCCGCCCCCGCCGAGAGTGATGCGCAAGGGGCTGCGTGCCATGATCATGACAGCGATGCCCGGCTGCCGTGGGGTGTCGCGGAGCTCTGATCCGGCCGCGCGTCCAGCAGCCACCGGTGCGCGGCCAGGTAAGCCGCGGTCTTGCGGACCGCCTGCTCGATCGTGAGCGTCGGCCGCCAGCCCAAGGCCTGCAGGCGCCGGGTATCGAGCCAGATGAACGGATTGTCTCCGGTCCAGCCCCGATCGCCGCCGCCATAGGTGATGCGCGGTGATAACTCCAGCGCCGCGCAGATCCAGCCTATCGAGTCGCTGAGCTCGCAATACGTATCCGTACCGACGTTCAGGATGTTGACCGGCCCATCGGCCGCCGTGACGGCCAGCAGCATGGCCTCCACGCAATCCTGCACATACAGATAAGATTTGCGCTGCCGGCCGTCACCCAGCACCTGCAGACGGTCCGGATGCTCGGCCAGCTGGCGGCAGAAGTCATAGACGTGGCCATGCGAATAGCGCTCGCCGAGAATGGAGACACAGCGGAAGATCCATGACTGAAATCCGAACCCTTCGGCGTACGCGGCGATCAGTCCTTCACCAGCGAGTTTCGAAGCGCCGTAGAGTGAGGTCTGCACCGGAAACGGGGCGTCCTCTGGGGTTGGCAGGACGCGGGCCTCGCCGTACACGGAGCCGGTGGAGGTAAAGGCAATTCGGCGGATGCCGCAGGCGCGCATCGCTTCAAGCACGTTCTGCGTGGCGAGCGTGTTCTGTTCGAGGTCCCGCCGGGGGTGCGCGGTGCCGAAGCGGACATCCGCGTTAGCTGCCAGGTGGAATACGAAGTCACAGCCACGCATCGCGCTCGTCAGGGTCTGCTGATCGAGCAGGTCGCCACGGATCTGGCGGAATCGACCGTGCTCGAGCGCTGACTGCACAAACCCGGGTTGGCCGGTGGAGAAGTTGTCGAATCCCACCACCTCGTGCCCGGCGGCCAGCAATCGGTCCGTGAGGTGGCTGCCGAGGAACCCCGCGTGGCCCGTGACGAAGGCGCGCAGGCTCATCGTTTCACCATGACGATGAGAAAGTGATCACCGAGATTGCGGATCAGGGGCCAGCCCGCCGCGCGCTGGTCCCAACGCATCAGTCTCTCGTACAAGCGGGGGTGCCGATGTCGGACCCCCGTCAGATAGGGCGGTGGGGCGAATACGCACAGACCGCGGTAAGTCCGCAGGACAAAGTGACGCGCGAACGGCCTGTAGAACTCCCGCGGCGTGTAATAGCGCGTCCAGACCGTCTGTTTGTTCATGTTGACGGGCACCATGCGACGCGCGAATCGGACCCGCAGACGTGGCCAGTTGCGCTGACCCGCAAAGTAGCCCATCTCCCACGGACAGAAGCGGCCGATGACGGCAAAGACCAGCACGCCGGCCGGTCTGAGCAGCCGGGCGCACTGATCCGCCAGGGCTGCCGGGTCCGGCACGCAGTTGAGCGGACCGAGGTTGGAATACAGACCATCGAACTGACCGGCGGCCGGGATGCGCTCCAGCTCGTGAGCGCCAATGTGCAGTGCCTGTACCCGATCCGAGAGGTCCTCGTCCTGGGCGCGCGCGCGCGTGCGCTCAACCATGCGGGGCGACCAGTCCGTGGCCGTGACATGGTGTCCGAGCCGGGCCATCCGCACGGCATCCAGACCCGTGCCACAGCCCAGATCGATCAGCCGGCTCGGGGCGGGGAACGCGCCATCCAAGGCCTGCCAGACCTGCGTGCGCATGTCCTGGATCAGCTCGTTGTTGCCGCGCGGCCCATCGTAGTCCGCCGCGACACTGTCGAAGGCGGCGCGGGTCTGCAGCAGCCGGGACAGCACACCGTCCTGCGGGGCGAGTTCCGGGTGAGGTGGTATATTCATCGACATACCCGGTCAACATCCCGATGCGCAACCGACCACCGCCCGCCAGCGACCTGTTGGCCGATCCGTTCCGCGAGCACGCCAGCGTGCGCCACCGCCTGTCGCTTCCGATTCTGGGAGGCCGGTTCGAGTTTGAATGCGACAACCGGATGCTGGCGCGGCTGGTGCAGTGGGCCTATGCCGGTCTGCCGCGTTATCGGCTTGCGGGCGTGGAGCCGAAGTTCCGTGTCAGGTTGTCGCTGGCGCCGCAGGCAGACACGCCGGCGACGCGGCACGAGCCCGATCGAATCGGCATGCTGTCCGGCGCCGGTATGCTGTGCGGAACGACGGGTAATTCCGATTTCGTGGTGCTGGCACCGGACCACAGCGCGGCGCTGGTGGTGTTGTCGCGGCAGATGCTGAGCTTCCCCTACCACGCTCGCTACGAGCTGCTGGAATTCGCGGTGTTCACTCTGGCCGCGCGCCGGCGTGGTCTGATCCCGCTGCACGCCGCCTGCATCGGCGAGCGGGGCCGCGGTCTGCTGCTGATGGGCGACAGCGGGGCCGGCAAATCCACGGCCACCCTGCACGCGCTGCTGCGGGGGATGGAGTTTCTCTCGGAGGACAGCCTGTTCGTAGAGCCGGAGACGCTGCGTGCGGTAGCGGTTCCCAACTTCATGCACATCCGCTGCGACTCGCTGAACACGCTTACGAAGGTGACGGCCACAAGGATTGCGCGCTCTGCGGTGATCACCCGACGCAGCGGTGTCAGGAAGTACGAAATTGACCTGCGCCGTCAGCCGTTCCTGATTGCCCGGCGCCCGCTCGAGGTGTGCGCGATCGTCTTCATGTCGTCCCGCAGTGCCCGGCGGCAACCGGCGCTCAGGCGACTGAATCGCCGGAAAGCCATCCAGGGATTCCGGCAGAACCAGCCCTACGCGACTCATCAGGAAAGCTGGCGGACATTCCGGCCGAGGCTCGCCGACATCCCTGCGTTCGAGCTGTTGCGTGACGGCACACCGGACCAGAGCGTGGATCTGCTGCGAACGCTGCTGTAACGCCAGGTCGGCGGAGGACCTGTTGGAGTGTCCGTTCATGCGGGGGTTCTCAGCGCGCACGCATCAGAACCATCTGGACCGGATACATGGATTCGCTGCGCGTCGGACGGGACAGCAGCCACTTCGCGATGCGACGGCCCTGCGACAGGCGTGACCAGCTGCTTGCGGATGAGTGGGGCTGCGTCTCGGCAACGTACTCGCGCAGCACTAGCGTCTCGCGGCTTGGCCGGATGCGGGACATGATGTAGCGAAGTCTTTCAGTCTGCGTCCGGGCCCACTCGATGCCGGGAAAGGCCTCGATGCGCAGATTGGACAAGGACACGTCCGCGAGAACCTGCCGCTCGCAGCGGGATCGCAGCCGTTTCGGGCATTGGGCGGCAAGGCATTCCAGTACAGCCTGCGGGACCACCGCGCGGTAGTAGCGGTTCGTCAGAAGCAGTGGGGGCAGGGCCCACCAGTGGGATCTGCGATCGGGGCCGCACAGCTCCTGCCAGTCAGTCTCGTCCATGCTCCTTGAGACCAGGGCGAGATCATTCAGATGCAGCAGTCGCAGGCAGCGGTAGGCGAGAGCCCCGGCGGCGTGCAGCAACAGGTGCGCCATGAGGGCGGCACGCGTCGGGTAAGGGTTGAGTCCCGGGGCTGCCCGCTGCGGCCACACGGTGCAAGTGATGTCCTGCGGTTCCAGAGGGAGCCATTCCCGCAGATGCTCATGCAGTTCGATCTTCAGCGGATTGTCGGGATACTCACCCACATCGTGCGGTGTGGGGACCGGGTCGTGACGCGTGAAGACACGATGCTTGGGAGTGATCTGCGACTGGTGGTAACCCAACTGGCCGAGCACGGCGCTCGCTTGCCCGACGTCCGCGGGTCGCACGAGCAGGTCCAGGTCGGCCATCGGTCTCTCCCCGGCCCGATACAGTCCTGCCCTGTGAAGCGCGGCACCTTTGAGCGCAACGAGGGGCAGAGCCCGCGCCTGCGAAAGTGCATCGATCCGGGTCAGCAGTGCGGCGATCCTGCCGTGCCTGAGGATCGTGTTCTCGCGCTGCTGCTCCAGGAAGGCGCGCCAGTCAGCCGGAACCTGCCAGCGCAGTGTGGCTGCGAGCAGCGGCGATACGCCGTGCGTCGCAACCACGGCGCGGGCGATCCGCCATTCGAAATCCGACCAGTCGGGAGTGGGCGAGCCCGGTCGCGACAGCTCCAGTGCGAGTACCTCCGTGGTCTTGCGCAGTGCCGACTGGATGCGTCGAAGCGGTGGCAGGTGTGGGGCCGGCATGTCAGTAGCCTCGCGGAGCGGGTGCGTCCAGCGAACGCACCTCGCGGCGCAACGTCGTACTCTGGCGTGAGCGGTGGCGCGACTCCTCGGCCAGCAGATCGCGCCAGCGCCGTTCCAGCAGGCGGGTCGTGCGACGCACACCCGGGTCGGAGCGGGGCCGACTGTTCAACGCGACCTGCTCGTGGATCAGGTTGCGGACCGCGCGGTAGAACTCGGTGGTGTAGGTGCCCGGGAACATCATTTCCAGGTCGTCGCTGTCCTGCCAGTGGGTCTTGGGTCCGAGCTGCGCCTTCACGAGCTCGTGGAACTTCGTACCGGGCAGCGGATAGGACACGCTGACACCCACATCGTCCGGGCGCGCAAGGCTCAGCAACTCGCGGGTTGCGATGAGGTCGGCGAGATCCTCGTCCAGGTATCCGAGCTGGATGAAGAACCCGACCCGCACACCCGCTGACTTCAGTCGCTCGCGTGCTGTCAGGATCTGGGCGACGGTCGTGCCCTTGTTCATGGCGTCCAGCACGCGCTGACTGCCACTTTCGGCTCCCAGCCACGCTTCGCGGCATCCGGCCGAATGCAGGGCCTGCGCCATGCGCTCGCTGATCAGATCGGCGCGCGACTGGATGGTGAAGGGGGTCGTCGCCGCGGCGCTGCTCACGGCGGCGGCGAATTCGTTCACCCAGTCCACGCGGAAGCCGAAGATGTCGTCGGCGAACCAGATGTGATCCGGACGGAAGGCATGCTTGAGATAGAGCATCTCCTGCGCAACGTTCGCGGCGCTGCGCTGCAGGTACTGGTTGCCCCAGATGGGCTTGGCGCACCACGTGCAGCGGAACGAGCACCCGCGGGAGGCAGCCATGTTCAGGCTGAAATACCCGTGCGACCGCATCCAGACATCGCGGTAGCGATCCATGTCGATGAGGTCCCAGGCGGCAAATTCGGCTTGCTGGGCGGCGGTGGGCAGTACCTTGGCGCCGTTCACGCGCACGACACTGTCCTCGACGAGGGCCGCGACGCCCGACAACCCCTGGATCAGCTCGCCTCCCGGTGCATCAGGTGTCGAGTCCAGCCGCGGGATGAGCTCCAGCAGCGTGGTCAATCCCTCGCCCACGAGCGCCAGGTCCGCGCCCGCCTGCAGATAGGGCTCCGGACAATCCGTGACGTCAGCCCCCGAAGCGATGACCCGGGCGCCGGCGCGGTGCGCGGATTCGATCATCTCGCAGGCCGCGCTGCGCATTTTGCCCAGGCACATCTTGCTCAGGAAGTTGAAGTTGTCCTCGTAGAACAGCACCAGGTCGGGCTGGGTCGCCGCGAGCTTGCGCTCGTACTCGGCCACTCCGTCGGCCAGCATGGCGTCGAACAGCGCGACCTGGTGCCCGGCCCGGCGCAACAGCGCGGCAACCTGCAGCGTGGCCAGCGGAGGGTAGGGCTTGCCGCGCTCGACCTGTTTGGGATCGAACCGCAGGAAGTAGGAATGGCACACGAGGATGGACAGCATGAACCGGCGGCGCTCCTTCGGATCTCACCGGCGAGGAGCTACAGCACGGACCACCGCTCGCCTGCGATGACTTATCCACAGGCGGCGGCGTCGAGCATGATTCTCGCCTCCGTGGGTAAGTGCGGAGACGGTTGCGAGCGGTTCAACCCTGACGTCGGCGCGGAACGATCGGGCGTTCCCGCCTTCCCTGACCCTCAGCCCGCGTTGTGCGTGCGGACCCTGCGGATGGCGGCGCGCCAGCCCTCGAGCTCACGCGCAAGCTCGTCGGCACCCAGTCGCGGCTCGCACCGCACATCCGGCTGCCAGAGCGCCGCGATGTCCTTGACCGAGGAGAACAGACCCTGGCCCAGGCCCGCCAGGCAGGCGGCCCCGAAGGCCGTTGATTCGGCCATCTTCGGTCGCAGGATCGGGATGCCGAGCACGTCCGCCAGACGTTGCAGGAAGAAAGCGTTCTGAGCCATGCCACCGTCGACTTTCAGCAGGTGCGGCCGCACTCCATCGGATGCCATCGCGTCCAGCAGATCGCGGGTCTGGTAGACGACGCTGTCCAGCCCGGCACGTGCAATCTCCGCACGACTGGAACCGCGCGTCAGGCCGACGATCGCACCGCGCGCATCCGGATCCCAGTACGGAGCGCCAAGTCCCGTGAACGCCGGCAAGAGATAGACACCGCCGCTGTCCTTGACCGATTGAGCCAGCGCTTCGATTTCCGCTGCCCGTGTGATCAGACCCAGTCCATCGCGCAGCCACTGGATCGTCGAGCCGGCCGAGAGAATGGATCCTTCCAGGGCATAGGTGATCGTGCCCCGGAGTTGATAGGCCACGGTGCTGAGCAGGCGGTTGCGGGAACGCAGCAGCTGCGCACCCGTGTTGAGCACCAGGAATGCCCCCGTGCCGTAAGTGCTCTTCACATCGCCTGTATTGAATCCCGCCTGGCCGATGAGGGCGGCCTGCTGGTCACCGGCGACCCCGCGAATCGGCAGCGCCTCGCCCAACAGGCCCGGGTCGGTCGTGCCGAAGTCAGCCGCGCTGTCGCGTACTTGCGGCAGACAGTTCATGGGCACGCCGAACAACTCGCAGAGGGACTCATCCCAGCGTCCCTTGCGAATGTCGAACAGCGCGGTGCGGCTGGCATTGCTGGCATCGGTGGCGTGTACCTTGCCGCCCGTGAGACGCCAGATCAGAAAGGTGTCCACCGTACCGAAGGCGAGTTCGCCCGCCTGCGCTGCCGCCCGCGCGCCATTCACGTGCTCCAGGATCCAGGCGAGTTTGGTCGCGGAGAAATACGGGTCGAGACGCAGCCCGGTGATTTCCGCGAGGGCATCTTCGTGGCCGGCCTCCTGCAGGCGTCGGCATTCGGCAGCTGTACGCCGATCCTGCCAGACGATGGCGTTGTACACGGGGATGCCCGTCCGCCGGTTCCACACCAGAGTGGTCTCGCGCTGATTGGTGACTCCAACGGCGGCCACTGCATGCCGCTGCCCGCGCAACTGTCTGAGGACCTCGCGAGCGCTCGACAGCGTCGTCGCCCAGATCACCTCCGGGTCGTGCTCCACCCAGCCGGACTGGGGATAGATCTGCTCGAAGGGCTGCTGCTCGAGGGCCAGCACGGCGCCTGCCGTGGTGAAGCCGATGGCGCGGCTCGAGCTGGTGCCCTGGTCAATCGACAGGATGACGGGGTGGTTCATCAGAAACTCGTGGCCAGGCGCAGCCCCGCGGCAGTGTCGTGCAGGCTGGTGAGGGCGAGGCCCGCCATGGCCTGGTATTCGACGAAGGCGGCGATCCCGTGGGGGAACTGTGCCGAGACGCCGCCCGACCAGTTGAAGTAGTCGCGATCGGGACCGTCCGTGAGGATGGTGTAGCCGGAGGCGGCATCGGCGCTGAAGCGGACATTCACCGCCTGGGTGGTAGCGGCGAACTCGCGCACCGCGGCGGCCTGCAGGTGCGGCAGGATCACGCAGAAGCGGGTGTTGATCGCGTAAGACAGGTGGCCCCCGGCGCGCAGTGTCACGGACTCGGCGCTCTGATCGTCAAAGGAGAGGTCGAGGCCACTGGCACCGGTTTCCGCGAAGCCGTCGACCTTGAGATGACTGTAATTCAATGTGACGGCAGGGCCGGCCTGCAGGCCGCCCCAGTGCCAGTCGTATCCCGTGGTCACACTGGCCGCGGTCTGCCGGCCGCTCGTGCTGCCGAGTGCGATCCGGTCTACCACGCCGGCGGAAGTCACGACGCTGCTGTCGAACTGGATATGGCGGCTCGAGTCGTAGTCCACCTTGCCGAAGGTGGCGATGAAGTCCACGTACCAGTCGCCCCGGTACCAGGATCCGTACAGCGAGCCAGTCAGGTTCTTGCTGTCGAGCCGGGCCGTGGTGAATTCCGACTTGGCGCGTCCATAGCCGAACGCGGCGCCGGCGACGAAGGTATTCGTGAACCGGTAATCGGCGCCGACGGTGATGCTGTGATCGGTCAGATCGAAGGCGGACTCCCGCTCGCTGGCCTCGCGGTCGCCGAGACGGATGTCGCCCGTGATGAAGATCCCGAGGCGGTCGCTGAACAGTGCTCTGCTGGAATCGTCCGCCCCCGCGGCGCCACCCAGTACATCCGCGGCCAGTGACCCCAGCTGCTGCAGAGGCAGTGAGCTGTCCCCGCTGTGAATGTTGAGACCACTAGCGCTCGCTCCGTGCAGACCCTGGCGCAATTCGGTCAGGCGGTTGCCGAGATTCTTGAACTGGGAGTCCGAGAACGTCAGTCCGATGCGCTGCATGCTGGTGAGCTGCTGACCGGAGACGGCATCGAGCGCGGTGAGGAGGCCGGGCAGGTCGGTGCCGTTCACGTGATCGCGGATGATGGCGCGACACTGTTGCAGCAGATCGATGGAATCGGCGCCGAGGGCGGAGCCGGCGACGTACTGGTTGCCCAGATCGTTGCACGCCCGTTCCAGACTCTGGGCGGCTGCCTTCTGGTTCGGCGTCAGTCCCGGGAGGGAGGAAATCGGGTTGGGCACGTTGGTGGGATTGGGTGTGCCCACGCTGACCGTGACCGTCGCGCTCGTGACCCGGCCATTGCCTGGATCGGTGACGTTCAAAGTGACCGTATTGGCTCCATCGCGCAGCTTCAATGTGGGACTGGCGGTACCCTGCGCGCTGTCGATCACGGTGTTCGAGGTTCCGACTCGTGCAGTAGCGACCCAGCTGAATGCGCTCACCGGTATGGTTCTGCCGGGCGAGGTGGCCGAACCGGTGAACGGCACTTTCTCGCCAGGCAGTCCGTCCGAATCCGCCACCGTGCGACTGCCACCGGTGATCTGCACGGTCAAGGGCGCGAGCACGGTGATGACGACAGAGGCCGGTGCGCTCTGCTGCTGGAAGCTGTCGATGACAACGAGCGAGACTGTGCTTTGCCCATCGGCAAGAGCCATCGAGGGGCGCGGGCCCGTGGCGGCCTCATCGATTGTCCCGTTGATCGACCATTGATAGATGACAATGGTGGCCTCGGGGTCCGTCGTCGCACTGCCGCTGCCATCGAAGCTCACGACCTCACCAGGGCGGTTGTCGGTGTCACCGATGGTGCGGTTGCCTCCGGCGATCACTGCCGTGGGTGCCGTGCTGCCGACCTGGGCCTGGCCGGTCCGGGGTGCCAGCAGGAGTGCAGCCAGCACGGTAATGACTATGGCAACGCTGCGGACGGACCGGTCCATGCGCATCCCCCTGTCTGCGGGTCATGGCCGGCCGGTTGTATCTCGGTGTTGAGGCGGGCCGTGCCGGCATCCATCCTGCGAGCAGCGTAGCCAGACGTCAATAGAATCAATAGAAATGGAACGGGACTTCGTGCACATCCGCAAGTTCGGGAGCCGGCGCCCCGGCCACCGCATCGACGCCCCGGTAGCCGCCCTTGTAGAAGAGGAGCGGTTCGTGCGGGGTGATGCCCGTATGCAGATGGGTGACCCGTCCAAGGACCAGCCAGTGATCTCCTGCCTCGATGACCCGCTCGGGGGTGCAGTCGATGGAAGCCAGACTTCCCTCGAGACGCAAGGCGCTGGGCGAGGGCACGAAGCGGAACGGCGGTGGCATGGGCTCCTTCCAGCCGCCGGCGAAATAGGTCGACAGCGCCTGTTGCTCGCGCCGCAGGATGTTGATCGTGAAGCCGGTGACTCGCGGCAGATCGCGCGCCAGCCGCGTGCTGTTGCCCGGACAGAACATGACCAGCATGGGGTCCAGTGAGATCGATGACACCGCGTTCACGGTCATCGCATGCACGTCCTCACCGGCGCGCGCCACGATGACCGCGACGCCGGTGCCGAAAAGGCCCATGGTGTCGCGGAAGCGGCGCGGATCTGGCGGGCGGGACTGGCTCACTTTGCGGGCGCGGCGGCGAACGCCTCGTCCCTCCCTTCCTTGACGAATGCGCGGACCTTCTCAGCGTATTGCTGGATCTGATTATTGTGCCCGGCCACGAGCGCACCCGCCATGCGCACCGGATCGCCAAAGAAGAAGCGCTCGTACAGCACCTGGCGTCCGGCAAAGGCGGAGATCGAGGCATCCCAGGCAAGACGGAACAGCGGGATGCGCTCGAAGGCCTCGGCACGCGCAGCCTGATAGTACTTGCGGATGTCCTCGGCGAGCGGGCCGCTCAAATCATGCTCGGTGGGCATGGCGACGAGGCCGCTGGCGCCGATCTGCTGGATGATCTCCACCATCCGCGGGTACAGGCGCGGGAACAGATTGCGCGCCGCATCCAGCGGGTCCCAGGCAGGTCGCATGACGCCCCATTCATCAAGCGCCGCATCGGCCTCCGCCGCGCGCAGGAAAGCCTTCATCGTCTCGAGGTTGACCCAGATCTCCGCCAGCTTCTCCTGGATGTGCTGGAACACCTCCGCGCCGATGCTGTTCACCATGAGGGAGGCAAGGCCCAGCATGAATTCGCACTTGGCGATGTTCTTGACCACCACCTGGTGTGTCATGTGCGCCACCGCGCCGGTGCGCGCGTAAGCCTGATTGCAGCGCTGGATGTCGCGGTGCAGGAATACGTTCTCCCACGGCACGAACACATCGTCGAATACGACGACCGCGTCCATCTCCTCGAAGCGCGATCCCAGCGGATGATCGAAATGCGAGCGCCCGTAATCCACGCTCTCGCGGCAGATGAAGCGCAGTCCCGGCGTGTTGTTGGGGATCGAGAAACCGAAAGCGTAGGGCGCATCCTCCTCGGGGCTCTTCAGCAGTGTCGAGGGGAATACCATGATCTCATCGGAGATGGGCAGCGTGGCCAGCATGCGGCAGCCGCGGATCACCATGCCGGCATCCGTCTCGTCCTTGATGCGTGCCGCCAGGAACGGATCGGCCTGTTTGGCTGAGCTCACCGCGCGATTGGCCTGCGGTGGGATGAGTGTGTGCGTGAGACACAGATCGTTCTCGCGCAGATACTCGTAGTAGCGCACGGCGTTGGCGCCAAACTTGGGATTCGCTTCCGCAAGAAACGCCGCACCGGCCGCGTAACCGGTCATGGCGCGATTGATGTAGTCCGGTACACGACCCATCATCCCGTGCGTGTGGTCTTCCCACACCTTCATGGCGCGACTGATGCTCTCCAGCTCCGCGCGGGTCCTTGGCATCATGAACGAACGCGCGACCTTCTTTCCGCTGGAAGGAGAGTCGTAGAGGGTCACTTCCGGCTGCTCCCACTGCAGGTCGTAGAGCCGGGCCAGCGTGTGCACGCCACCGCGCAGTGCCGGATGCACCGTCACATCCTTGACCTGCTCGCCGCGATACCAGATCGCGGGGGGCTGTTCGCGCAGGCGTTGCAGGACCTGATGACCGCGGCGGGCGCCGCCGGACTGCTCGCTCATGTCGTTCTCCGACTGGTTACGCAATACGTAATCGATTATGATTAGCGTAATCCGGTTCGTGGCATGAGGTCAAGGTGGTCATGCGGGTATCCAGGCGCAAGGCGCAGCACGGGGTCCAGTCCATCGAAGTGGGCGCGCGGCTGTTGCAGGCGCTGGTTCAGGCGGGACGGCCGCAGATGCTGCGGGATCTGGCGGCGGCGGCCGGCATGCCGGCGGCAAAGGCACATCGGTACCTGGTGAGCTTCGCCCGCATGGGGTTGATCGAGCAGGGTGCCGAGACTGGTCTGTACGATCTGGGTTCCTTTGCGCTCCAGTTGGGTCTGGCGGCCATCGCCCGCCTCGACGCCGTGTCCCTGGCCGCCCCGGTGCTCCAGCAGCTGTGCGCGGAGACGCAGCAGACGGTGGCACTGGCGGTGTGGGCGAATCACGGGGCGACGATCGTGCGCTGGCTGGGTGCGGATTCACCGGTCGCCGCCAGTCTGCGTGTCGGCTCGGTGATGCCTCTGACCCGTTCCGCCACCGGAGGGGTGTTTCTGGCCTTCCGCGCGGACGAGCAGGCGACGAAGCTCGTCAAGGTGGAGCTGTCCGAGAACGCGCGCAATGGCCTCGAGCCTACCTCGGCAGATGAAGTGGCCCGCGTCGTGGCGCAGACGCGCAAGCGCGGTTACTCCTATACGAGTGAGTTCATTCCTGGAGTCGCTGGCATCGCCGCTCCTGTCTACGACAGTACGGGCACGATGGTGCTGGCGCTGGTGGCCCTGGGCTACAGCAGGCTGTTCGAAGCGTCGCTTGCGAAGCTGGCAACGGCGGTGTGCGGCAGGGCAGCGGGTCTGTCGCAGCGACTGGGATACAAGCTCAGTCCGGAGTCGTGAACTCCAGGTTGTGATACACGCGCCGCAGCAGATCGTTCAGCTTGAGGATCTCGGCCGGCTGGATGTCGCGGAAGGCCAGATGATAGATGCGGCTGGCGATGGCGCGGATCTCCTCGACGACTTTCTCGCCAGCGCGCGTGATGTAAACTTCGGTAACACGCGCATCGGCCGCGCGGCGCGCGAGACGCACCAGGCCGCGCCGCTCGAGTCTCTGCACGACCCGCGTCATGGTGGAGAGCCGTATTACTGCGCGATCCGCGATTTCACTGACGCTGCTCGGGTTGGTTTCGTGCACCAGCATCAGTCCGCGCCAGCTGGCCAGGTCCATGTCGATACGCCGCAGGGCATTCTCCATGTCCATCGCGTAACGGCCCGCGGTGCGCGCGATGAGATAGAACGGCCACTCGGCGATACGGAAATCCGGCGAGGCCGGATCCCCGCGGCGCCGGGCATCGGCGCCGGGCCGGCTGGAGCTGAGGCGTGCGTTGCGGGGCATTGGTTGCAAAATCACGTGAACACGCTAGTATTGTAGCGCAAAAAAGGGGCGCCACCGATGCACCGTTATCACGACAATCCGGCCGCCATCCGCGGCCTGGTCCGCCCGCAGAGCATCCACCGCGACCTGTACGTGAGTGCGGAACTGTTCGAGCTGGAGATGGCGCACTTGTGGCGCAACACCTGGATCTACGTCGGGCACGACAGCCAGGTTCCGGCGGCGGGGGATTTCTACTCCACGGTGATCGGCCGCGAGCCCGTGATCATGGTGCGGGGCGCCGACCAGCAGGTGCGGGTGTTTCCCAACCGCTGTGCGCACAAGGGCACGCGCCTGCTGAGCGCCGTGCAGGGGAATTGCCAGGGCGGCCTGATCCGCTGCCCCTATCACGGCTGGACCTATCGGCTGGACGGCGCGCTGCGCACGGTTCCGCTCAGGAGCGGTTACGAACACAGCGGTTTCGACCAGTCGGAGGCTTCCCGGGGCCTGCCGTCACTCAACGCCGTCAACTACCGCGGCTTCGTATTCGCGCGGCTCGCCCCCCAAGGGGTGGATTTCCACGAGTTCTTCGGCGAGTCGCTCAGCTCGATCGACAACATGGTGGAGCGTTCCCCGCAAGGCCGGCTGGAGGTCGCCGGCGGCGTGCTGCGCTATCTGCACGACTGCAACTGGAAGATGTATGTCGAGAACCTCAACGACGCCATGCACCCCATGGTGGCGCATGAGTCCTCGGCGGGCACGGCCAAGCGGGTCTGGGAACAGGGGCACGAGGCGGGACCTGCGCCCATGGTCATCGAGCAGTTCGTGCCCTTCGTCAACGGCTACGATTTCTTCGAGAAGATGGGGGTCAAGGTCTACGACAACGGTCACAGCTACACGGGCGTCAATTTCTCCATCCACTCGAAGTACTCGAGTGTCGGCGAGTACGAGCAGCGCATGATCGCCGCCTACGGCGAGGAGCGCGCGCAACGCATCCTGGGCGAGGCGCGCCACAACACCGTGTACTACCCCAGCCTGACCATCAAGGGTGCGATCCAGGCGATCCGCGTCGCCCGGCCGCTGGCCGTGGACAAGACATTGATCGAGAGCTGGACCTTCCGGCTCGTGGGCGCACCGGATGCACTGCTGGCGCGCACGACGACCTACACCCGGTTGATCAACGCTCCGACGTCCATGGTCGGACACGACGATCTGCATTGCTATCGTGCCATCCAGGAGGGACTGGCGGCCTCCAGTTCCGAGTGGGTGAGTTTGCACCGCAACTACCGCGAATCCGAATCGGCCGGTATCGCGGGCACCTACGGGGCCACGAATGAGGCGCCGATGCGCGGGCAGTACCGGGCGTGGGCGCGTTACATGACCTGCGGCATGGCGGACGGGTCGTGAGCCAGGCCGCGATCGATCTGGTCTACCGTGAGGCGCGGCTTCTCGATGAGAAGCGCTTCGACGAGTGGTTCGCGCTCTTCACCGATGATGCCCGCTACTGGATGCCGCTGACACGCGGCCAGCCCGACGGCGAGACGCATACCTCGCTCTTCCATGAAGACAAGCTGCTGCTGAAAGTACGACTGGAGCGGCTCCGGCATCCCAACGCTTTCTCACAGCAACAACCGAGTTTCTGTCAGCATGTGCTGCAGCAGCCGGCCCTCGAGCGCCGGGATCTCACCAGCGGTGCCCTGATCGTGCGGACCCCCTTCATCTACGTCGAGACCCAGCTGGATCGGCAACTCGTGCTCGCGGCCGTCGCGTGGCATCACCTCGTCGGCCCGGACGACGCGCTGCGTGTACGACTGAAGAAGATCGATCTGCTCAATTGCGATGCCGCGCTGCCGTCCATTCAGCTGTTGCTGTAGGCGCGCATGACCGCTGCCACTTCAGAAACCGGAGCCACCGGTTCGCCATACATCGCCGGGACGGTCCACCAGGCCTTCGAGCGTTCGGTCGCGGCCTGCGGGGAGCACGATTTCCTGTGCATCCTGCCTGAGACGGCCGAGCGCTACGGGATTCAGGCCCACACCTGGTCCTACGAGAGCGCCGCTCGCGAGGTGCGCGAGCTGCGGGAGCGCTATGCACGGGCGGGGCTCGGGCATGGACACCGGGCCGGTCTGCTGCTGGAAAACCGCCCGGCCATGTTCTTCCACTGGCTGGCGCTGAATGCGCTGGGCGTCTCGGTAGTGCCCATCAACGCAGAATGGCGCAGCGCGGAACTCGAATACCTCGTCAGCCACTCGGACATCGCGATCGCCGTCGCGCCCCACTCGCGCGTGGCCGATCTGACACGCGCGGCCGAGGCGAGCGGTTGCCCGCTCACTGTCACCGTCCCCGATCTGTCCCCGCTCACGCGAGTCACGCGACCGGTACCGCACCCGGATACACCACCGGATGAGCAGACCGAATGCGCATTACTGTACACCTCGGGGACCACGGGCAAGCCGAAGGGCTGCGTTCTCGCCAACGAATATTTTCTCTGGGAAGGGACGTGGTACGGGGCACTGGACGGGGTGTGTGCGGTGCGGCCGGGCGTGGAGCGCCTGATCACTCCCTTGCCCATGAGTCACATGAACGCGATGGCCGTGTCCACCATGGCCATGCTCATGAGTGGCGGCTGCATCGTGCCGCTCGACCGGTTCCATCCGGGCACCTGGTGGCGGGCCGTGCGCGAATCGCGGGCCAGCATCGTGCACTATCTTGGCGTGATGCCCGCGATGCTCCTGGGGGCTCCACCGAGCGAGAGTGATCGGGATCATGCCCTGCGGTTTGGTTTCGGTGCGGGAGTCAGCCCGCGCCTGCACGCAGCCTTCGAGCAGCGCTTTGGCTTCCCCCTCGTCGAAGCATGGGCGATGACGGAAACGGGTGCCGGCGCCGTCGTGATCGCCAATCACGAGCCACGCAAAGTGGGTACCGCCTGTTTCGGCAGGCCCCAGCCACTGGTCGAATGCCGTGTGGTGAGCGACGGGGGTGCCAATGCCGGCGTGAATGAACCGGGCGAGTTGTGGGTGCGATCCCGCGCCCCGAACACCCGTTTCGGCTTCTTCCGGGAATATCTCAAGGACCCGCGCGCCACGGCGGAAGCATGGGAGGGCGGATACTTCCATACCGGTGACGTGGTCTACCGGGATGCGGACGGGGATCTGCACTTCGTCGACCGGAAGAAGAACGTCATCCGGCGCAGCGGCGAGAACATCTCGGCGGTCGAAGTCGAGGGGGTGCTCCTGCAGCATCCCCGCGTGGCCAGTGTCGGCGTGGCCGCAGTTCCCGACGAAGTGCGCGGTGATGAGGTCATGGCCTGTATCGTGACTCGCACCGCACTCGCCGCCGAGGAGCGGCAGACTCTCGCTCGCGAACTCGTGCAGTTCTGCCTGGAGAAGCTGGCCTATTTCAAGGCGCCCGGCTATGTCAGTTTCTGCGAGGCGCTGCCCCTGACTCCGACGGAGAAGATTCAGCGTGCGCGTCTGAAGGAACTGGCGCACGATTCGCTGACCAGCGGTCGGACCATAGACCTGCGGCCACTGAAGAAGCGCACCGCCGCGTGACACCTACCGCCGCCTGACACTTACCGCAGTGTGACACCCACCACCGCGTGACAGCCACTACCCACAAGCGATCCACAGGCCACAGGCGTCGCGCCACGACCGCGCGCCGTCAGTCCTACCCGGACACGGTGGTCACGGTGCCGGTGACGGTGCCTTACGAGCGTTACTCGACTCATGCGGCACATTGGTTTGCCGCACGCGCCATCGCGGGACTGCTCGAGGGCAGTCGTCTCGACAAGCAGGCCCTCGATGGACTGTGCCTGTCGAGCTTCACTCTGGCACCCGACACGGGGGTGGGCCTGACGCAGCATCTGGGACTGTCGCTGCGCTGGCTAGACAACATTCCCCTCGGCGGCGCCTCCGCTGTCGTCGCGCTCAGACGCGCGGCCCGGGCCGTCCAGTCCGGAGATGCGCGTGTCGTTGCCTGCGTCGCGGCGGACACGAATCAGATCGACACGTTCCGCGCCACCATCGGCGGATTCAGCCAATTCTCGCAGGATGCCGTCGTCCCGTACGGTTCAGGTGGGCCCAACGCGAGCTTCGCGCTGCTCACTGCCCATTACATGCGCGAATACGGGGCTCGCGCCGAGGACTTCGGCAAGCTGTGCGTGGCCCAACGATGCAACGCGGCCGATGTGCCCTTCGCCCTGCTGAGGAAGCCGCTCACACTCGAGGAGTATCTCCACTCCCGCCCGATCGCCGATCCGCTCCGATTGTTCGATTGCGTCATGCCGTGCGCGGGCGCGGAGGCGTTTCTGGTCATGCGGCGCGAACAGGCGCGGGAACTCGGCCTGAAGTCGGCTTCCATCCTCGCCGCGATGGAACGGCACAACGCCTTTCCCGATGATCCGATCCAGATGCGCGGTGGCTGGGCTCTCGACCGGGAGGTCCTGTACGCGCAGGCGGGCGTGCGCCCCGATCAGATCGATTTCCTGCAGACCTATGACGACTATCCGGTCATCAGCCTGATTCAGATGGAGGATCTGGGCTTCTGCGACAAGGGTGAAGGTCCGCAGTTCGTGCGCAGCCACACCTTCA
This sequence comes from Steroidobacteraceae bacterium, assembly GCA_035542375.1. Taxonomy (GTDB): domain Bacteria; phylum Pseudomonadota; class Gammaproteobacteria; order Steroidobacterales; family Steroidobacteraceae; genus 13-2-20CM-66-19. Next base: position 3,896 of record DATKLO010000215.1, on the reverse strand, counting down.
CCACGGATGGCAGTTTTCCCCACAACACCTCGGGTGGTCAGCTGTCGATGGGGCAGGCTGGCGCGGCCGGTGGATATGTCGGGATGACCGAAGCCGTGCGACAGCTCACGGGAGCACCCGCGGGTAAGGCTGTCGCGCGCGCGCGGACAGGGCTGGTGAGCGGCTTCGGCATGATCAACTACGATCGCGGCCTGTGCTGTGGGGCGGCGATTCTGGCTGCGTCTGAGTGAGCACCACCGGGAATTCCGCCGTGAATCCCGCCGCAGGTTCCGCTGCGAGCCCCGGTGCGAGCCCCGGTGCGACTGCAGCGATTCAGCTGCCGCCTGCCGCCCGAAGTCATGTGGGCATGCGGCTCACCGCCGCCGCGGCACTCGGGCGCTTCGAACTTCAGGTCTGCGCGAACTGCCAGGCAGTGCAGTATCCACCGCGCGAGGCCTGCCATCGCTGCCTGTCGAGCCGGTTGGTGTGGCGCCTGCAGTCGGGCGAGGGAGAGCTGATTTCCGCGACCACCCTGCATCACAGTCATCTGGAGTATTTCCGGGCCAGGGTGCCCTGGCGCATAGGTCTGGTGCGTCTGCATTCAGGCCCGAGCGTCATTGCCCATCTGCACGGCGATGTGCCGGCACCTCCCACGGCGGTCAACGTGATGATCGGTCTGGACAAGGCAGGCCAGGGCGCGCTGGTGGCGGTTCCTGCGGGGAGTGCCGTTGAGATGAGCAGCGACAGGCAATTGAGTGAAATGACCTGCGATCCACGTGGCCGGACCCTGTTGGTGACGGCGGGCGCGACTCCCGCCGGTCACGAGTTGGTCCGCGCGCTGCTCGGCGCGGGCGCCGCCAGCGTGTGGGTGGGCCATCGGGAGGGGGACTCGGCCGAGACTCTCGCCGAACTCGTTCGGCTGCCCGGCGTCAGACTCCTGCCCCTCGATGTAACAGATGCCCGCTCGGTCGATGCCGCGGCGGCGCTCCTGGGACCCACGCTCGATATTCTCGTCAACAATTCGGGGGTCCGGCCCGTTGCCGGCGGCGGCGCGGCCGGCGCAGCCCCTGCCGCGGCCGGAGCCGCAGCCGGCGGGCCCGCAGCCGCGACGGGCAACGACCTGCGCATCGATGTGGACGCGGCTCGCACCGAAATGGACGCGAGTTACTTCGGACTATTGAACCTCGCGCGTGGCTTCGTCCCGCTGCTGCGTGGTCGTGGAATCGCCTGGGTCAACATCCTGTCGGTGTTGGCGCTGTGCAATTTTCCGGCGCTGGGGACTTACTCCGCCGCGGAAGCGGCTGCCTGGTCGCTGTCGCAGTGGTTGCGGGCGCACTTGCAGCCGACCGGGGTACGCGTGCTGAACGTCTTTCCCGGCCCGATCGCGCCGGGGGAACTTGCCGCGGCCACCGTGGCTGCCTTGCGTGCCAGCGTGGAGGACAGCTACCCCGGCGAGTTCGCACAGCAGTGGCTGGCGCGCTGGCTGGAGAGTCCGAAGGTCCTGGAGCGCGAACTCGCCGCGGGACGCTGAACGAGGAGGAGCGCGTGAACGAGCGATTTGCACTGATCACGGGCGGCCGGTCGGGGATCGGTGCCGCAGTGGCCAGGGATCTGCTGGCTGGCGGTTACAGAGTCATCTCACTCGATCGTCAGCCCGCCGCGACACTGGCGTCCGGCATGGAGCAGGTGATCGTCGATCTGACCGACGCTGCGGCGACACGCGAGGCGGCGCTCGAGACCGCGCGCCGGTACCCCATCACCACGGTGATCCACAATGCCGGTGCGGTTCGTGAAAAGCCCCTCGAGCAGGTCACCGGGGAGGACCTGACCGCGCTGACCCATCTGCACGTGGCCGCGGCGATCAGCCTGGTCCAGGCGAATCTCGCCACCATGAGATCGCAACATTTCGGCCGCATCGTGCTGGTATCCACCCGGGCCGTGCTGGGGCTCGCGAAACGCACGGTGTACTCCGCCACGAAGGCGGCCATGCTGGGGCTCGCCCGCACCTGGGCTCTGGAGCTGGGACCGCAGGGCATAACCGTCAACGTCGTGGCTCCCGGACCGATCGAGGCCACGCAGGTGTTTCACGATCTGATTCCGCCCGACAGCCCGAAGCTGCCGGGAATCATCCAGTCCATCCCGGTACGCCGGCTGGGCAGGCCGGATGACGTCGCGCGGGCCATCCTGTTCCTCACCGCGCCCGAATCCGGCTTCATCACCGGGCAGACCTTGTTCGTCTGCGGCGGCACCTCGGTCGGCAGTATCGTCTACTGAGCGGATCGCGGTTCAGCGGGCCCGGGCGGGCCGCGTCGCGAGGTAATCCTCGGCCGCCGCCACCGCCAGTTCGATGAGTTGCGGTGTCAGTTCGCGGGCGACCGGTTCGCCGTGCCGCGTGTGCACCCAACCCAGATAGGTCGTACCCCTCGCGGCGAGGAACAGCGGCAGCATCTTCAGGTGCTCATCCGGCAAGGGACGAACACGGCGGTATCCTTCGATCAGCGCGTCGCGGGCTTCCTCGTAGAAGGGCTCGCGCCGGATGAAGTAGAGCGAGGTGGCGATCTCGAACAGATGCCAGCCGAACCCGGCGTCGTCGAAGTCGATGATCTGCAGCCGCGGCCCGTCCACCAGGATGTTTTCGGGCACGAGGTCCGCGTGGATCAGGCTGTAGCGGTCCGCGCTGATGCCGAAGCGGTGCAATTCATCCAGCACCTGCGCACGGATCCGCTCGAACAACGCGCGCTGTGGCGGCGACAGCGCCGCCAGATCCCAGAAGCGCCCCCAGAAGGGCTGCTCGCCGGCCAGCCCGGCCGCATCCCAGGCATGTCGCCGGAATCCGGCCGGCATGGGCCACAGGCAGGCCTGGTTGTGAATCCGCGCGGCCAGTTCACCTACGGTCGCATAGATGCGCCCGATGTCATCCGCGCCCGCCGACAGTCCGTGCTCCACCGACCCCAGCTGCCGCCCTTCGATCCAGCGGAACACATCCACCTGCCGGGGGCCTGGAAGTCCCGGCCACTCGATCAGCTCGAAGGCCTTGCCGTCCCTTGACGGGATGGGTTGGGGAACCGAAATCCGTTCTGCACCCAGCGCCCGCATCCACTGCTGCTCGGCGTGCAGGGCGTCGTCGGAGTGGTAACCATGGCGGTGCACGCGCAGGGCGACTTTGGTGCCATCCGCGAGATGGACTGCGTAGACCGCGTTTTCGCGCACTTTGAGTGGCTCGATACGAACCACTTCGAACGGCCAGCGCGCTGCTGCCGCCAGGGCCAGCTCGCTCAGCAGTTCCATCGGGTCAGGCATCACCGAGCACGCCGTCGAGCGTCGTCAGCAGGAGATCCGCATGCTCGGTCGTAAATGGCATGGGCGGACGGATCTTGAGGATGTTGTCACCTTGCCCGATGCGGCTCAGCAACACGCCGCGCTCGCGCATCGCGTTCACGATACGCTTGGTCTGCGCAGGGGCGGGCTCACGGGTTGCGCGGTCTTTGACGATCTCGACGGCAAAGAACATGCCCCGGCCACGGACATCACCGATCAGGGCGTGCTTGTCCTGCAGGCGCCGCATCCCCGCGAGCACGTAGGCGCCCACCTTCTGGGCGTTCTCCAGCAACCGTTCATCCCTCAGCACGTCCAGCACGGCCATGCCTACGGCGCAGGAGACTTCATTCCCGCCGAAGGTATTGAAGTACATGTTCTGGCTGGTGAATCTTTCCATCAGATCGGCCGTCGTCACCACACCTGCCAGCGGGTGTCCATTGCCCATGGGTTTGCCCATGGTTGCGATGTCAGGGATGGCGCCCAGGACCTCGTGGCCCCACATGTGTGAGCCGAAGCGCCCGAAACCGCCCTGAACCTCATCGGCGATGACCAGTCCACCAGCCGCGTGAACCAGATCGGTCACATTGCGGAAGTAGCCA
>DATKLO010000214.1:0-22367 GCA_035542375.1 Steroidobacteraceae bacterium | reverse complement strand
CGCGCTCTCTTTGATCGTGGTGAGTCGCGAGGCCATCTCGCGCACGCTGCGCAGATGCGCCAGCAGGTCGTCCAGCTTGACGACCATGGGCAGGAAGTCGTTGCCCGACAGCTCGGCGCGCTTCTTCAGCTCGCTGACCATGTCCTCCAGCGAGTGCACGCGGCTGGCGATGCTCATCAGGTTGAGCGCCGAGGCCTCGCCCTTGATCGAGTGCAGCTCGCGGAACAGGCCGCTGAGTTTCTTGCGGAACTCGCCGTCGGTGCGCGCGGGCTCGCGCAGGATGGCGTTGATGAGCTGCAGCCCGGTCTCGGTGCTGTCCAGGAACGAGGTCAGCTGCAGCGGATCGACGTGCATCATGCCCATCATCATGTCGAGCTGCTGGTTGGCATTCTCCTGCGACTCGTGCAGCTCCTTGGCGAGCAGCACGCTGGAGGTGATGTCACCCACGGCGCACAGCACGTGCTTGACACCCTTCGGCCCCATCACGCGGTGGAAGTCGAACTGCAGGTAACGCGTCTCCTTGCTGCCGTGAGCGTTCTCCATGGTGATCTCGAGCTGCCCCAGCGGGTTGATGCTCTTCATCAGGTTCTCGTGGGCGCGATCACCCCACAGAAGCTTGATGTACTTCATAGCCGTGGCGAGCGTCGGGGCCGGCACCAGATCCTTGAGCAGCTCCTCGAAGGACAGGCCCGCGAAGTCGCTGCGTCCGAACATGCGCGTGAGCGCTTCCGACCACACCGAGCCGATGCGGTAGTCCGCGTCCAGCAGGAAGAAGCCCTCGCGCACGGTCTTCAGAATGTCGCGCGTCTGCTCCTGCGCCTCGCGCGCGGCGCGCTCGTGACGGGAACGGCTCAACTGGAAGTAGGCTGCGATACCGGCCAGCACGAGTGCCGCGAGCACACCCGCCGACAGAAGGGTGCGCAGCCGCGCAGCGCCCGCAGATGCTGACTTCTGCAACTGCGTCGCGACCGCCGCGAGCTCCGCCTGGAGGTTCTTCTGATTCTCCGCGGCGAACAGCTGCGCCCGCTTCACGTCCGCGAAGTGGCTGCGGCCTTCCTTCGAGAAGGAACTGCCCGCATCGTCCGAATCCACATACGGCTGGCCCTTGAAGGCCACCACCGGATTGACCACCGGGCCGTACTGGCGCCACAGCGCGCGGGCCTGATCCAGCTCGCTCGACCGGGCCGGACCGCTGGCCGCCAGCCGTTCCAGATCGTGATCGAAACGCTCCACGCTGATGCGCAGGTCCGCCAGCGCCTGGCCGGAGTAGGCACGCGCTTCGAGGCGGTCACGCAGCGAGACCAGCTGCTGGGCGATCGTGGCGGGGTAGGTCTGCAGCATGCTCGCGGTCTGCAGGGCGGTGATGTTGCCGCGCATCTGCGTCGCGAGCCGGAAGCCGAGGATGAGCACGAAGCCCATCACCAGGGTCAGCACCGTCGCGATGCCTACCGTGACGAGCTGGCGATGGTTGTCTTTGCCTGCCGGAATCATCTGATAATCTCCTTGAGGGCCACGCGAGCTCTCAGGTCCTGCCTGCCCGCACCTGGCCCGCCCGGGCGTGACTCGGGTGCGCGGCTCACTTGGGCAGCTCGAACCGGATCACCGTGCGCACCGGCACCTCGACGGCCGCGCCGTTGACGACCAGCGGGTCATAGCGCCAATGCGAGATCGCACTGATCGCCGCGCGGTCGAACACACCGGCGGGCGATGAATCCACGGCCTTCACATCGCGCGGATTGCCTCGGGCATCCACTGTGTACTCCACCGTCACGGAGCCGGCGATGCCCGCCGACAGCGCACGGGGGGGATATTCCGGCGCGACGTAGCGGGTGCGCTTCAGGCTGCTCGCGAGCGAGGCCGTGGAGGTCCCCGAGGCCGACTTCGATCCCGACGCCGGCGGCGCGCTGGCGAGCTGCTGCACCGCCTGGATGTCCTTCGGATCGGCTCCCAGCCGCCGCGCCTGCGCGAGATCCGCATCGATCTGCGGCGACTTGCCGCTCGCGGCGGCGGCGCGGGCCCGCTCGATGAGTTTGCCCGCCAGATCGTGGCTGATCGGCGCGATCGCGGCGTTGGCCGCATCGGCGCTCTGCAGCTGCCCCAGATAGTAGACGGCACTGTCCTGCGCCGGATCGGTCAGACGCCCGTCGCGGATACGGTCGCGTGCCAGCTGCGCCACGCGATCCGACTCAGCGCTCGCCGCCTTCTGTCGGGCCGTGGTCAGCTCGCGCTGATTGGCACTGATGTCGGCCGCGCTGACACCGCCCGCCCGGGCTTCATTCAGCCAGCGATCCATCTCGGACGCATGGTTCGCCATCGCGGCCTCACGCGCCTTGCGCAGATAAGCCGCATTCAGATCGCGCGTCAGCCGCTGAGTCACCGCATTCGTCGGCGCCACATCGTGCAACTGTTGCAGGTACATCCGGGCGCTGTCATCCGTGGGTTCGACCAGCCGCCCGTCATGAATGCGATCCGAGACGAGGCCCGCAAGCCGCTGCACCTTGGCGTCCTCCTGATGCCGCGCGATGTCTGCGCGCCACTTGGCGATCTGGTCGGCGGGAATCGACGGCGCCTGCTGCGCCTGCCGCACGAGCGCGGCGGCCTTGTCGGAATTGCCATCGCTCAGGGCCCTGCCAATCTCCGCCGTATAGAGTCGTAACTCCATCCCGGCGATCCGGCTGTCCTGGGGCGCCGCCGACTTGAGATTGGCGAGAGCCTGGCCCGCCTCCTCGTAACGATTGCCCGTCAGCGCGTCTTCGAATCGCGAAGCCAGGACGCTGGCCACACGCTGCAGGCCATCGACAGCTTCACCGTTGCTGGGATCCGAGGCGGCCGCGGAACGATAGTAGAGGAGTGCGTTGTCGCCCACCGGTTCGCAATAGCGACGCTCGCGCATCGCCTGGCGGGCCTTCTCCAGCAGATCATCGACCTTGCCGTGGATGAGCGCAGTCTCGACAGCCGGCGCAGGCGCAAGCGTTGCGTCGTCGCTGGGAGTTGGCGTCGCGGCCGGATTTGCCTTCGCGACCGCCTTCGGCGCTGCAGCCGGGGCGTGCGAGGCTTCCTTGCTGCGGCCGAAGTAGAGGTAACCGCCAACGGCCAGCGCCGCCACCGCCGCCGCGCCGATCCACACCGCCAGCGGTTTTTTGCCGACCTGACCTCCGGACGCGCCGGAGCCGAATTCGGCGCCGGGCTGGAACGGCTCGACACTGAACGTGCCGCTGCGCTCGCTGCCTCGTTCGCCTGCTGCGGGGGACGCGCTGCGTTCCCCACCAGAACGCTCCGAACCCGAACGCTCGGAGCCGGAGCGCCCCGTACCGCGTGAGGACTTGCGCGCCGTGGCATCTGCCAGGGCGCCTTCGAGTACCGCGCTCGTCTTGCGCTGATCCAGCGGGATCGGCAGCACCGCCAGGACATTCGAGCCCTTTACGGCTGCGCCCACGGATTTCTCGGCATCCGCCGCGGTGAATACCAACACAACCGCATGCGGAGCCTGCGCATGCACCCGCTCGATGTCGCCGCGCAGATCGCTGACATCGCGCGTGTCCAGCACGAGCACGTGAGCGCGCTTGGCATTCGCGAGGTGTTCGAACGCGGCGGCGACGCTGTCCACCGGCCGAACCGAGGCCTGGCCGCCGAGCGACTCGCCGAGTTCGAGGAGGAAATCGTCGCGCGTGGTGACGGCGATGACATCAACCGCCGGGCGGCTCGAGCCGGCGGCTGATCCGCCGGTATCGGCGGCCCGCGGCGCATTCGATGCAGGAGTTGCCACAGAATGTCTCCATCCAGAAAGTGGCCCCCGGGGAACGAGCGTCCTCAGGCCGGCGAGCGCTGGCATGGGGTCCGCGTCGACCGGCGCCGACAAGACTGCCAGGCGAGCATAGTTTGCTGCTGCGGCACCGCAGTGCCACAGTTCACAATAATGAGAGGGCGGCGTCGTCGGGCGCAGACGCCCGCAACGCCCTCCACCAGGCGGGTTCGGTTTCGTGACTCAGGTCCGAAATGGCGCGGCGCGCCGCGAACCGCCACAATGGCCGCGCTTCGACCACGGGGTAGACCACCAGCATGAGTCCAGTCCGCATCCTGATCATCACGGTGGCCACGCTGCTGGCCCTGTTCGTCGTCTCCATCATCGCGTTGCTGGTGTTCGTCGATCCGAACGCCTACCGCGGCAAGATCCAGCAGGCCGTCCTGCAGCACACCGGTCGCCCGCTCACTCTCGGTGGCAAACTCGAGCTCAAGGTGTTCCCGTGGCTCGGCCTGTCCGTCCACGACGTGACGCTGGGCAATCCGCCCGGTTACGGCTCCGAGCCCTTCGCCAGCGTGCAGAGCGCCAGCATCGGCGTGAAGCTGCTGCCGCTGCTCAGGCACCGCGTGGAGGTGAGCCGCATCGAAGTGACCGGACTCACCGCCAACCTCGTCAGCCGCAGCCCCACCGACAACAACTGGAAGGACCTGGGCGAACAGCACGGCACTGAAGCGGCAACGGGTGCCGCGCCCGCGAGCGCCACGCCGTCGGGCTCCGCCGCGGGCGGGCGCGCGACCCAACAGGGCAACGCCACACCTGGCGGCAGCGCGAGCGACTCGAACGTGGAAGGCGCTGCCTCCATCGCCGCACTCGACATCAGCAACGCCACGCTGGTGTATCGGGATGAGGCCAAGAGAAGCACTACCCGGATCGGTGACCTGCAGATCCATAGCGGCGAGGTCTCGGTGGATGCGGGCGGCGCCGGCATCGACAAGCTCGCCGTGGAGGGAACGTATTCAACCCAGACCGCCGGCACCCCGCCCGCCGCACCCCTGAAGTTCTCGTTGCGCGCGCCCCGGATCGAGCTCGACCCGCAGCAGAAACTCTCCCCGGCCAGCATCGAAGCGAAGCTGGGCGACCTCGCCGTAAATCTGACCATCGCGGGCGAAAAGCTCTCGGGCGATCGCCTGGTGAGCGGCACCATCACGATACCCAAGACCGCGCTGCGTCCGCTGCTGCAGTCAATCGGTGTCACACCGCCAGTGATGCGCGACAGCCACACTTTGTCCGCGCTCGCGTTGAAGGCCAACTACCGGGTGACACCCAAACAGCTGCAGCTCTCCGATCTGTCGCTGACCCTGGATGACACGACGGTGACCGGCCGTGCCGGCGTCGATGACCTGGAAACCGGCGCGCTGGGGTTCGATCTGGGGGTGAACAGCATCAATCTGGATCGGTACCGGCCGCCTGCGCCGCCGCAGTCAGAGGCGAAGACGGCCGCCTCAGCGGCTCCGCAGCCGCCGGTTCCTCTGCCGCTGGACACGCTGCGTAAGCTGAACGCGCATGGCAAGCTGCGCGTGGGAAGCGCAACGTTTTCCGGTCTCGTGTTTACTGACGTGCTCATGCCACTCGCTGCCAAGGACGGTCTCGTTCATCTCGGACCGACGAGCGCGCATCTCTATGGGGGATCATACAACGGGGACATCACACTGGACGCGCGCCCCGTGCAGGCACATCTGACGCTGAATGAGCATCTTCGCGGTGTGGATATCGCGGCTCTGATGAAAGCCGCGCTCGACAGCACGCGTCTGTCCGGGCACGCGGATGCCAATGTGGCGGTCGGAGGAACGGGGAACACCGATCAGGCGCTCATCCACTCACTCGCCGGAAAGATCGACCTGAATGTCACGAAGGGGGCGCTCGAGGGCATCGACATCGCGCTCGAACTGCAACGCGCCGATGATCTGCTGAAGCGACAGGTTCCGCGCGCGGCATCCGGTCCCGCGCGAACGGTGTTCAATACGTTACGCGCGAACGCGACGCTCGATCAAGGGGTATTGCGTAACGACGACTTGCAGCTCGAGACCGACTTCCTGAAATCCCATGGTGGGGGTACCCTGAATCTGACGAGCCAGGCCATCGATTACCGGCTCGTCACCGGCTTCTACAAACCGGCGGCTGCCGGTGGCAAGGCAGCTCCCGCGGCGCTCGAAGTGCCGCTGCTCATCACAGGCACCCCCGCCAAACCGGTGGTGCGGCCCGACATCGAGGCGCTGGCCAAGCAACAGCTGCGCCAGGAGGTGCAGAAACGGGGCGACGATCTGAAGAAGAAGCTGGGTGAGAAGCTTCAGGGCCTGTTCAGCCACTGAGGCACCTACTGCGGCTCGTGGCGGCTTGTGGCAGGTTGCGATGGCTCGCGGCCGGATCGCGGCCACTTTTGGGTGCAGACGCTGCGCGTTTGACCCAAATTGTGACAGGCATGGCGATTGCTCTGCCGTTGCATCGCGGAGTGCAGCGGCGTGGTGCTGCTGCGAGCGCGCGTGGGCCGCGCAAGGCCAGGCGAAGTGTGCCCTGAGCGTGGCCCTGCGCGAATTCGTGGCGGATGCACGGGAAACGGCGCGCCTTTTGCTTGGCTCTTGCCCTGCACCACTGAACAATTCCGTGTTGTGACCGTCTTAACGTATCAGAAGGGCCGGGAATTGAGGGCCATCACACATTGTGACGAGCGTTGGATCTAAGTTAAGAACCACGCTGGCATCGCTGGCACCCCGGGCCGGATCTGGGCACTGAAACGGGAGGGAAGGACGATGCGATCACTCTCTGCTGATGCGGACCCCGCGGTCCATTCAGCTTTCATCGAATCACTGAGTTCCTTCAGCCGCCTGCATCGCGCGCAGCGCTGGGAAGGCACCTTCGGCGATTACCTGGCCACCATCCTGCCGCCGGATCCGGCGAAGATGGCGCGCACCAGTCATCAGTACATCTGGGATATGCTGCGCTGGCACGGTCGCGAAGCCTCGCCTGACCTGCCGGACAGCGTGCGTGCGCGTGAGCTGTTCAAGCGCGAACTGTTCGGGATCGACGAGCCCCTGTCGCGCGTCGTGGATTACTTCAAGGGCGCCGCCGCAGGCTCGGATGTCGGCCGCCGCCTGCTGCTGCTGCTCGGTCCACCGTCCGGCGGCAAATCCACGCTCGCCATCCTGTTGAAACGAGGACTGGAAGAGTACAGCCGCACCGACGAAGGCGCGCTCTACGCTATCAAGGGCTCCCCGATGCGGGAGAACCCGTTAAACCTCGTTCCAGCCAGTCTGCGCGCCGAGTTTCGTGAGCGGTTCGGAGTCGACATCCACGGCGAGATCTCGCCCTGGGCGCGCGAGTACGTGGAACGGGAGTTCGAAGGGGACTTCGTACGCGTTCCCGTCGAACGCGTGTTCCTGTCGGAGTCCTCGCGTACCGGTATTGGCACGTATGCCCCGCACGATCCCACCACGGCGGATATCGCCGATCTGGTCGGCTCGGTGGATCTCGCCAAGGTGGCGCAGATCGGCGATGAGGGCGATCCGCGCGCCTGGTCCTGGTCCGGCGCCGTCTATGCCGCCAGTCGCGGCATTCTCGAGATGATCGAGATCCTGAAGGTCAAGCGCGAGTTCCTCTACCTGCTGCTCACCATGACGCAGGAGAAGAACGTCAAGGTGTCCCGCTTCCCGCTGATCCACCTGGACGAGACCATCCTGGCTCACACCAATCTGGCCGAGTTCCACAAGTTCCTGCAGGAAAAGGAGAACGAGGCGCTGCTCGACCGCATGGTCATCATCAAGGTGCCCTACGCGCTCTCCTACCGCGACGAAGCGAGGATCTACCAGAAGCTCGTCTCCGGCGCTCCCGCGTTCCGCAATGTGCACCTCGATCCGCACGTGCTCAATCTGGCGTCAGTGTTCTCCATCCTCACCCGGCTCACGAAGACCGAGCGTGAGGGTCTGGATATGACCAAGAAGCTGCGCCTCTACGCTGGAGAGGCCGTCGAGGGCGTTCCCGAGACTGAAGCCTCTCGTTTGCATGCCGAATCCGCCGACGAAGGCCTCACCGGCGTCAGCCCGCGTTTCGTCATCAACGCGATTTCGAACGCTATTACCCGAGGCAATACCCATAGCCTGACGAGCATGGAACTGCTCCTGGCGATCAAGGATGCCATCGAAAGCGACGCGCGCATGGAAGCCAAGCACAAGAAGGCCTGGGTCGACCACCTGGTCACCGCGCGCAAGGAGTTCTACAACCGCTGGGTGAAGGAAGACGTGCACCGCGCGATGTTTGCCTCGTTCGAGGAGGAAGCGCAGCAGCTTCTGGAGAAATATCTCGATGAAGTGGAAGCTTCACTCGATCACCGCCAGGTCACCGACCCCATCACCGGCGAGACCCGTCCGGCCGATGAGCGGTTCCTGCGCTCGGTCGAAGAGAAGATCAAGGTGTCCGATTCCGGCAAGATGTCCTTCCGCCAGGAAGTGGTGCGCAAGGCCATGGTGGCGTTCAAAGCGGGCGAGAAGTTCAAGCTCGCCAGCCACGCGCGCATGCGCGAGGCCATCGAACAGTATCTGTTCGAGGAACGCCGCGATGTCCTGCGGCTTGTCACTTCGACGGCGCGGCCCGACGAAGAAGCACGACAGAAGATCTCCGTCGTCCAGCAGCGTCTGGTGAGCGAGTATGGCTACGACGAGCACAGTGCCAAGGAAGCCCTGAGCTATGTCACTACGCTGCTCGCGCAGGAATAGAGCCCACGGGAATAACGTGCACCACTCACAGGCATAACGTGCATGCGACACCCAGGGAATGACAGGGAATGACGTTCGAGGCCCACAGGAATAACGTGCGACGAAAATTGTCATCGCGTACGCAACGCCGCGTGGCCATTCGGATTCGCGGCGCGCCAGCCTGAAGGCCAGTTGCGCCTGGCGCGCCAAAGGAGTACCACTAGGCTATGGTCGAAGACAGCGCCAAACCGGCTCCGGATGCGGCAAAGTGGTACGACCTGTTTTCGCGCGGCGCGCGCGACTGGCTGCGCCACGACGAGAAAGTTCGCGAATCGGTCCGCAAGCATCTGCCACAGATTGTTTCCGGCGCGGATGTCATCAATGAAGGCTCGCGCAGCGTACGGGTTCCCGTGCGCATGCTCGAGCACTACCACTTCCGCCTGCGCCGTCCTGAAGAGCAGCAGGGCGCCGGTCAGGGCAAGGCCAAGCCGGGCGATACCTTTTCCGATCCCAGCAAGCAGCGCGGTCCGGGCGAGAAGGGCGCTGGCGGCCAGGACGATGGCGAAGTACAGCTCATGCTGGAATTCAAGGTCGATGACATCGTCGACTGGCTCTGGGAGGAGATGCAGCTGCCCAACCTGAAGGCGCGTGTCGGGCCTTCCGAGGAATCCGACTGGGTGCGTGAAGGTTGGGATCGTCGTGGCGCGCGTTCACGGCTCGACCGCCGCCGCTCGTTCAAGGAAATGGTCAAACGCCGCGGCAACCCCGCCGCGGCGCCCAACTTCATCGACGAGGACCTGCGCTTCCGGCAGCTGGCGCGACGGCGCCAGCCGGCCATCCATGCCGTCGTGTTCTTCATGCTCGATGTCTCCGGCAGCATGTCCGATCGCGACCGCAAACTCGCCAAGACTTTCTTTTTCTGGGTGGTGCAGGGACTGCGCCGCGAGTATCGCTCGCTCGAAACGGTGTTCGTCGCGCATACGACGGAGGCCTGGGAGTTCAGCGAGTCCGATTTCTTCAAGGTGAGTGGCACGGGCGGTACAGTCTCCTCGACCGGCTTCCACAAAGTGCGCGAAATCATCGACGAGCGCTACAACCCCGGCCGCGCCAACATTTACCTCTTCTACGCCTCGGATGGCGACAACGCGGTGAGCGACAGCGGCGAAGCGCGCTCGAGCCTGTCGTCGATCACGGCGGATGCGTGTTTCACCGGTTACGTGGAAGTCTCCTCCGGTCTGTCGCGACAGCTTGCCACCGAGACGGGACGCTTGTTCGCAGAGCTCTCAGCCGCGGGTTGCGCAGCGGGCAGTTACGCGCTCAACGACTTCGATGATGTCTGGGGCGCGGTGCGCCACTTCTTCACGGCCGAGAGCAAGGCCCTGGAGGCTCCGGGATGAGCGCCGAGGACTGGAAGAGCTACACCGCGCGCATCGAGGAACTGGCCACGCGCTCGGGACTGAACTTCCACCCGGTCGACTTCGAGGCGGTGCCCGACTCGTTCATGATGGAGATAGCGGTCTACGGACTGCCCGTGCGCATGCCGCACTGGTCGTTCGGCGTGCGCTACATCTATCAGCTCATCCAGCGCCACATGGGCCACTCGCGGCTGTTCGAGGTCGTCTTCCCGGGCAACCCCGGCCATGCCTATCTCGCCGCAAGCAACGGTCTGGCGGAGAACATCCTGGTGACCGCGCATGTGCTGGGTCATGCGGACTTCTCACGCAACAACCTCTTGTTCCGCCGCTGTCAGGGTCAGGTCAGCGAACGTATCGTCGAACACGCGGCCAACCACGCCCGTCAGATCCAGCAAGCCATCGAGCAGTACGGCATGCAGCGTGTGGAGACCGTGCTGGATGCGGCCCTGGCACTCGAGCAGCACATCGACGTCGATCAGCAGGTCCGGCGCGAGCGTTATCCCGAGTACGAATCCGAGCCGAAGGGCCTGGCGGACGACGAGTTCCGCAAGCGCTTCGCTGCCCTGGACCCCGAAGCCGCGCCCTCCGGCGTACAGATCAGGAAGCGCGCCGCGGTGCCCCCGCATCCCGAGCGCGATCTGCTCTGGTTCGTGGCGAATTATGCGCCGGAGATGGAAAGCTGGGAGCGCGACATTTTCCTGGCCGTGCGCGAAGAGTCCTTCTATTTCTATCCCGTATTCGCCACGCAGATCATGAACGAGGGCTGGGCTTCCTACTGGCACGCGCGCCTGCTGCGCGAGGCTGACTTCGTACCCCAGCAGGCGTACGTCGACGCCATCAAGTGTCACTCCGACGTCGTGCGCCCGGTGGCGGCCGACCAGCAGGTCGCTCTCAACATCAACCCGTACCACCTGGGCTTTTCGATGTGGGAGAAGATCGTCGAGCGCGACGGCCTGGAAGCGGCCCGCGGCATCATGGAACAGGACGATGACTTCGCCTTTATCCGCAATCATCTGGATCGCGAGCTGGCGGATGAGTTGGAGCTGTTCCGCTTCAGCGCGCGCAACGATGGTCAGGTGAAGGTGCTCGAAAATGAACTCACCGGACTGCACGAGGCCATCCTTGCGCCCAAATACAACTTCGGTGCCCCGACGGTGTCAGCGACGCGCGTGCGGACCGACGGGACTCTCGAACTGACTCACGACAACTCGGTGGATGGGCGCGGTCTGGATCTGGAACGCAGCCGGCGCGTGCTCGACTACGTCCAGCGCGTCTGGCGCCGCCCTATCGTGCTGCACACGGTGAATCAGGCGGGCTCGGGACTCGAACTCACCGCCCCTTGACGGCGGGGTCTGCCTCCGCGGAATTGCGCTTGCCGCCGCCGGCCTCCACGCCGCCGACTTCCACGCCGCCAGGGTTACCCTGGGCCCCACCCGCATCCTCGCCCCAATCCTCCTCGTCCTGCGAGGTCACGATCGAGACCGGGTCACTGGCCGGAAACGACTCCGCCAAAGCGTCGTCCAGCTGTTTCTGGATCTTGCGGCGTTGCCGCTCCTGTTCTTCAGGGTTCATCGCTGTCGCTTCCCGCCGCTGTCGGCGCCCTGGGCGTCACTCAGTCCACCTTAACGCATCCGTGCCGCCGCGTTCACGGTGCTCGACGCTGACTTGGACTTGACCATACGGCCAGCGCCCCGCACCGCAAACGACCCGCACGGACCAGCTCCCCGCACGACCAGCTCCCTGCCCGGCCAGCGCCCCGCATTGCCTTTGGCCCGCACCGCCAGCGGTCCAGCGCCAACGCGGCTAGCCGGCCGCCGGGCCTCGGGAGTACGCTCTGTAACAGTGCATGCACTCCGGAGCGTCCGCCGTGGGCTATACGACGCAGGGGATTCGGAACGTCGCGCTGGTGGGTCAGGCTGGTGCCGGCAAGACACTGCTGCTGGAGTCGCTCCTGCTGGAAGCGGGTGCGATCCGGTCCAAAGGCAGTCTGCAGCGCGGCACCACCGTGTCCGATTTCGACGAGCAGGAAAAGCGCCTGCAGCACTCGCTGGACACCGCCATCTGTGGATTCGACCACGGCGCCATCCACGTCAATCTCATCGACGCTCCGGGCTATCCTGACTTTCTCGGCCGCACGCTCTCGGTGCTCGAAGCCGTCGAAACCTCGGCCATCGTCATCAGCGCCGCGAGTGGCGTGGATACCGTCACCGAACGCCTGATGGAGTTCGGCCAGGAGCGCGGCCTGTGCCGCCTGATCGTCATCAACAAGATCGACAGCCGCGATGCCAGGCCCGCCGAACTGCTCGAACAGATCCGCGACCGGTTCGGAGCGCAATGTCTGCCCCTCAACCTGCCCGCCAACGGCGGCCGCGCCGTAGCCGACTGTTACTTTCACGCGCATGGTCCGGAGGAGGGCGGTCTCACCCCGGATTTCTCCTCGATCGAAGCCGCCCACACACAGATCGTGGACCAGGTCGTCGAGCTCGACGAGGAGCTGATGGCCCTGTACCTGGAGCAGGGCGCCGAACTGTCCCCGGAGCAGCTGCACGACCCTTTTGAGCAGGCCCTCCGCGAGGGCCATCTGGTTCCCGTCTGCTTCGTATCCGCCGAGACCGGCGCCGGCATCGCCGAGCTGCTCACCGTGTTCGAGCGGCTCATGCCCAACCCCGCGGAAGGCAATCCACCGCCGTTCCTCAAGGGCAGCGGCAGCAGCGCGCAGCGCGTGACCGTCAGCCCGGATCCGAATCAACATGTCATCGCGCATGTCTTCAAGGTGTCCATCGATCCCTACGTCGGCAAGATGGGCGTGCTGCGTGTCCACCAGGGCACCATCCGCCAGGGCAGTCAGCTGTTCGTCGGCGATGCACGCAAGCCGATCAAGGTGGCGCACCTGTGGCGCCTGATGGGCAAGGATTCCACGGAGATGACGGCCGCGATCCCCGGCGATCTGTGTGCTCTGGCGAAGATTGAAGAACTGCACCTGGATGCCGTGCTGCACGACTCGCATGACGAGGACGAGTATCACCTGCGCGCCGTGAAATTCCCGCCACCCATGCTCGGAATCGCCATCGAACCCGAGCGGCGCGGCGATGAGCAGCGCCTGGCGGACACGCTGCACAAACTCACCGCCGAAGATCCCTGTGTGCGGATCGAGCATCACAAGGCGGTCAATGAGACCGTGCTGTACGGCATGGGCGAGTTTCACTTGCGCGTGCTGCTGGAGCGGATGAGTGAGCGCTATGGCGTGCGCGTGAAGACGCATCCCCCCAGTATTCCGTATCGCGAGACGATCACTCGTTCGGCCGAAGGGCACTGCCGCCACAAGAAGCAGACCGGCGGGGCGGGACAGTTCGGCGAAGTGTTCCTGCGCGTGGAGGCGCTGGAGCGTGGCAAGGGTTTCGAGTTCGTGGACGATGTCGTCGGCGGCGCCATCCCCGGTCAGTTCATACCGGCCGTGGAGAAGGGCGTGCGCCAGGTGCTGACCGAAGGCGCGCTGGCCGGCTTCCCGCTGCAGGACCTGCGCGTCACCGTGTTTGACGGCAAGCACCATCCGGTGGATTCGAAGGAAGTGGCCTTCGTGTCGGCCGGCCGCAAGGCGCTGCTGGATGCACTCACCAAGGCGGGCCCCATCGTGCTCGAACCCATCGTGCACGTGGAGATCACCGCTCCGGCCAGCTCCATTGGAGACATCACCGGCGATCTCGCCACCAAGCGGGCCCGCATAAACGGCAACAACGCGCTGCCGGGACACCGCGCCACCGTCAGTGCTCTCGTGCCGCTGGCCGAGGTCTCGGAGTATCAGTCACGCCTGAAGGCCCTCACGGGTGGCGAAGGTGCCTACGCGATGGAGTTGAGTCACTACGATCCGGTGCCGCCGCGCAAACAGCAGGAGCTGATGCAGGCCTGGCGGCCGAGTCAGGATCTCGAGGCGTAAACCGGGCGGCGACACGCCCTCGGGGCAACGGCGCAGACGCCCGGCGGGCTCGCGCCGCGCCTCAGACCGGAACCGCGTCGAACGCCACCGTCAGCCGCGTCTCATCTCCGGTGATCGCATTCGTGCCGTGCCACATATAGGACGGAAATAGCACCAGCCGCCCAGGCCGCGGTTGCACGAAATATTCCGCGCTGGCTCCGGCTACGGGTATGCCCGGCTCGCCGAACTTGATCCAACCCGACTTGGCCTGCGTATCCTCCACGTCCGGCGGAACGGCCACGTAGTACGCCGAGCTGATCCACCCCTCCGGATGCACGTGGTTGACGTGAAACCCGTTCCGGCGCAACTCGACCGACCAGCATCCCTTCATCGCCGCCCCGCCGCGATTGCGCCCGCTGATGGGGTGGTCCTGTCCGCTGCCCACGGACGCCATATACCTCGCGATCGGTGCCGCAAAGGCGCTCAGCAGCGCCTGGATCGTGGGATCCGGCTCCGTGAGCAGGCTGCGCGCGGTCTGGCTGCCGTTGCGCAAGCTCTGATCCAGTGGATGAGTGTTGAACTGATGGCGCGCGCGCAGCTTCGCGGCCACGGCCGCGTTGAGCCTGGCCATCGAGCTCCAGCCCGGTGGCGGCTCGAGGTCGTAGACCTTCACCAGCCGCTCGTAGTCGTACAACTGCCTGTACAGCGGTTCCTGCAAGAGGCGCGCGGCGGTCGCCTCGTAGGCGATCCAGCGCTGATCGTGAGGGACCCGCCGGCGCTGCGCGCGGATCAATGGCATCGCCTCATCCGGCCGGCCGCGTCCCAACATGATGCTGATCAGACTTTCGAGAATGCCGACATCCTGTGGTCGGGCGACGGATGCTTCCAGCGCCTCGATCTCCGCTTCCTTCAGTCGTCCGGCCTCGTGCAGCACCGCGGCCAGAGCAGCGCGCAGCTCCGGTATCGGTCCCTGACTGCGGATGACTGCGCGCAGCACGGACTCGGCTCCGGGAAGATTGCCGGCGCGCCGCAACAGATCGCCCAGCGCCAGGTGCAGTCCCGTATCGGCCGGGTTGGCCATGACGGCGGCCGCCATGTCGCGCGCGAACGCCGGATCACCGCGCATGTAGCGCAGTTGCGCGAGACTCGATTGCGCGATCGGGTCGCGCGGCTCGATCGCCACCGCGCGCTCGTAGTCCCGCTCCGCCTCCTCGGGGTGATAGAGCTGCAACAACGCGCGACCGCGATTGATGTGCAGTTCGCGTGCATGGAGCCCCAGTGACTGAGCCCGATTGAGCACGGCAAGCGCCTCCTCCGCTCGCTCCATCTGCGAGAGCAGCGCGCCGAGCGCATGCAAGGCGTAGACATCATTTGGCGCCAGCGCGATGGCGCGCCGGTATGCCGACTCGGCGTCGGACAGTCGCCCCTGTTGGCGCAACACCATGCCGAGAGTGATCCACGCCTGCGGGTCTCGGCCGTTGCTGGCGGCCAACGCCTGCTGACAAGCCGCTTCGGCCTCGCGGAGCGCACCCCGCCGCATCAGGTCATGAGCGGTGTTCAGGGCATTCTGCACGGGGCAGCCACGGGACCCAATTTCATGGTGCGCATTATCCCACCGCCGCCGTGGCCGGGGTGAGTCCGCCGCGCCGTTCTGGCAGACTGTCCGGATGCTGGAACTTCCAGGACAACCCCTGCTGGACAAGCAGTCGCTCGTGGGCGCCTGTGTGCGGTTGCCCCTGCAGGTCGATGCCACAACGCTGGCCGCCGAGGTCGCGAACCTGCCGGCTGCGATGTGGGGCACCACGGGTGGACGCGTGGGAGTACACACTGCCGCGGAAGCTCTTTTTCTGCGTGGACACGCGCCGGCCGAGGGCGACCTCCCCATCGCTGACCGGCCGCCGCTGCAGCGCTTGCCTTACGTCAAATGGATCATCTCCTCGCTGATCGAGGCGAGTCCCCAGCGCTGCCTGCTCGCGCGCCTGCCGGCCGGTGGCGCCATCGCCCCACACATCGACCGCGCGCCGTATTTCAGCCAGACGATCCGCATCCACGTCGCGGTCGAAACGCATGAGCAGGCCTACATGCTCTGCGCCGGGCAGTGTTACGTGATGCGCACGGGCGAGGTCTGGGCACTGAACAACTGCGCACGGCACGGCGTCTGGAATGCGCATCAGAACCTGTCCCGCACCCACCTGATCTGCGACTTCCTCCCCAGCGAGGCGTTGCTGGATCTGCTGGCTCATGGAGAGCGCACGCTTGGAACCCGCATGCCCGACGTGGAGCAGCATGTCGCCGCGGCTGGCCGCCGCTAGAGCGGCACGGGTTGCACGGAGGCTGTTGCGGTGATCGTGGCCGACCGGTTCCTCTTTCTCCACCTGCACAAGTCCGGTGGCACCTTCGTCAACGAATTCCTGCTGCGCTTCGTTCCGGAGGCGCGCCAGGTCGGCTATCACCTCCCGCGCCGCATGGCGCCACCCGAGGCGGCGAACCTGCCGGCCCTCGGGTTCGTCCGCAACCCGTGGAGCTACTACGTATCCTGGTACTCCTTCCAGGCGCGACGCCGCGAACCCAATGCGCTGTTTCGCATTCTGAGCGATGACGGCCGCCTGGACTTCGAGCACACCGTGGCCAACATGCTGGATCTCGGCGCAAGCGGCCGATTGCTCGATGCGGTCGTCTCGGCCCTGCCGCCGCGCTACCTCAACAGGGGCCTGAATATTCCGGGCTTCGCGCTGGAGCCCATCCGCGCCTCGGGTCGGGGTTTCTACAGTCATCTCTACTGGCATATGTACGACGGCCCGGGTGTCATGTATGTCAGGCGCACGGACCGCCTGCGCGAGGAACTCATCTCGATGCTCACTGCCGTGGGCCAGCCGGTCAGTGCGGCCATGCGCGCGCATGTGCGCGACGCGGAACCCAGCAACACCTCGGAGCATAAGCCCTACACGGAGCACTACGGCGAGACGCTGCGCGATCTCGTGGCCGAGCGGGACGCCCAGCTCATCGAGCGCCACGGATTCCGCTTCGGCGACTGACCCCTCGCCGCGGTTCCGGCCGATCCGCGCGAACCTGACGCCCGATGGTCCCGGGTCGTCGGCAGACCGTGACCTCCACTTGAGCTAACCGAGCGCCTCCAGCTGCCGCCAGACCGGTTCCACCAGCGGCAGCACGGACTCGATCAACGCCTCGTTGCGGCGCCACTTGTTCCGGTCGGGTGGCGTCTGCGTGAACCGCGACAACGGCAGAGGACCGCCGGTGCGCGCGATCAGCGATGCATCGCGCTCAATGCCGATGAATCGGCACAGGCGGCTGGTCTGGAACCCCGGATCGGCCACCAGCTGCGAATAGCGCAGCGATATCCAGCGCTCGCGCGGCAGCTGCTGCAAATCCTCCAGCGCGATCCGGTTGGCCGTTGCCCACTGCAGCGCCGCGATCCGTTCCAGCGGCTGTCCGTTCATGGCCTGCCACCCTGGCGGCAGCAGCAGCGACCACGGCCCCTCGAATCCCTCCAGCCCGTTGTAGGTCTTCCAGCGTCCGCTGCGCCAGGCTTCGATGATGCTGCTCAGGTTCTCGCGCGGATCCCGCCAGAGGAAGATGAACTGCGCATCCGGAAACAACCGGTTGAAGAAGGGGATGCGCAAGGCGTTCTTCGGTGTCTTCTCCAGCAGCCGTGAAGCCGCGGTCAGTGCCGCGGGCCGATCCTCCGCATCGCGCAGCCGGCTCGCTATGGTTGAGCAGATGGCAGCCGCGACTTCGGGTGTCGCGTGGGCTTCGGTCAGTCGGTTGGATTCCACGCCGGGCGCGCCCGGCCGCAGCGATTCCAGATCCTCCACCAGCCAGTGCGCCTCACCGCCCAACGTCACCAGATTGCGGCTGCACGCCAGAGTCTCGAACAGCAGCGTGCTGCCCGAGCGGGGCGCGGCGATGATGAAGACAGGGCGGGTGGGCCTGATGAGCTGTGTCGCTCCGGTCCGCCCCCCGTCCAGTGCGCCGACCGGCACGGTCCCACTCCGCGCACCCGGCGATGCGGCCGCCGGCCCCATGGGCGTTCTGCTGCCTGGCCCCGCCTGCCCGGAACCTGTACCGGCGGCGGGCTGCACATCCGGCACGGCCGGCAACAGCGCTCGCAACAGCCGCCCCTCGAGCACCTTGTGGGCATCGATGCGGTTGGTCCGCATCGACAGGCCGTCTCCGCAATCTCTGGCGGCGGCCCGGAACTGACGGCGCAGGGTCGCGTAATGCGGCCACCCTTCCGCGTTCTCACCGTGCAGCGTGTAGAGCTGGCGCCAGTCGCGCCGGAAAGCGTCCAGCAGCGCGACGTACTGGCCCAGTCGCTGCCTGCCTTCCGCATTCTCAGCCGCGACCAGTTCGGCGCGCAGGTCCAGCAGCAGCAGATCCACTTCCGCCGGGGCCATGACCGGCGCGAGTCGCGAGCGTTCGGTCAGCGGTATCACGCCATCGGCGCCCGGGTCGTAACGGTGTTCGGCTGGAGAGGCGACCTGGCCCTGGCCGACGAACTGCCAGAACGGACCGCTGCCGGTCGTGTCCGCCACGAGATGGATGCGATCGGCATCGCTCCCGTTGAGCACATGGTGCCGGCGCCAGTTGTCGAAGATCCAGGCTTCCCCGGCGGCCATGTGTACGGTCTCACCACCACACGTGAACAGCACGGACGGCTCGGTGAACACCGGAATGTGCACCCGCACCCGGTAGTACCAGTGATAGTTGATATCCGCATGCTCCGGCACATCCGCATGCGGTGCGAGCTTCATCAGGCGCGAGCGGCTCCACACCACCCCGAAACTCGCCAGGACCTGGCGCAGATAGGGCGAGCGCAGCAGATGCGGCGTAGGCTGCATGACACCGTCGACATCGTCATTCTCGCCGCCTCCGGCTGTGATCAGACGGAGCGCCGAGTTGCCACCGATGCCGTTGGGATGGCTGACCCACGCATCGGCGGGCAGCGCAGCCACTTCCTGCCGCAGGCGTGCAACGTCGAAGCGCACGGGAAGACGATGGAAAGGTCGGGACAGGCGCATGGTGGATGGGATCGGGAGCGTCAGCCGTCCGGCGGCTCGATCCTGCTCATCCGGTCGATGACCTCCGCTACCGCGACCTTTTCGATTTCGGTCAGGTACGGACTCCAGATGTCGAAAATCATGACGACGCGGATCCGGTCACTGCGGTTCCACGCCTCGTGCTCGTAAGTATCGTCGAAGACCACGGCACGTCCCTCTCTCCAGACGTGCTCTTCGCCACCGACGCTCAATGCGCAATCGGCGGGCACGATCAGAGGCAGGTGCCCCACCAGCCGGGTGTTGGTCACACCCCGATGTCGCAGCAGATGCGTCCCGGGAGTAAACACGGAATACAACACCTCGGGTCCGTGCTGGGGGACCCGGCACAGGGGCAGGACGTCAATTGCAGCGGTGGTGTCCGGACAAGCCGCACAGTTATCCTCGCGCCGCTTCCCGTGCCGATAGAAGTAGTAGCCGTTCCAGCTCGGTGCCGTGCCGATCCCGCGCAGGTTGACCCGTTCCACGTCCTCGCTCAGGAACACCCGCTCGCGACCGACGGCAGAAGGCAGCAGTCGTGCGAGTTCCGCCTGGATCTGAGTCGCGCGCGCCTCCAGCGCCTCCATCCACGGGAACAGCTTGCGGTCGAGATAGGCGCTCGGGGGCAGGTCGGGGAAATAGAAGAATGTCGGCCGCTGCCGCGGATCGGGATACTCCGGCGCTTCCTCGCGCAGGTATACCCGCAAGGCCCGCGCCACCCGAGTCAACTCCGACTCGCCGAACTTCGCGCGCAGGCTGGACATCACCTCGCCGGCCAGGTTGCGCTTCGTCTCGCGGATGAGCTGTACCGCACGCTGCACGAGCGGCTGCAGATTGCCCGGTGTCGAGCCGGGGTCCAGCCACCTGCCCTCGCGTTGCGCCGTGCCGAGCGCCCGGACGTATTCGCGCAGCGCACGGGCGCGGTCCCCGGACCGCTCGAGCGCGGAACCCAGGTACAGGCGCGCCGTATAGAAGGTGTCGCGCATCCCGAGCGCCGCCTCGTAATCCGCGACCGCGCGGGCCAGATCACCGGATTCGTCATAAGCCCGGCCCAGGTGATACCGGGAATACAGATCGCCGGGCTGGGCGGTGACGGCGCGGGTGAGCAGCGCGATCGCGCGAGCACGGTCCTGACGCCGTAGCGCGGCCAGTGCGAGGACGTTCAGAGCCTCCACGTCATCCGGGGAAGCCTGCAGGATCTGCTCGTACAGACGCTCACCTTCAGCGATGCGGCCTTCGCGCAACAGCTGTTGGGCTTGCGAGGATGCGCTCATTCCTGCAACGCTACCATAACCGGCAGGTATCCGGCGCGAGGCGGCGGCGATGGGCACACACCAGGATCTGCGTCACTACGTCAGGGTCTACGACGCTGACCTGCAGCCCCCGCTGTGCCGCAAGATGATCGAGTCGTTCGCGAGCCTGCAGCGCTTCCAGCAGTACAACGGCCGCAAGCTGCGCCGGGGTCTGGAGGACTCCGAGTGGACCGAACTCAACGTGACCCGGCTGTCCGATCCCGGTTTCCGCGACCTGTTCCGCGGCTTCATCGATCGGGCGCTCGCCCGTTACAACGCCGACATCGGGCTGACCATTCCCCTTCCCAACACGCCGTTCGTCTCCGACCTCGTCATGAAGCGCTATCGGTCCGGCACGGACGAGAAGTTCCAGCTGCACTGGGACGCGCTCCAACACGTCGCGAGCCGCTACCTCGTGTTGCTCTGGTATCTCAACGACGTCCCCGAGGGCGGCGAGACTCGCTTCCCGCAGTTGGATCTGACCGTCAGCCCGCGCGAAGGCCGTCTGCTGATGTTCCCGCCTTACTGGATGTATCAGCATGAAGGCCTGCCGGCGCGCACGGGCGAGAAATACATCGTGTCCACGTATCTGATGTTCAGCGAACCGCCGCCATCGGCCGTGCAGAGTCCCGCACCCCCGGGCGCTCCGGCGCAGGGCGGCGCTCAGCCCGGCTGACTCCCAAGTGGTGACGGATCAACCCTCGTAACCCCACCGCCTCAGGTAGGGTTCGAGTACGGGGCGGGCCGGCTCCAGATAGGGGCGATAGGCCTGCCACTTGCCCACGGCCTTGCGGTTGACCGGCTGCACCACCTGCGAATAACTCGGGGTGCTGATGTAGCCCTTGGCGCGCGCCCGCTCGGCCGGCGCCAGCATCGCGTCGCTCCACGGCAGCTGCAGGAAGTCCACGATCCGCCTGACCTGGGGCTCCAGCTCGGACACGAAACTCTCGTAACGCACTTCCAGCACCCGCGGCTTCAGCAGTTCGACGTGGTCGTACCAGAAATCGAACGTCTTGCGATACCCCACGGTGAGTGAGGGCATGTCCGCGCACAGCAGTGCGAAATCCGGTGCGCGGAAGTGCTGCATGTAGCAGCTCAGCAGCACATCGTACGGGTGGCGCACGGCGAGCAGGATCGGCGCGTTGGGAAACACGCGCCGGATCACCGGCAGCCGCAGAATGTTCAGCGGGTTCTTGTCCACCAGTCTCTGACCGGGTTCGAGCTTCACCTTGCGGCCCACACGGCCGTGGTACCGCTTGCGCAGGTCTTCGAGCTGCTGCGCGTTCAGCCTGCCCAGCTGCTCGGGATACTTCACCCCCAGTGCCAGCACGTCCTCGAGGATATTCTGTACGAACGGTTGTTCGTCCATCGAGCGCAACAGCGGGTGAGAGTCCAGTGTCAGTTCAAGCAGCGTCGTGCCCGAGCGCGGAAACGCGACCACGAACACCGGGCTGTTCTCGGCTGACGGTGCGCCGGTGTGGTCCCACGTCGCCACGTCAGCCGGGTCGCACGGGAACTCAGTGACTTCCATCTGCGGCGTGCCGCGAATGGTGGTCAGCGGCCGACTGCGCTTGATGTAGGCAACCTGCGAGCGATGCGCCTCCAGCAGGGTGCGGATGGTCTCATCGTGTCGCCCGAGCGCGTGCAGCGACTCGGCGAGCGGAAACTGGATGAAGTGCCGGTCGTGCGGCTGGGCGTATTCGACCAGCGCCTGGCGGTACAGCTCGATGGCCAGTTCGTGATCGCTACGGCGCTGCGCCAGCTTGCCGCCCACGCGCTGCAGGTCCGAACCGAGCAGCCGGGCATCCGGGTGGCCGCGCAGGCGATCGAGCAGAGCCTGGGCTTCCGCCAGGCGGTTGGTGCGCTCGTAGATCTGTACCAGGATGATCAGTGCGCTGACGCCGGCATCGCTGCCCACCGACGTGCGCAACATGGTTTCGGCCTGGGCGAACTCGCCCATGTTGAGGAGCACCTGGGCAATGCCCGCGACGGTCTCGGGTGAAGCCCCGGGTGGGGGTGTCCAGTTCTCCAGGGCCGCGAGCGCCGGCTCGAACTGCATGCACTCGTAGCAGCTCATGATGTAGCGGTGGCGGATCTCCGCATCTTCGGGAGCCTGCTTGAGTGCATTCCCCAGCACCGCGCGCGCGGCTTCGAAGTCGCCGCGCGCCATGTGAGTCAGTCCCAGGTTGAACTGAAAATTGACGGA
>DATKLO010000213.1:0-17651 GCA_035542375.1 Steroidobacteraceae bacterium | reverse complement strand
CGAGTACGGGCGCCGCCTGAAGACTCATGACGTCGCAGGACGAGCCGCCGAGACAGGCCCTCTCACCAGTCGTTGGCGCGCAAGGCATGCAACTTGACAATGCCATGTTCTCAGCCCCTCATTGCCAGCCGAACCGGCCGGCATAGAACCCCTTCATCGCCTGGGTCAGTCCCATGTACGCAAGCAGGATCATAGGCAAGAGCACGAAATAGAGTGGCGGCAGCGCCTGCAGCTTGAAGTAGTGCGATAGCGGGCCCATCGGCAAGAACAGGCCTACCGCCATGATCACTCCGGTGGTGACTATCAGGGGGGTCGCCGCCCGGCTCTCGATGAACGGGATCTTCGGCGTGCGGATCATGTGCACGATCAGGGTCTGAGTCAGAAGGCCGACCACGAACCACCCCGACTGGAATAGCGTCTGTTTCTGGACCGTGTTGGCGCTGAATACGAACCACATCATCAAGTAAGTAGTGATATCGAAGATCGAGCTGATCGGGCCGAAGAAGAGCATGAAGCGCCCGACGTCGCCCGGGTTCCAGCGCTGCGGCCGCGTCAGGAGTTCTTGATCCACGTTGTCGAACGGGATAGCGATCTGCGAGATGTCGTAGAGCAGATTCTGTACGAGCAGCTGCATCGGCAGCATGGGCAGGAACGGCAGGAAGGCGCTCGCCACCAGCACCGAGAACACGTTGCCGAAATTGGAGCTGGCGGTCATCTTCAGGTACTTGAGCATGTTGGCAAAGGTCTTGCGGCCCTCGACCACACCCTCCTCGAGCACGAGCAGGCTCTTCTCCAGCAAGATGATGTCGGCCGCCTCCTTGGCGATGTCCACGCCTGAGTCCACGGAGATGCCGATGTCGGCGGTACGCAGCGCCGCCGCATCGTTGATGCCGTCCCCCATGAAACCTACGACATGGCCGTTCGCCTTCAGCAGCCGCACGATACGCTCCTTGTGCGCCGGCGTGAGCTTGGCGAATACGTCGTGACCTTCGACCGCGCTCGCGAGCTCGGTGTCGGTCATGGGCTCGACGTCGGCGCCGAGCAGGATGCCGTTCACCGGCAGTCCCACTTCCTTGCAGATCTTGGCAGTGACCAGCTCGTTGTCGCCGGTCAGCACCTTTACCGCGACGCCGTGCGCGGCAAGCGCCTTCAATGCGGGTGCGGAGGATTCCTTCGGCGGATCGAGGAATGCCACATAGCCGATCAAGGTCAGCTCCGACTCGTCGGCGACGCCATAGATGTCCTTCGCGGGCGGCATGTCCTTCACGGCGACCGCGACGACCCGCAAGCCCTCGCTGTTGAGGGAGGCCGTGACGGCCCGGATGCGAACGAGCAACTCGGCCGTCAGCGGCTCGTCGATTTCGCCGTGCCGCACGCGCGTCGTGACGGCGAGGATCTCTTCGACCGCGCCCTTGCAGATCAGCAGGTGATGCTCGTCTTGCTCGGCCACCACCACCGACATGCGCCGGCGCTGGAAGTCGAAGGGGATCTCGTCGAGCTTGCGGAAGGCGGTGGCCACCTCCAGCTCGCGGTAGACCTCGACGTGTTGGAGCACGGCCACGTCGAGCAGGTTCTTTAGCCCCGTCTGGTAGTAGCTATTAAGGTATGCGTACTCGAGCACCGCGTCCGAGGAATCACCCCAGACATCGATGTGGCGCTCCAGGAAGATCTTGTCCTGGGTTAGGGTGCCGGTCTTGTCCGTGCACAGGACGTTCATCGCACCGAAGTTCTGGATGGCGTCCAGGCGCTTCACGATCACCTTGCGCCGGGACATCATCACCGCGCCCTTGGCGAGCGTGGAGGTCACGATCATCGGCAGCATTTCCGGGGTGAGGCCGACCGCGATGGCGAGCGCAAATAGCAAGGCTTCGAGCCAATCGTGCTTGGTGATTCCATTGATCAGCAGGACCAGAGGCGCCATCACGAACATGAAGCGGATCAGGAGCCAACTCACCCGGTTGACGCCGATCTGGAACTGGGTCGGCGCGTAATCGGTCGTCACGACCCGCTGCACGAGCGCACCGAAGTAGGTCCGCTTGCCGGTGGTGAGCACGACCGCCGTGGCCGACCCCGACACCACGGTGGTGCCCATGAACAGGATGTTGTCCAGCTCCAGCGGGTTGGCGGCGTCGCGGTCGCGCTGCTCGGCGAATTTCTCCACCGGCAGCGACTCGCCGGTCATGGCCGCTTGGCTGACGAAAAGATCTTTGGCGGTCAGGACGCGGCAGTCGGCGGGGATCATGTCGCCGGCCGAAAGCACGACGACGTCGCCCGGCACCAGTAGCTTGATCGGCAGTTCGACGCGGCGCGCGGGTTTCACGTGCAGATGGACACCG
This sequence comes from Steroidobacteraceae bacterium, assembly GCA_035542375.1. GTDB lineage: Bacteria > Pseudomonadota > Gammaproteobacteria > Steroidobacterales > Steroidobacteraceae > 13-2-20CM-66-19. The sequence goes on along the minus strand of DATKLO010000213.1, from coordinate 15,315 downwards.
TAGTAGCGCTCGAACAGGGGCGCCGCGTCCTCCGAAAGATCGCGCCGCACGACCGTCGCGGTGGTGTGCACCATCGCCTTGAGTTGCTCGGCGGCCTTGTTCGATTTGGCTTCCTGAAAGAAGCGGATCAGCGTCGCGAGCACCACCATCGAGCTGATGACGATGGTCGCCTTCAGGTCCTCGGTCACGTAGGACACCACGGCCAGCACCGACAGCAACAGGCTGAACGGCGTCTTGTAGCAATGCCACAGGTGCAACCACCAGGGCAGCGGCTTCTCGTGGTCGACTTCGTTCGGTCCGACGCGTGCGCGGACGGTCTCGGCCTGGGTTTCCGACAGCCCATCGACATGCGATCCGAGACGATCGAGGAGCGCGCCGATGTCGCTCCTGGCCGCGGCCAGGAGTTCTGCAGCAAGGGACGGCGGCACTTCGCGGCCGACCCCCGTGCGCGTCAGGCTCTCCAGCAGCGCCAGTCTGCGGAAGTGGCGGAGAATGTGGCGGGTGCGGAGAAAGCCCGCGAAGAATTCTTTCAGGAGGGTAAGCCTCATCTCTGGTTCTCCTGGGCGGCCCGCCACCCGCCCAGGCGAGGGCGGTCAGGCAGGCGGCGCCGATCTAGGGTTGTCAGGCACGCCGGGTCCCCTGTAATGGGTGGCTGTGGGTCTTGGAGCGCGAATCGGGTGGCGCAGGCGAGCACCGCAGAGCGGCCGGAACACGGCCACGAGGGGCCTGGGCGCCTTGATGCTGGACCGAGCGCATGGGGGTTGCCTCCTTCTTCAAAACAGGAGCGGGATCCCACAGCGAAGCGGTTCGAGCGGCGCCGATCCGGGGACTGGAACCGCGAAGGCTCAGCCTCGTTTGGCAGGACACGGCGGCCCCAAACAAGAGGCGACCGTGCCCGGCGGCCTGGCCGAGCTTCAGTGCTTGGTAGGTAAGCTGGCGGAAATGCCGGCAAACTCGCCGGCGGTGGACGCCGCTTCTCGCTCTCTCGGCAAGATAGCGGCAGGAGTACGCTGTGCGCTATCTGGTCGAGAGCTCTCCGGTCCCACGAACCGGACGCCTACTGTCACCCGAACAACTGCCCACAGAGAAACCCCGCTGTCGTTAACCAGCCAGAATGATGGCCCAAATGCTGGGCCGAGTAAAGCCACACGATACGCCATGAGGTTACCGCCTTCGAATGCGAAGGTCAGACTCTCCAGCCGGTTCACGCCGTTCAGGGATCAGAACTCGGTATGTACCCTGACACCAATGATGTCCACCGGGCCGCGGTCCGCGTTGTAGGCCGGGTTGGAAATATGCTGATAGTCCAGGCTGACCCATAAGTAATCGTGGAGGCGGCTGCTGTAATAGATCTCGACTGCCTGTTCCGGTCGGTAGCGAAGCCTCCCGTCACCGATGAAGCCGTCGATGCCACCCATGTTGTGATAGGCGGCATGAGAGCCCGAAATCCAGTTCCGTGCGTAGCCCAGGCCAACCGTGTCTCTCGGGCGACCCCAGCGCTTCCCTTGAACGACGGTACCGAGGGAGACAGACTGGTCCGACGAGACAAAGGAGTACACCTCCGTCTTGCCGTCCGAGACCATACCGCGGACGAAGATGCCGATGTCGTCACGCAGGCGTTGTTCGAGATTGATGCCGACACCCATCTTGACATTCGGCTTGCGCACCCAGCAAAGATCGGGCGCCGAGGTATTGCTCGAGCCGTAGTTGAAGGCGGTGCAGCTGGCCGCGTTCTTGGTGGGATCGGCTTGCAGCGCGGCGATCGCGTCGTCCCACCTGCCCATGTTTTCCCGGTTGCGATAGGCGAGCAGGCGGAGCTTGCCGGGGCGCTCGTCAATGAGAAAGCGTCGTTCCAGCTCGATTTGATCCCCATAGAAACGGAAGATATCGCTGTCCAGCAGGAGCTGGTTGGGCTCGCGCGGCGTGGCGAATCTCCCGATTCGGAACGCCCAATCGTCGTAATACAGCTCTCCCGCGACACCCCACGTGTACCCACGGGCGTCGGCCGCGAAGTCGTAAGCCGAGTGCGTCAGGAAGTTCATGCTGAAGAACTGCTGGCGCACATCTCCGGCGAAGGCGTTCTTGTCGAAGATATCGAGGATGCTGAGGTTGCCGGCCGTCAGCACGACACGGCGGCTGTCGACCGTTCCACCCAGCTGCAGCGGCGCGGACGCGACGCTGGATAGCGTGCCGCCGAGGTTTAGGCTCTGCCGCACGAATACGCGAGACACATACAGCGTCGGCGCCCGTCCGCCGGTCTTTTGCAGCTCCGCGTTCTGGATGCTGCCTCCGAGCCCATGTAGGCCCGACAGCGGAAGCTCGGAGATCACCTCTGGAGCAAGGTAGATTTCCCCGCCCTTCCACGTGCGCAACCCCAGGAACGCCGTTGCACTGAAGGTGTAGCTGTGCTCGTTCTCCGGGATCAGTGAGTTAGGCGTTCCGTTCAGGTTCGTGTACAGCGCAGGAAAGTCCCGCTTTTCGTTCCAGATGTACGTTGCTTGCCCGAAGGCGTTCCAGGGCTCCTCCCCCCCGATGGGCTCCGCGTTGCAGACGCTGGCGCAGAGCAGGATCGCGACCGCGACGGGCTGGACGAGGCGGAGCATGGGGTTCACCGGGCCGGTCGATCATGGCAGTCATCTGTGACAAGCGCATTATCTCGTGCTCCGTTCCAGCTGGGGCATGCCACCGGTACTGTCAACTCGCTCGAAGGCCAGCGAGCGAACGAGTTGACGACGCGGCTGCGCCCGTCGCATCGACTTGAGTCGGCGCATTCGTCGCTCGCGCTCTCGAGTCGGTTGATGTGAGTTCTCCGCTCGGTTGTTTACTCGGCCGCCCTTGCGGTGCTCGACCCAGGGCATGAGTTCCTCCCGCACTGCAGCGTTGCTCGCCAGCTTATCGGCGACCATCGCGCGCGGAGCGTAACTTGACATTACCGTGGCTCGTCCGGATTGAATATGCTCGAATCGGTCTCGCCGATCGCCTGGCGATCAGGCAATCCGACAAACGCCCGGACTTGGGCTACATTGAAGCGATCCCATTGGGGGAGGCCGGAAAGACCTCCCAGGCACCTTCGGCGGGCGGCTCCGCGTCCCCTTCGACGGGATGTCAACGCTGGACACAGCGCATACAACTACACAAGGAGGGGGAGCATGAAGCGGATATCCACGGGACTGGCCGCAACCGCACTATCGGCCGGCCTCAGCACCAGCGCGCAAACTGCAGGAGCCGCCATGACAGCGGCGCTATCGGATGCGGGCGCCGCAGAGAATTGGGTGCACGCCAACGGCAACTAAGCCGGGCAGCGCTACAGCACCCTCACGCAGATCAATGGCACCAACGCCAAGAATCTGAAGGTCGCGTGGATATACTCCCTGGGCGGTAGGACCGACGCCATGGCCACACCCAGCTACTTCGACGGCGTGATCTACATGCCGCAGGACAACAAGGTCTATGCCATCGACGCGCAAACCGGCAAGGCGAGATGGAAATACGAACACAAGCTTCCCGAAGACTGGGGCGGGCAATTTGCCGACTTCATGGCAGGCAAACATCGCGGGCTGGCGCTGCACGGCGACTACGTGTACTTGCTCTCGAACGACGCCAAGCTCCACGCGATAGACATGAAGACCGGCAAGGCGAAGTGGGTGAAGAGCTTCGAGGGGTTTCACGCGCCTCGCGACCATGCCAAGGCCAAGGACTCGACCGGATACCTGTGCACCGTCGGGCCGATGGCGGTCCCGGGCACTATCATCTTGCCGATGAACGGCACCGATTTCAGCGGCCGGCCCGGCTACGTTCTCGGGGTTGACCCGGATACCGGCAACCTGGAATGGAAGGCCAACATGATCCCTGGACCCGGCGAAGTGGGCTACGACACGTGGCCGGAAGGGTCGCAGGAACATGGAGGAGCGGGACCGTGGATCATCGGGTCCTATGATCCGGACCTCGAGCTGTACTTCACGGGCACGGCGAACGCCTACGAATGGAACCCGAAGAACCGCGGCGGCGGGAAGATGGACAACCTCGGCGCAGCGAGCATCGTCGCAGTGAACACCGAGACGGGGAAGGTAGCCTGGCGTTTTGGCGCTGTCCCGGGGGATTACCTGGACTTCGACGTTCCGCAAACTCCGATCCTGATCAAGCTGAACGGCAAGACGGTGATCGGGCAGCCCAACCAGACCGGGTTCATCCATTATCTTGACGCCAAGACCGGCAAGTTCCTTGAGGCGGACAAGTTCGCGGACAAGGTCAACTGGACCACGGGTATCGACAGCAGCGGCAGGCCGATGAACGTGATCGGCCTTCCCGAAGAAGGCGGAGCGAAAGTTGAGGTATGGCCAGGCCTTCTCGGTACGGTGAACATGTATCCCAATGCGTACAATCCGAAGACCGGCTTGTTCTATTCGTCCGCCTCAGACTACGGGATGATGTACGGCATCGAGCCGGTCAAGGTCATCAGCAACGTGCGACAACTCGGCGCGAGTTGGGACAACATCAACGGTCCCGAAATCGACCAGGCCTGGAACCCGGCGACTGGTAAGGAGGCCTGGCGAATCCAACGCGATAAGCCCGGCTACGCCGGCGGCATCCTCACCACGGCCGGTAATCTCACCGTCTTCACCACCCAAGGGGGGGCCGTTCCAAGTCGTCGATGCGACCACCGGCAAGGTCATCTATGGCATGGAGCTGGGGACTGCCGCGAAATCTGGGCCCAGCACATTCATGGTCAATGGCAAGCAGATGATTGTCCAGGCGGTCGGAGGCCTGCCGGGCGTCGGCCGTGATGACCAGTATCCCGGACTGAACTTCGGAAGCATGTTGATCGCGCTCGAGCTCCCGTGATCGTGGGCTGACTCATCAAGGGAGGGCACGGGGCGCAGCGCGCCTCGTGTCCGGTTCGACGTGTCCAGTTCGACTCGGGACAGGAGCATAGATGCGTCCTTCAAGGAACGCCCTGTCGACAGCAGCGGGCGTGCTTCTTATCGCTTGCACCACGGCGCGCGCTGACGACACGGCAATACCCGATACAAACCCTTTCTCCGAAGATCGGAAAGCGATCAAGGAGGGCAGGGACTGGTATCAGAACGTTTGCCACATCTGCCATGGATCGAAGGCGAACGGCGAGACGGCGCGCGGCGGTCGTGCGGCGGATCTCCGGGTGTTCAATCGAGGATTCCGGGCATTTGTCGAAACGGTCAAGAAAGGAAGAAACACGACGGGCCTTGGGTATTCCATGCCCACCTGGGGCGGCGTGCTGGATGACCAGACGATCTATCAGATAGGAGCCTACCTCGAGACGCTCGCCATCGAAGGTGCAAACTGGAAGGAGGGTAAGGCACCCGAAACACAGTGACATCTGGTTGCCTGACAGTGTGTCCGCGCGGGTCGCGCCTGGTCTGTTCGCGGCCCGCGCCTCTTCAGGATTCTCCCCAGCCGCACGCTGGACCGGCTCTCCCTACTCCAGCAAGGCCAAAGCCATCATCGCGAACGGCTGCTACGTCCGCTGCATCGAGCTGCGCGCCTTTGCGACTTGGCACGTCACTAGGGTCAGCAATACCTCGTCGCCGGCCTCGAGCGCAGCTTCGCGATGAGCTGCGGCTTCGTCAGAGTGGTTCCGACGTTCGAGCAACACATCCTCATGAGGGACGAGATGGCCCGGAGTGAGACACCTGCCACGTCAGGGAGGCGGCGCAGTCGCCGCTGTGCGACTCTCCCGTGCGGTGATCAACGGCACGTATGACTCGCGAGCGTGGGTGAGATTTGAGTAACTCGGTTGCGCACTGTGATGCACGGTCGGGTGAACGCGGGCAACGGGCGCGTTCAAGGCATCAATAGACATCAATGACTTGCGCCTCTGCGGCCGACCTGCGAACCAGAGCGTCGTGGGTTCAAATCCTGGCGGGCGCGCCGGCAAATCAGAGGCTGGTAGACATCCAGGGTTTTTTTGATATTGAGCAGTGCCCTCTCGTTGAGGCACCAACAACCGGCGCGTCGCCCGCGTGGCGTGGCAGCGCCTAGATGCGCGATGCGTCGCGTACCTCGGCGTCATCGGACGGAAGTCTGCTTCCGACCAAGGGCAGAAGTACGGCCTAGTTGCTAGAATCAGCCGTTCGATCGTGCTATCGGTTCGGAGCGGTCAATCCTGGCTCGCCGCCGCGATCTGCGCCCGCACCGCATCTCGGCGCTGCCGTTTCTCCACCACGATACGCGCGCCGCGAGTTGCACTGAACAGTTCCAGGCTCTGCATCTCCGACGCCTGCACTGGTGCCATCGCCAGGTCCAGATGGTCCTTCGTGTCGCGCAGGACGCGTCGGAGGATCCGCCGGTATTGCCAATACATCCCGGCGAAGCGCAGGTGTTTAGTCAGCAACTCCCAGGCGAACCGCGTGTAGAACGCGAACCGACCCTCCAGTGGCAGCCCAAGCCGCCGGTCGCGGCGAGCCTTGCGACGCAATAAGCCGCCTTCCAACGGGTGCAGTCCCTCGAGGCGCGGCACGGCGTGGAACAGCAGCAGCTTCATCATCATGTCGCGCGGGTCGTAACCCCATGTCCGGGCGCGACGCAGGACTGTCTCGACGTGCTCGGCCGAATAGTACAGATCCCAAGCCTTGCGGTAGATTCCCAGCAACTCCTGGTCCGACATCGTGGCGTGCCGCGTCGTCACATGTGCGACGTCGTACCGGTTTGGGTCCTGCTCCATCTCGACGCCGGTGAGGAACAGCCGCTTGTGATCGGCAGAGCCGGGTAGCGGCGTCAGGATGAAGAACTCCAGCAGGTCGATCGGCAGCTCGCGCTGGATGATGCCGATGTCGCGCTCGATCGACGCAGGCGTGTCGCCGGGGAAACCGAGGATATACCCGGCATAGGTCAGGGCGCCGGCGCGGTGCCAGGCCTGCAGCATGGCGCGGTACTCGGTGATCTGGTTCTGGGTCTTCTTGGTCTGTTTGAGCGAATCCGGGTTGATGTTCTCTAGCCCGATGAATACCCGGGTGACACCGGCCAGGCCGGCTTTCTCGATGAAGCCGGGCACCTGATGGGAGAGCGTGTCGACTTGCGCGACGATGCGGAAGCGCAGCCCCTCCTGCTGGCGCATGCGGATCAAGCGGTCGAAGATTTCTTCCCAGTTCTCGTTGCGTGCGAGGTTATCGTCGGTGATGAAGAAGTTGTGGACCCCTTGCGCGAGATTGGCGCGCACGATGCACTCGACATCGTCGGCACTGCGGCTGCGCGACTTGCGTCCTTGCACGTTGATGATCGTGCAAAAGCTGCACGAGAAGGGGCAGCCGCGGCCAGCGTCGAAGCTGGCGCGCACCCCGGAAGTACGTCGTAGCGCCTCAACCGGCAGGAACGGCGTGGGCATCCCAGTCAGGTCCGGGAGCTGGTCCATGAAGTTGTATAGGGGCTCGAGCGCGTTGCGGTCGGCGGCTTGCAGCAGCGCATCGAGCCGACCCTCCGCTTCTCCGGCGAATAGTGAGATGCCCAGGTCCATCGCCTCGCGCAGTTCCGGGGGCAGGGTCGGCAGCATCGAGATGCACCCGCTCACGTGGAACCCGCCGATGCACACCGCGATGCCGCTCGCCCGCAGCGGCCGCGCGATATCGACGGCCCGGGGGAACTGATTGGTCTGAACCCCGACCAGGGCTACCAGCCCGCGGCCTCCGGCCTGACGGATCCGCTCGATGATCCGGGCAGGTCTGATGCGTGTATTGGTTTCATCCCAGGCGGTGATCTGGATGTCTACGTCCTCGCCCAGCACACGCCGCTCCTTGCAGTCGAGCGCGAGTCCGTAGAGTGCGGCCAGCGTGTTCGCCGGGATGGACGACCGCGCCCACTGAATGACGTAGCCGTCGTCGTCGTAATGCGACGGTTTGATCAAGAAAAGCGGGAATATCCGCTGTGCAGCCCGTGATTCGCCCATCCAGGTCCTACTCGCGTTGCGTACCGGCCGGAAGGAGCCCTGGCAGGAGAAGGGCGCAACGCGCTTTGCGCGCGGGATGGCGCAGCCTAGCACGTTTGAGGAGGCTATGCCGGTGCGGTACTCGGGCGCGCACCTGCTGCTGCACCGGGGCGAGGTTTCCCGGCGGCAGGGCAGCGGCTTTGGCACCGACAAGCCGCACCTTGCGCACCGGCAGCAGCGGCAATGGTGACGGTGATCCGCAACCATGCGCGACAAGACATGCCGCGAGGTTCGCCCAGCGTGCCTCGCTAGAGCTGCTTGCGCCGCGCCCGGGTCCGGGGCGCGTCCGCGATCATCAGGATCTTCCTCAGTAGAGTTGAATAGCGCGCGTGCGCCCGGGACTGCGGGAACTTCAAGGCAATGCATTAGGAGATCGGCTAAGACCGCGGGCGCGGCCGGGTGGACCAAGTGAACGCTACTCACAGGCCTGCTTGGACGCTGACACATGGGCATTAGGGTGAAGTCAAAGCATTTCGCACAGGCAGGCAGATTCCGACGTGATCTGCACACCTCGCCGACTTGCCGGCTTGGAAAGGGCGTAGCATCCGGGTTGCACGATAAGGAACCCGCGACATGGTCCTGCAACCGAAGCAATTGTTCTCACAGATGAAGAAGCAGCCCGTCGCAGTGTGTTCGGTGTGCGGTGGATTCGGTTACAACACGCGCAACATTGGCGAGCGCTGCGGCAACCCGGAAGGCGGCCGCCGCTGCAGAGGCGTGCGCGCGCGTGCCACCGACAGTGCAAGCTGGATGCGCTCCCCATGGTGCGCGGGCACCGGACGCTGGGGCGATGCCGAATGCACCCACTGCTTCACCTTTCCGCGGTTCTACGCCGTTTCTACGCGGTTCTTGGATTAGCGGCGGCAAGATGCTTGGAAGTCAACCGCAAGAGCGACACGAGCTCTTGGCGGTTGGCCCATGACATCTGCAAGCCCGATCGTGGCGGGGCCTGTACAGGATTCGACCCCGCTACGGCCCCGCCCCGGCAAACGCTCCCCTCTGAGAGTGTAGGTTAGGGGCCCCCTCCCGTTCCCTAACACTCCCCCGGTAGCGGCGGGGAAAAGCCTACCTTTGGTCCGCCGCCGAATAGTCAATACAGTGCTTGACTATCAACACGTATGTTGATAGTCTGCGCCAATGGCGATTACCAACAGAGCCATTCGATCAGTCGACGCGGGGCCGGTGCAGCAGGAGGTCGCCGAGCAAGAGATGCTCGATCGGGTGTTTTTCGCGCTGAGCGACCCGACCAGGCGCGCGATTCTCGATCGCCTCGGCGAACGGGCGCTGCTGGTGTCCGAATTGGCTGCGCCGTTCGACTTGTCGCTGCAGGCGGTATCGCGCCACATTCAGGTGCTGGTTCGTGCGGGGCTGGTTCAGCAGGAGCGAACTGGGCGCATCAGTCGCTGCAGCATCGACGTGGCGCCGATCTTCGCGGCCGCGGTGTGGATGAACCGGTACAGCAAGTACTGGCAGGCGCAGTTCGATACGTTGGCCGGCTGGCTCGACGTGATCGAGCGCCGCCAACCCAAAACCCGTCCGCGCCGCGCGGCGAGGCGCGGGCAACGCAAGAGGGTGTCTTCATGAATTATCAGGAGAGCAAGAAGCGGCTCACCGCGCTGCATCAACGCATTGCCGATACGCGCACCGAGATGCGGGCGGTGCTGGGGGCGATCGAGCCGGAGGAGGTGGAGGACTACCGTTTCAGTACGCGGCAGGGCGAGGTCCGTCTGTCCCAGCTATTTGGTCGCCATAAGGATTTGTTCGTCATACACAACATGGGGTCGAGCTGTCCTTACTGCACGCTCTGGGCTGACGGCTACAACGGGGTTTACGCACACCTGGCCCAGCGGGCGGGGTTCGTGGTGTCCAGCCCCGATACGCCGGAAGTGCAAGAGCGCTTCGCGCAGGGCCGCGGCTGGAAGTTTCCGATGGTCAGCCATCGCGGCACCAGCTTCGCCCAGGATATGGGCTATCGCGGCGAGAAGGGAGGGTGGCTGCCCGGCGTCTCGGTATTCCAACGCGGTGGTGAGCGCATCGTGCGGGTTGCCGATTCCGGCTTCAACCCGGGCGACGACTTCTGCGCCGTGTGGCACTTCTTGGACTTGCTGCCGGACGGAGCGGCCGGTTGGCAGCCGAAATTTTCATACGAGTAGAACCAGCGTCGATGCCCACCTGTCATCGAGCACTGCAGGAGAATCAACATGCCTATGCATACAGTCGTCTCGAAAGAAGAGTGGCTCGCTGCGCGCAGGAAGCATCTGGAGCAGGAGAAGGAATTCACGCGGATGCGCGATCGACTCAGCGAAGCACGCCGGGCGCTACCCTGGGTCAAGGTCGAGAAGGAATACGTCTTCGATACGCCGAGCGGCGCCCAAACCCTATCCGGCTTGTTCGGAGGCCGCAGCCAACTGATCGTCTATCACTTCATGTTCGGGCCGGAATGGGCTGAAGGCTGCCCGAGCTGCTCGTTCTGGGCGGATAACTTCAACGGCATCGACGTGCATCTCAGACATCGCGACATCGAGCTCGTGGCGATCTCCAGAGCGCGTCTCGCTCGATTAGAAGCTTATCGGAAGCGGATGGGATGGCAGTTCAAGTGGGTATCGTCCTACGGCAACGACTTCAACCAGGATTACCAGGTTTCGTTCACCCCCGAGGAAATGGAGCAAGGTGAAGTGTTCTATAACTTCGAGCGGCGTCGATTTCCCAGCGAGGAAGCGCCAGGGATCAGCGTGTTCTCCAAGAACGAGCGCGGCGAGGTGTTTCATACCTACTCGTGCTACGCCCGGGGGCTCGACATGCTGAACGGCGCTTACCACTACATGGATCTGGCGCCCAAGGGCCGCGACGAAACCGGTCTGCCGTACACGATGGCGTGGCTTCGCCGGCACGATCAGTACCTGGACTAGGACCGAACGAGGATCGCAGGAGGAAGCGATGTGCCCACTATGCTTGGCAACCGTAGCGCTCGTGGCCGGTGGCGGGGCGTCTGTTGCGGGTGTGACCGCCTTCATATGTAGATTGCGTGACCGCGATCCGGTACCGACCACGACGACCGCGCAGCCCGAGGCTATCGCGACGGATCACTCAGCAGGTGCGGGTGCGACGGCAGGGTAGGCAGAGGATGGCTTGACTCTTCAACTCACTTTCGGGAAAGCCGTGCCACGGCCGTTTGAGCCGGCTGGCACATCGGTGCCTCCTCCCGTCCCGCGCGCTCTCCCAGGAAACTGGGAATTGCAGCGTGCGGCCCAGAGCAGTGACTCGGGGGTGGGCCCCGAGATAGCGAATGGTTGCCGCTCTTGTTCCCGGAACGCCAAGAGGAAACCGCCGAAGCGGCGTCTACATATTCTGCCGGCGTTTGCGCGGCGGCTTGCGAGCTAGCATATCGACGAGGACGGTTCCACACCGAACGGCAACAGACTATGCCCCGTAATATCAGCTATCAGCTGGTGATCGAGGTGTCGCAGCCTGTGCGCTGCGTGATCGGCCGGCTGGGTGAAGTTGAATTTCCGGCGGGACGCTATCTGTATACGGGCTCGGCAAAGCGTGGGCTGGAGGCGCGTATCGCGCGCCATACCCGCCCGAAGCAGGCTTTGCACTGGCACATCGACTACCTGCTCAGTGCCCGAGGGATACGGGTGGTCGAAGTCCTGCGGTCGCGCCAGGGGGAATGTGCGCTGAACCGTGCCGTCTCCGGCCGCATCCTCGCGCTTGGATTTGGCGCATCGGATTGCCGCGCGGGCTGTGGTGCGCATCTCAAGTATCTGGGTTGATCGGCATGGCGCCTGCCCGGTGCATCATCAGAGCGTGATCCGGCTTACCCACGTTGCCGGCCGGATCTTTGTTGGCGCTCCGGCCTGATGGGGCGAGCTCAATCAGCATGGAGTCGATCTTGCCAAGGCCGACTTCCGTGCCTGCTGCAAGCTCAACAAGTTGCGCGATTTCGCGAACCGCCTCATCCGTAGTAAGAAGGCTAGACCGCCCGGTCAGCGTGGGTCGCGCACGGGCCAGTTCATCCTCGACAGGCGCGATCGCGTGTTCCAGTTCCACGGGCGCCGGCGGGACACGTTGGGAATGGTCGCGGGCCGTTTTGCTCGAGCCGATACTGAGCACAAGAATCGCCTGCGGCTCGGAACCATCCCCGATGGCCATGCCGGTTGTTTCTGCGCCGATATGAAGTACCGTTGCCTGCACACCGCTGGCAGGAATCGGAGCTCTCATCACGCGGTAGCTTCTGCGCATCCAGGTTTCACTCTCCGTTGTGCCGCCATCGCCAACGCGCGGTGGGTTGGATCTAGGCGGCGAGCATGCGTTCATGCAGTCCCAGGCCGCTGCCGAGGGGTTGGGCGTGGCTGTGCGGCCGACCTTCCTGGTCCACGAACTGCTGCGGAACAAGAGACTGGTGCGCATCCTCGATGGCTGGGAGGCCGACGAATCGACCATCTATGCGGCGTATCCCACCCGGCGATTCCTGCCACCCAAAGTGCGCAGCTTTATCCACTTCGTGGTCGAGCGCTTCGGGCCCACGCCGTATTGGAATGAGGGGATCGCGTAACCTCGATCGTTGAAGCCTTGTTGCGACGCACAGAGCGCTCCGCCCCGCCGCTTGGTGGATGGCGCATCCGGCTTGATCGGCCCTGATACTCTATGTCCGGTGGCCAAGCCAAAGCCAATCCACCACTCGAACGAGGAGCCAACGATGAGAGTCTTGCTTATCCTGAACGACCCGCCCTATGGCACCGAGCGCACCTACAACGGGCTGCGTCTGGCACTCGCCCTGATCAAGAACGACCCGTCGGCCGAGATAAGCGTGTTCCTGATGGCGGATGCGGTGGCTGCGGCGAAGAAGGGCCAGCAGACCCCTGAGGGCTACTACAATGTGGAGCGCATGCTCAAGCGCCTTGCTACAGGCGGTCACGACATCCTGTTGTGCGGCACCTGCATGGATTCGCGCGGGCTGACCGCAGCCGAACTGGTCGACGGGGCAGCACGCAGTTCCATGGACGAGCTTTCGAAGGCTACCGTGGCTGCGGACAAGGTACTCGTGTTCTGAGAACAGCCTCGACAGAACACGGGTCGATGAAGCAGCAGAGATGGATCCAACACTGCACTGGGAGAAGGCCTATCTTGTCAGCGCCTTTCGCCTGGTGAAACATCGCACCGAGCTGCACCAGACCCCGACGGGCAGCACCCGGCAGTTCACCTATTCCTATTGCAGGATCGGAGAGGAACGCGGCTAGAGCGGCGTCGACTCGATCGAGGAGCACCGCAAGCCGAACCCGCTTTCGGCCGACAGCCGATCGAGAATCCGCACGGATATGGATCAACCGCCAAGCCGCGGCTTGACATGCAAGTATTTACTTGCATATACTGAGCTTGTGGGTGGATGTGCTCTGCGCATGAGTGACTCGGACCTCGTATTCAAGGCGCTTGCCGACCGCAGTCGCAGGAAGCTGCTGGACTTGCTCAATGCCAGCAGCGGGCAGACCTTGAGCGAGCTGTGCGAACATCTCGAGATGACGCGGCAAGCGGTCACCCAGCACCTGGGGCTTCTGGAGGCTGCCGGTCTGGTCGTCACGACTTGGCGCGGACGCGAGAAGCTGCACTTTCTCAACCCCGTTCCGCTGCAGGAGATCTACGAGCGCTGGATCAGCAAGTTCGAGCGCTCGCGATTGCGGGCGATGCGCGACCTGAAGCGGCGCCTCGAAGGAACCAACGATGGCTAAGACGTCTTTCGTCTACGTGATCTACATCGCCAGCCAGCCGGAAGTCGTGTGGAAAGCGTTGCTCGATGGCGAGTTCACTCGCCAGTATTGGGGCCATGAGAACGTCTCGGACTGGCGAGCTGGCTCCGCTTGGGAGCACCGTCGCGCCGACGGCTCCCACACGGTTGCCATCCTCGGCGAGGTGCTGGAGGCTCGGCCCCCGCGCCGTCTGGTGATCACCTGGGCCGACCCGCAGGACCGCGCCCGCAAGGACCGCCACACCCGGGTGACCTTCGACATCGAGCCGGTAGCGAGCATGGTGCGGCTGACGGTCACGCACGACGAATTGGAGGTCGGCTCGGAGATGCAGCGCAAGATCTCGGAAGGCTGGCCGCGCGTGCTGTGCAGCCTGAAATCGCTGCTCGAGACGGGCCAGCCGCTGCAGACGTGGGCCGGGCGTTGAGGCCTGGCGCACAAGGAGGATCGACCATGCAAGACGCTCATGCCGTACTGGAGGCCTTTTACACAGCGGTCCGGCGCAAAGATGTCGCCACCGCGCGGCAATACCTCGATCCCAATCTGACCTTCTACGGTCTGTTCGAAACCTACCCGAATGCCGAGGCCTATGTGAGGGCGCTCACCGGGCTGCTGTCCATCACGACGCGCTTGGGCGTGAAGACGATCGTCGCGGAGGGCGAGGACGCGGCGATCTTCTTCGAGCTGGAGACGACCGCACCGGCGGCGGCGACTACCCTGGTGGCCGAATGGCACAAGGTGCGCGACGGCAAGATCGTCGAGGTCCGGTCCGCATTCGACGGCCGGCCGTTCGAAGCGATGTTTGCCGCAAAGCAGTAGCGATCATGCGAGGTGCACCCGGCACAATCCCAATACCATTGCGATTGCCCCGATTGCACCCGCGGTACTGGCCGCGGCGGTGATCCCGTGCGCCAGCCTGACCGGCGCGCCATGGGAGATCAGCACGATGCGCAATCCGCCTGCGGCGTGTGTGACCAGGCTCCAGACCCCTAGAGCGTAGTGCGGGATCAGGCGCACGCTCCAGGGATCGCCGAGCAACCCTCCCGGGCCGCCCGCGGCGAACCAGAAGTCGGTGTCCTTGCCCATGAACAGCCGCTGGAACATGAACACCGAGTTCATGTGACCGGGGATGAACAGCAGCAGATAGGTTCCGGTCATCGTATGCAAGGTCTCGAACACACCCGCGGGCCGCGTGAGGCGCGCGCGCAGCAGCACAAGGCCGCTGCCGACCATGAACAGCATCAGGGCGACGAGCGCAGTCTCAACGACGGGGTGGCGATACCATTTCCGCAGCAGCTTCATCACCGCGATATGCGCCTCTGCGCTCCACAGTCCAACCAGGTGATTCGCCAGATGCATGCCGAGGAATGCGACGATCACCGTCGCCGCGACGAACCCGTGTGCACTTCGCAACCGCTCGGGCGTGAGCCGCTCGGCTCCCGAGGGGCCGGTGGCTGGGGCCAGAAGGACATACGCCGATAGAGCCAGCCACACCAGCGGCCATAACCAATAGTCGCCGTTGTTCCACCCGCCCATATAGGTCAGCACGCCGATCAGGGTGAACAACGGCGGCGAGGCGAAGGCGAGATGCGCAGCAATGCGAGCACGCATCTGGAA
>DATKLO010000212.1:0-18439 GCA_035542375.1 Steroidobacteraceae bacterium | reverse complement strand
CGACGGCTTCGACCTTTCGGTGAAGGCACTGGTTACGCCGGCGTTGACCGCCGGGTTGACCGTCGGCTACACGAACGCGCGCTACTCCAGCGACTCATCGGTCTTCGGTGAGGTGCTGGCGCGTTCGGGACAGGCCATTTCCGACGTCGCGCCCTGGAATGTGACCGCGGAACTGGCCTACCAGACGCCCATCACGGACAAGGTCCTGGGCTACGGCCGGCTCGAAGATCGGTACACCAGCCGCAACAACCGGCTGGTGCCCGCCGAGGACAGCACGACCGTGACCTACGATCCGTTCGTGACCACGAACCCGTCCGTCAACCAGCTGAACGGCCGTATCGGCACCAAGTTCGGTGACGGCTCGGATCTCGCGCTGTTCGTCACGAACCTGGCGAATGCGCACCCGATCCTGAACGAGCAGATCTTCCTGATCAACATCACCTCGGGTGCGTTCACGATCAGGCCGCGCACTTTCGGCCTGGCGTACAGCTACCACTGGTAAACTGATCCCGAAGATGACGAACCACCCTGCCCCGGCGCACGACTGCCTGATGCAGCCTGCGCCGGGGCAGGATGATCGCCTGCACGAGGGTCTTGATTAGTACCGCATGAGCATCAACACGGACCCTGTGCCGCAAGACAGCCCCGACGCGCCGAGCGGCTCCGGCCAGATGGCCGGGAAGCGGGCGTACAACATCCGATATGTGGCGGGTGTCGCGTTCGTGGCATCGGCGGGGGGCTTCCTGTTCGGCTACGACCTGGCGTTGATCGCCGGGGCGCTGCCCTTTCTGACGCGCGATTTCGCATTGTCGTCTGCGATGGCGGGCTGGGCGGCCAGCAGCGCGATCATGGGCGCGATCATCGGGCCGCTGCTCGGGCTCTGGTTCGCCGATGCCATTGGCCGCAGGCGCACGATGATGGCCTCGGCACTGCTGTTCGTCCTGTCCACCATCGGCTGCGCCATGGCCCCTTCCGTGTGGCAATTCGCGATCTGGCGCCTGGTGGGCGGCATGGGTGTGGGACTGGCCATGATCTCGTGTCCCATCTACATCGCGGAGCTGTCACCCCCCCATCTGCGCGGCACGCTGGTCAACGTGAACCAGCTGGTCGGTGTCATCGGCATCAATCTGGCCGTGCTGGTGGGCTACTTCGTCGCCGAATATGGTGGCGGGTGGCGCCTGATGTTCGCCTCGCAAGGCGTGCCGGTCACCTTCCTGATCGTGGGACTCATGCTGGTTCCCGAGAGCCCCCGGTGGCTGGTCGCGAAGGGCTACACCGCCCGGGCGCTCAAGGTCCTCGAGCGCATCAACGGCATCGACCGCGCGAAGCAGGAGCTCCAGGAGATCGAGCAGGACGTGCGCGCAACCTCCACGGCCGGCACCGCGGAAGTCCTGCAGCCCTACTGCAGGAAACCGCTGCAGGTCAGCATCATCATGATGATCTTCTCGCAGATCAACGGTGTGAACATGATCCTGCTGTACGGGCCCATCATCCTGCAGGACGCCGGAATTTCCTTTGGCTCGAATTCCGTGCTGTCCTCGGTCCCCAACTACCTGACGATCTTCGTGGCCACGCTCATCTCATTCCCGCTGATACACCGCTACAGCCGCCGCGGGTTGCTGATCGCGAGCGTTCTGGGCATGTCCTTCAGCCATCTGTTGATGGCGCTGCTTCTGGCGATCCATGCGCCGGCCCTGACCATCCTGATACCGATGATGCTCGGCGCCGGCACGTTCACCCTGGGACTTGCCCCGCTCAGCTGGATCATCGTCTCGGAGATCTTCCCTAACCGGGTCAGAAGTCCGGCGCTCGCCATCGTGTGCGTATTCCTCTTCGGTTCTTCGTTCGTGACGGCGCAATTCTTCCCGATCGCCATGGACTGGCTGCGCCAGACCACGGGCACGCCGGCCCTCATGTACGTCGTCTTTGCGCTGATCTGCGCGTCCTGCGCTCTGTTTACCTGGAAGATGATGCCCGAGACAAAAGGTGTCAGCCTCGAGGCCATCGGAGAGTTCTGGCGCTCGCGGGCGGCGCGCACCCACAGCAGCAGCGTGCAGGCGGGTTGAGCGCCTCGTACCTGGAATGCGAGCCTAGCGACGGCGATTCAGGGATAGGCCTTGATGGGCGGCACGGAGTGCTCGGCGAGTTCCGAGACGATCTGCCGCATCTCGCGCGCGACGTCCGCTGTCTTGGACATCGGGAACCGCGACGTGATGCCACTGACGCTGATTGCGTACTGCACCCGCGCTCCGGGGATCGCGATCGCTACGCAGCGCCCTTCGATGTCGTTTTCCTGGTCATCGATGGCGAATCCGTGTCGCCGTACCAGCTCCAGATGGCTCATGAAGTCGGCAGCGCGCGTGATGGTATTTGCCGTACGCCGCGGCAGGCCCGTTCTTTGCAGCAACGACCTGACTTCCTCCTCGGGAAGCGCCGCTGCGATCGCCTTGCCGAGCGCGGTCGAATGCACCATGTCGCGGTCGCCGACCCGCGCCGCCAGGCGAACGGTTTTCGGGCTCTCGACGATGTCGAGGTAGACGATGTTGTCACCGGACAGAATGCCGAGGTTCACCGTTTCGTCGAACCGGTCGCGCAGCCGCTCAAGGTACGGGCGCGCGCGCCAGACGAGCAGGGGCGTTTCGTTGCTCGCGAGGCTTACGATGCGGGCTCCGAGTCGGTACGTCCCCGACTGTGCGTCCCTCTCGATGAAGCCCTCCTGCACCAGCACCTCGAGGTAGCGGTGGACCGAGCTCTTTGGCATTCCGGTGGCGGTCACCAGGTGGTGGAGCGATGCACCGTTGTTCACCGCGGCACCTACCTCGCGCAGCACCAGGCAGGTCCGGCGGATGGCACGCGTCCCGGCGATCGAGTTGGCATCCTCGCCCGGAAGAGTGCGGCTACGTGGTTTTGGCAACTCCGACCGCTCCGTGGTATTTGTGGAACGCAAGTCTCAATTTTAGCGGATCTGGCGACGCGGCGGAAGGTGAAAGCTGCAGCGGACTGATGCCGGTTACGGAGAGAGGCCATGTCAGAAGTCAAACTTGGTTCGCGCAGCGGCGCTGGCGGCAAGGCGCCGAAGGTCCGGCTGCGTTCCCGCAGCTGGTTCGATGATCCCGCCCACCCCGACATGACCGCACTCTACGTGGAGCGGTACACGAACTTCGGGATTTCCGTGCAGGAGCTGCAGTCGGATCGCCCGATCATCGGCATAGCCCAGACCGGCAGTGACCTGGCGCCGTGCAACCGGCACCACCTGGTGCTCGCCGAGCGCATCGAGCAGGGGATCCGGGACGCGGGCGGCATTCCGCTCGCATTTCCGGTGCACCCGATCCAGGAAACCGGCAAACGCCCCACGGCCGCGCTGGACCGCAATCTGGCCTACCTGGGACTGGTCGAAGTGCTGTTCGGCTATCCGCTGGATGGCGTGGTGCTGACCACCGGCTGCGACAAGACCGTACCCGCGAGCCTCATGGCCGCGGCCACCGTCAACATTCCAGCGATCGCGCTTTCGGTCGGACCCATGCTCAATGGCTGGTACGAAGGCAAGCGCGCGGGTTCCGGTACGGTGATCTGGAAAGCTCGCGAATTGCTCGCCACGGGGCGCATCGATCGCGAAGGCTTCATGCGCATGGTAGTGGCGGGAACACCGTCCACCGGCTTCTGCAACACGATGGGTACCGCCACCACGATGAATTCCCTTGCCGAGGCGTTGGGAATGGCACTGCCCGGATCCGCGGCGATTCCGGCGCCGTATCGGGACCGGCAGGAGTGCGCTTACGAGACCGGCCGGCAGATCGTCGAGATGGTAGCGGCTGACCGCAAACCCTCGGACATCCTGACCCGCGATGCTTTCATCAACGCCATCGTCGTTAACTCCGCGATTGGCGGTTCGACCAACGCGCCGATCCATGTGATCGCGCTCGCGCGTCACGCCGGCGTTGAGCTGACCATCGACGACTGGCAGACGTTCGGCCTGGATGTGCCGTTGCTCGTCAACCTGCAGCCCGCCGGCGAGTATCTCGGGGAGGACTACTACCGCGCCGGTGGCGTGCCGGCCGTGGTCGGAGAACTGATGCGCCACGGGTTGATTCGCGAGCAGGCCCTGACGGCCAACGGGCGGACGCTCGGGCAAAACTGCCGCGACGTGCGCACCACCGATGAGCAGGTGATTCGCAGCTTCGAGCGGCCTCTGAAGACCGCCGCGGGCTTCCGTGTCCTGCGCGGCAATCTGTTCGACTCGGCCATCCTCAAGACCAGCGTCATTTCGGATGCCTTCCGGGCGCGCTACCTGTCGAATCCGGCCGATCCGGACGCCTTTGAGGGGCGTGCCGTCGTGTTCGACGGTCCGGAGGACTACCACGCCAATATCGACAATCCCGATCTGAAGATCGATGAGAACTCGCTGCTGGTGATGCGCGGCGCAGGACCGCTCGGTTACCCGGGGTCCGCCGAAGTCGTCAACATGCAACCGCCCGCGGCACTGATCGCAGCCGGTGTACGCGAGTTGCCGTGCCTGGGAGATGGCCGGCAATCCGGGACTTCCGGCTGCCCCTCCTTTCTTAACGCGTCACCCGAGGCCGCGGCGGGTGGAGGACTGGCTTTGCTCCGAAC
This sequence comes from Steroidobacteraceae bacterium, assembly GCA_035542375.1. Taxonomy (GTDB): domain Bacteria; phylum Pseudomonadota; class Gammaproteobacteria; order Steroidobacterales; family Steroidobacteraceae; genus 13-2-20CM-66-19. Next base: position 13,828 of record DATKLO010000212.1, on the reverse strand, counting down.
CGGCGATCGGGTCCGCATAGACCTGCGCCTGGGTACTGCGAACATGCTGGTCCCGGACGAGGAGATCGCACGGCGCAGGCGGGCACTCGAGGAAGCGGGGGGCTATCCCATTCCGGCGAGCCAGACCCCGTGGCAGGAAATGCAACGCGCGGACGTCGGGCAGCTGGAGACCGGCGCGGTTCTCGAATCGGCCGTGAAGTACCAGAAGCTGGCGCAGGATCCGGGCGTGCCGCGGCACAGCCACTGATCAGGCCCGTGCCAATGCCTTCATTTCTTCGGCGATCAGATCCTCCGCCCTGGCGGCGGCATCGATGTACTTGCCCAGCGTGAAGAAGGGATGGTGCATGCCGGGGAAGTACTCGTATCGGGTCGGAACGCCGGCCTGCTGAAGCTTGAGTGCGTAGGCTTCGTTGTCGTCCACGAGCGGATCGAATTCGGCAGCGATGATGAGGGCGCGAGGAAGTCCCGCGAGGTTCGGTCGCAATAGCGGAGAGGCGCGCGTATCCAGCCGATCCGCGGGGTTCGGAACATAAGTCTCGATAAACCAGTTCATGGCCGCCCGCGTCAGCATGTATCCGGTGGCGTTGCGTACGTACGAGGGGTATTCGCGGCTCATGTCCGTGCACGGATAGATCAGGACCTGGAGCGCGACGTGAAATTCGCCCGAATCGTGGCTCATCTGTGCCAGCACGGCGGCCAGATTTCCGCCGGCACTGTCGCCTCCCACCGCAATGGCGCGAGCTTCGATATGCAGTGCTGCCGCATTCCTGGCCGCCCAGACAGTGGCGGCATACGCATCATTCACGGCGCCGGGAAAAGTGGTCTCGGGCGCGAGCCGGTAATCCACCGAGAGGACTGCGCAGTCGCCTTTGCTGGCCAGTCTTCGGCACGCGGTGTCGTAGAGGCCGACGCTTCCGAGCATCCAGCCACCGCCGTGGAAGTAGACCAGCAGAGGGCGCGCTACGCCGTCGTCATGCGGATTGTAGAATCGGGCCGCAACCGGTCCATCGGCGCTGGGAATCGAGACGTCACGAACAACGGCGATGGCCGGCGACGGCGGCAGCAGCCTGAGGCGCTGCTCGGTGTACGCGCGGCGCAGTTCAGTTGGCGCCAGACCGGCAGGCAGATCGCCGACAGCCTGGATCGCCAGGGCGGCCTGAGGATCTAGCGGCACGTGGGTGCAACCGTGACGGAATTCATGACCGTGTGGATCTCCATCGGGGTGAAGCTGTGCAGCAGTGATCCGCAATGATCGTGCGAAGGTGAAGTATGACAGGTTTACAACATGACTTCAGCGCTACAACATCCTGCGCATGAGTACGCCTCAACTGATTCAGGCGGCCAACGCGATCCTGGGAGAAGGCCCAACCTGGGACAGCGCGCGCGAACTGCTTTATTGGGTCGACGTCCAGCGTCCGGCCATTTTTCGCTTCGACCCCGGGCGCGGTCAGACCGGACTGTGGCCCATGCCGCGCCCGGTCGGCTGTGTGGTTCCCACACGCTCTGCTGAACGACTGGTGTTCGCTGATGTGGACGGGTTTGGCTCGCTGGACATCCGCACCGGAGCGATCACTCGCCTGGCTCACGTGCCACAGGAAGCCCCTGGCAACCGATTCAACGATGGCAAGGTGGACAGGGCGGGGCGCCTGTGGGCGGGTACGATCGATGGCCCGTGTGTCAGGCCCACCGGCAGCCTCTACCGGCTGGATGCCGATGGGCGCGTCCATCCGATGGAGAGCGGGTTGATCTGCTCGAACGGGTTGGGCTGGAGTCCGGACAACAGCAGGATGTATCTGACCGACTCCCTGGTGCGGACCATCTGGGTCTACGACTTCGACCTGAAAAGCGGCTCATTGGGGACACGTCGCGTATTCGCGAAGCTATCCGACGACGACGGATTGCCCGACGGTCTCGCAGTCGACAGAGAAGGCTGCATCTGGTCCGCTATCTGGGATGGATGGCGCCTGATTCGCTTTGCACCCGATGGATCCATCGATACCGAAGTCCGGATGCCGGTTCAGCGTCCCACCAGCTGCGTGTTTGGGGGACCGGATCTGAAGACTCTTTACATTACTTCGGCGTGTGTTGAGCTCGGATGGAGCGATCTGCAGAACGGTCCACTCGCGGGTGGATTGTTTTCGCTGGCTTGCGCCACGCCCGGACTGCCTGCAACCCCTTATGGCGGATGAGTCGGGCGACTCGGACGCACGGTCCGCGCGGGCGGAGCTGAAGCGGGGGCCGGGGAGGGAGCCGGGGCAATGGCAGGGCCATGCTAGACTGAGCTCTCGTTCCAACACTTGTTTTTCGAAGGGTGCGGCATGGCCAAGGCGTACTGGGTTGTCTGCTATCGCGAGATCAAGGATCCCGCCAAACTCGCGGCCTACGCGAAGCTCGCGGGCCCCGCCATCGAAGCGGGCGGTGGGCGCGCGCTGGCGCGTGGTACCGCCGTGAAAGCCTACGAAGCCGGTCAGCTCGAGCGAACCGTCGTGATCGAGTTCGATTCCGTCGAACAGGCCACGTCCGTTCATGACAGCCCGGCCTACCAGGCCGCGGTGAAGGCTCTCGACGGCGGCGCGGTGCGCGATGTGAGGGTCGTGGTGGGCATCTGACTCGAGCGTGCTGGCGCCTGAATCGCGCCGGTTTCGGGACGGCCATCGATGATGGGATGGGTCTCCGTATCAATAAAAACAATAGCATAGACCGGAAAATATATCCCACAAAGTGTGATCTTGTGGGATATGGCCAGTCTGACCTCACCACACGAGCGGGCCTGACTCTGCTGTTCACGCAGATCGGAGGCGCCGCCGGGAAGGGACTTGAGACAGGCAGCTACGCTCATCGAGGCGCTGGTCGAGCGCTTTCCCGGTTCGATTGAGGACGCCGTTCAGGCCGTGCCGAAGTCCGCCGGCCGATACGTGAAGCGGGCAGTAGAGGCGCCAAGACAACATCTGCCGCCGACGGCAGAGGCCGCATGGGAGGCGATCATGCGGTGATTGCAACTCAAAAGTAATCGCGATCGCGCGCCGGGCAGCCTGGGTTCCAACGCAACAGTTAGCGGATCTGGGCGCAAGCCTCAATGACCGTCGGCGTTTGTCGGGGCGGCCATACCCGAAATGATTTGCCACTCACCGCCGGCGTTGCGCTGCCACGTATGGATAACGCGAAGGCTCCCTGGAACAGGTGCCCCTTTTTGGTTGACCCAATGGAGGCGGACACGGTACGCGACGGTGGCCAGATTGTCCGTCACTTGCGCCGCCAGCCGCTCGAGATCATAGGATTTGAGCGATTCACCCTTGCTGGTATGCAAGGTGATCCAGTCCGTGATCTGCGCCTTCCGGGCAGGCTCGGGATTGCTCAAAGGCCACCCGAGAAAGTCCTTATGCCAGAGCGTGCGATAGTGCTCGAGGTCATTGGCCTGCACGTATCGCCAGTACGTGTCCTCCATCGACCAGACTTTCTTTTCGTCGGCGGATGGTTGCCCCGCGAACAACGGCGAGGAGAGCAGGGCAGCTGCGATGGCAAGACGAGCGAGTCGTTTCATGTTGTTGCCTCGGATGAGATCCTGCTCACGGGTCACTGGTGGCGGGTCGTTGAAAGTCAGGGCGCAAACCGCTGACCTCCCAGTAGCTGCTCAGACCCGCTCGCTGGCATATCGAGACAAAGCGCAGGTCGTCGCGCATCCCATTGAACACGGGCGTGAACAAGATTTGAGTCACGCGGCGATGCTGATCGTTGACTGATAGTTCTTCAGCGGTGTGCCGCATCGGGACCGGTGCGTTCCCGGTGCGAAAGTAGTAGGCCTCCGCAATCTCGAAAATCGCATCGCGTGACTGCAGCAATCCGGCGGTGAACAAGCTTGCAATGGCTTGGGCGGGACCGGTCCCGGCAATTTTGATGCTCGCCGCAAGGGCGGCGTTGCGTTCTTCGGCTGCACCCACCGCGGCCAGCAGGGTCTGACGCATGAATGCCAACGCCGGTGGCGGCAGATCCGGACGTACCGCTGCATCAGCCAGCATGCTCAGCGCAGCTTTCGTTCGCTGCGTGTAGGCCAGGGTCCAGAAGCGCGCCGTCCATACGGCCGGGTGAGTCGGCCACAATTGAATGGCACGATCGGCGATCCGATCCATGCCTGCCTCATCCCCGATCGACCAATGCTGGTAGATCGACTTGTAACAGTAGCAGGGGGCCAGGGAATCTGCGCCGAGCAGACTGTCCATCAGCTCCTTGGCGGCACGGACGCGACCCGTCGCCATCTCGACGATGGCCAGATCGTGGGTCGCCGCGGGGTGCTGCCGGTGCACCTCCCGTATTGCCATCAGTCGCTCGCGTGCATCAAGCCACCGGCCCATGAGAGGTTCCACACTCGCAAGTGCAGTCATCGCATCCGGCTGATGCGACTCCAGAGCCAGTGCCCGGCGGGCACTGGATTCGCATTCCGCGACATAAATTGAAGCGGCCCCAGGCTCTGCGTACTCGGCGGCGAGCCTGCAGAGCAGTGCCAGCAGTCCATGCGCCTGAGCGTTGTCGGGTTGCAGCGCGCAGGCGCGTCTCAGCAGTTCGAGTCGCAAATGGTCCGGCTCCGGCAACCCCGCGCGCCAGCTGTCGAGCGCCGCTTCGATGGCGCGGCGGACATCGTCTGCATCCTGAACCGGAATTCCCTGCTCGCCCGCCCTGGGTATCAGGCGCAGCAGGTAACCCGTTGCCGGCACGGTTTCGATGGTGATCCAATCGGCGGCAGCGCGCTGCAAGGCCTTGCGAAGCCCGGCAACGATTCTGTTGAGGCTGTCATCGCCGACGGGCGCGCCACCCCAACATCTGTCGAAGATCTCGCGGCGCGTGACCAGTTGGCCTGCACGCCGGGTGAGCGCCGTAAGAAGCTGCATCACAAGTGGCTCCACTGTCACGCACGCCGTCGGCGTTTCTACGATGCGTTCGCGCGGACGCACGCGTACGGAGCCGATCACCAGCTCGACTTCAGACTCCCGGCTTCGCTGTCCGTGGTGAGTCATCAGAACCTGGAGGGCGTGGAGTTCATCGGTTCTCCATCATTGCCCTGTGGTTGGGTCAATGGGAACTTAACAGCCAGCGTCCCGGAGAGGTAGCTGCAGACCCATGAAAACAAGTTCAATCAACGGGTTACGAACTCTGGCCGCAACCGTTGCCGTGGTGCTGGCTGCCTGCGGAGGTGGAGCCGATCCCCTCGCGGGTGAGGGCACACCGCCAACTCCGCCGCCGACTTCGCAGCCACCGCCGTCCCCGGAGCAACCCTTCGTAGGTGCAGTCTATGCCGGTACCAACGACCCCGGCCCGGGCGGAAATACAGTCGTTGGGTTTGGACGTTTGCCCAGCGGCAAGCTCGTCGCGCTTGATGCCTATGAGACGGGTGGCGTCGGTCGCGCCGGGCCCACGCCACCGCGACTCAATTCTCTGATCTCGGAGGATTCGATCATCGCCGTCGAGGGTCGTTTCCTCCTCGTCGTCAACGCTGGCTCGAACGACGTTACCGCTTTCCGAATCAACCCCGATTTCACGCTGACCCGCACTGATATCGAAGCCAGTGGTGGTACGTCGCCGATAAGCCTCGCCTATCGAAACGGTGTGGTCTATGTCGCCAACGCGGACGAAGACGGAGTCTTTGGCGGCCCGCCCGGCCAGAGTGGCAACATCACGACCATGCGCATCGACCTGTCGACTGGGGAATTGAGCGCATTGCCCGGGATGTCGGTCAGTCTGCTGGCCCGACCGGCGGATCTCGAGATCACCCCGGATGGCTATTACCTGGTCGTGTCATCGTTGAACGCTGGATCGGCTCTGCTTCCCAGCCCGACCGCGGCGGAAATCTCCACCTTTCTGATCAAGAACGACGGCACGCTCGCCGCGACACCCTCCGGTACTGGACAATCGACGCAGGTCGGAGATGCGGCCGGACGAAATCTGCCGAACGCGATTGGCATCGAGACCTTCGCGTGGGAAGGTCGGCAGTTCGTCATCGCAGCCGAAGCACGGACTGCCTCGCCCTCGGGCATGCCGCCTGCCTCACTTGCGGAAATACAAACGGGTTCTGTGTCCACCTGGGAGATCAATGCCGACGGTACGCTGCTGCCGCGATCCCAGGACTTTCTGCTGGGACCCTCGATGAACTCCGGCCCGCTTCAGCCCGGCTTCCTGGCTTACTCCGGGGATTATTCAGCGTTCTGGGTCAGCAGTTCGGCCGGAGCGACAATCCACGGTTATGGTCTGGGAGACGATGGAACGGTTGCGCGTGGGGAACGGGTGGGGAGCGGTACGCCAGCCGACGTCACTTCGGATACTCCCTTTGCCAATGCGGATGGATTCGTGGACCTCGTCATCAGTCCCGATCGCCGCTGGCTGTACCAGCTCGTCGGTCTGAAGGGTCGGATCGATGTCTATGAAATAGACGAGTCGGTGGCCTTCAACATCGCGCTTCGTCAGTCGGTGTCCACGGAATTGCTTCCGACGGACAATCTGCAGGGACTGGTCGCGGTCGGGCCGGCGACATAGTCAACGCGCGGCACTCGATGCGGCTCGCGGCGAAATGCGGCGATCTACAGTCCGCGAGCCGACGCCGCCGAGCGTGCAGCTTGCTCGTAGATGCTCGTCAGCGTGCGCAGGAAAGCCGTCAGGGCTTCCAGATCGAAGTCACGCGACAGGAATTTCATCGCGGGCTCGAGGTACTTCTGCCGATCGTTCAGGAACTCGAAGTAGTGGTTCTGTCCTGTGGCCGTGGCCTCATAGAACACCTCTTTACCGATCTTCGCGCTGGAGATGAGCCCCAGGCGGGCCAGCTTCTTCAGCGAGTAGGACACCAGATGCATATCGTCTATGGACAGGGCGAAGGCCAGATCGATTCCGCGCAGCTGCTTGTTCCGGTAGACCAGCAGGTGCAACAGGAACACATCCAGGTCAGACAGACCGCTTCCCAGCTGGGAGTTCGAACGCTGACTCAGCCAGCGGCGCACGCAATTCCACAGGACTGTCAAGGTGAGCTCGAGCTCGGAGAGCTGCTGGCTCTCCGTCGTCTTCGAGGCCGGTTCCTTCCTGGTCGTCATACTGATTACCCCCGCGCGTGCAGGGCGCAATGGCCCGTTCGCCCCGAAAGTATACCGGAGAGGTCGCCACATTAACTGCATTATCACATCGAATCATCAACGATTCGTTGACAAAATGTATTTGTAGTGGCACTGTTTCCCCTGACGCCGCATCAGACGGCGCACCAAGCGGGGACACAGGCAATGGGCGCGGACGCACTCTCGGAGGAATTCAAATCGCTCTACGACGAGTGGGGCGATGCAATCGCCCGCAAGCGATGGGACTGGTTCGACCGGCACTTCGCGGAGGACTTCCACGGGACCGCGCAGCCCTGGCGCGGCCTCTCCGTCGATAAAGCGCAGATGATCGAGCTGGACAAGGCCATCGAGACCATGGAGGTCGAGTGGCTTCAGGTCGAGGCCCGGCGGTTCGGCGACACCGTGCTGGCCACCGGGGTCGTTCGCTACCAGAAGGAGCAGTTCAGACCTGGGGCGACCATCGCCGAAGGCATGCCCACCGGAGATCAACTCAGCGCGCTGGTGAATGGCAAATCCGTTCTTTACATCGGCGCCTGGCGGCACAACGGCAAGTGCTGGCAGGTGTACGACCATCACATGATCGGCATCGTGGAGGGCTTTTCGCCATGACCACTCGTGCTGCAATCCGTGGTCTGCTTCTCGTGGGGGTCACGTGGATCGTCTCCGGCCTGGCGGCCGCGGAGGTTGCGACCTCCGATACGGAGGTCGAGGAGATCGTCGTGACCGCCCAGAAGCGGCCGGAACTGATTCAAAACGTCTCCGCGCAGGTGGATGTGCTCACGGCGCAGAGCCTGCAGGCTCTGCAAATTCGCCAGACGCCGGAGATTGCGGCGACGGTGCCTAACCTGACCGTGGCGCGCAACGACACCTACACGAATTCGACAATCGTCCTGCGTGGCATCACGCAGGCCAACAATTCCGATGTGCCGGTCGCGATCATCGTCGATGGCGTACCCCAGGACGATTCCAAGCAGTTCAACACGCATCTGTTCGACATAGCGCAGATCGAAGTCCTCAAAGGGCCGCAGGGTGCCCTCTACGGGCGCAATGCCGAAGCCGGCGCCATCATCATCACCACCGCGGCACCCACCAATGAGTTCAGGGGATTCGCGGATGTGTCCTATGGGAAGGGAGCGGCCGTGGAAGCCAGCACCGGCATTTCTGGCGCGCTCGTGACGGATCGAGTGCTGTACCGTCTCGCCGGCAACTATTCGCGCAGCGATGGGCTGATCTTCAACCCCTTCCTGAACAATCATTCCGACTACGTCGACTACGATCGCAGCATACGCGGCAGTCTGCGGTTCCTGCTGAGCGATCAGCTCAGGCTGGACCTGATTGCGCAGATCGGCGGGTTCAAGGCCGGGACAACCTACTTTGCGCCGGTGTTTTCCGCCGATCCGAACGACATTCGGGATCCGCAGGGCAACTTTCCGGGGGTCGATACCGGGCACGAGCAGTTCTACAGCGCGAAGCTCGAGGCGGACCTGGGCTTTGCGACCTTCACGTCAGTCTCCGGTTACGCGCGTATCGAGGAGCATCAGATCAGTGATGTCGACTTCACCAATCCGGTCGCGAGTCCCACCGTGTTCCAGGTCGGTGACAACCAGCCCTCCGGCAACCGCATCTGGAGCCAGGATCTGCGCCTGGTGGGGCCGGGCTCGGGCGTCCTGCGCTGGCTGGCCAGCGCCGACTACCTCAACTCCAGTCAGCTTCTGAGCACGAACATCTTCGTGGATACGGGCCATCCGGCCAGCGATCCGTTCGATCCGGCGTTGCTGCTGGTCTCCAGCTCGGCCACCAACAAGCGTTCGGACTACGGGGTCTCCGCCCAGCTTGACTATGACATCGTCGAGCGTCTGACTTTGACGGCGGGGCTGCGTTATGACGATGATCGGCGCACGCAGATCAACCTGAACAATGGACAGGAGCGGGAAGCATCCTTCAACGCCGTACAGCCGAAGGTCACCGCGACGTACCGCTTCTCTCCGGTCTTGCTGACCTACATCAGCTACGGTGTCGGGTTCCGTTCGGGAGGCTTCAATCAGCCGAATTTCTCCATTCCGGTCTTTCCCGAGGAGAAGCTCATAAACGTCGAAGCCGGCGTCAAGAGCCAGTGGTTCGAGCGCCGGCTCACGGTGAACGCGGCCGCTTTCACCGGCAAGGTGGAGAACTACCAGTACTCCTACATCGATTTCGCGACCGCCTCCCCGGTCACCGGCAGCGTCGATCGGGTGCGGCTCTCGGGCGGTGAGCTGGAAACCCGCTTCAGCCCGGGAGGGGGACTCAATCTCTTCTTCAATACGGGCGTGGCGGTTCCCAGGATCACGAGCCTGCCGCTGTTCCCGCAGTTTGTCGGCAATCAAACGCCAAGAGCCACCGATGTCACCCTTCAGGGTGGCATGGACTATACCGTGCCGCTCGCGGGCAATCTGGCGTTCTTCGTGGGATCCAACGTCCAGTTCGACAGCCGCACCTACTGGTACATCGACAATCTCGACGTACAGAAACCGAAGACCTGCCTGAATGCGAACCTGGGGATCAGAAGCGGTCCCTACAGTGTGACGGTGTGGGGCAAGAATCTGCTCGACACCCGATCCTACGACACCTATGACCCGAATCAGGCGACAGGTCTCGGACGGGATGTGGGTTACCCAAACAAACCGCTGTCGTTTGGAGTGGAGCTGGCGGCTCGATTCTGAGCCGTAAGCCTGACATGTACCGTCTCGCGGTGAGGGTGCATCGATGCCAGAGGGGCCAAGCTTCGAGCAGGTGAGGGCGCAGGCGGCGGTTCTGGTGCCGCTCGTCAAGCTCCTGCGCCAGGAAATCGGCGTCGAACGAGCCAACGACATCGTCGTGCGGGCCCTGGCAGAGTGGGCTCAGTCGATCGGCAGGATGCTGCGTGAGCTGCCGGCCGCCACGCCGCTCGCGAAGCTCAGGATGGCCATCGAGGGACTGGATGCAGCCGGGATGCAGCAGACGGAATTCCTGCAATCCACGGATACTCAACTGGATTACAACGTCCGGCGCTGCCGGGCAGCGGAGTTCTACCGCAGCTTGGGACTTGAAGACCTGGGTTATCTGCTGGTCTGCAGACTCGACGAAAGCGTCATGCCGGCGCTGGATGCGAAGATTGCCTTCGTCCGCGACCAGACCCTCATGCAGGGAGCCGCCTACTGCACGTTCCGGTTCACCCGCCCCCCGGAAGAATCGGCTGGCAGCGATCCACCTTAGCAGTCCAGTGTGACGCACGAGGTCCTGGGTCTGCCGATACACAGGAGCGCCGATCCATCGCCCCGATCGGAAGTTACCGAGCCCTCGAGCACTGTGGTTTTGCAGGTCAGGCAGGCTCCCGCCCGACAGTCGCTTTTGATCGCCACGCCGGCGTTCTCGGCGAGTTCCAGCAGGGTGAAATCCTCCTGCACACGCCAGGTGCAAGTGGTCCCGGAGCGGCGGAAGTGAATCTGCGCTGCCTCGAGTTGCGCTTCGCCGGCGGGCGTGATGGCGAAGGACTCATAGAAGATGTGATCGGGGTTGGCCCCCAACGCCACCAAATCCTGCTTCAGATCGACGCAGAGACTCCCCGGTCCGCACAGGTACGTGTCAGTCTCGTACCACGGCAAGGCAACGCGACGGCCTCCGAACAGGATGTATAGGTCGGTCAGCAGTTCACGCACCAGCGCGGCAGTAATCCGCCCGGGTGGTCGAGGCGCTGCATCGGAACGGCTGTAGACATAGTGAACGGTGAGGTTCGGATGTGACGCAGCCAGTGCCTCGAGCTCACCACGGAAGGCGGCGTGCTCCGGTGTCCTGACTCCATAGATCAAATAGGCGGGCGTGCCGGCGTTTCCCCGGGCGAGATGGGCCTGCAGCATGGCGAGCAGGGGCGTGATGCCGATGCCGCCTGCAATCAGCACTATCGGCCGGAACCCGCCCATATCCAGCACGAATTCCCCCGCGGGAGCCCGCAGCCTCAGGCTCGAACCAACACGGGCATTGTGCAGCGCATTGGATCCGGCTCCGCCCTGCCGCCGCACGGTAAGCCGGTACTCCTCGGGCGAGTGGGAATACGCGGACAGGCTCCAGCAGCGGGTGACGGAAGTACCTGCTCCGGTATCCGTACCCTGCAACTGGACCGTCACGAACTGACCCGGTCGAGACCGACACAGCATTCCTCCATCCTCGGCACGAAGATGGAAAGAACGGATCTGCGGCGCTTCCTCGACGATGCGATGGATGAGGAAGCTGCGCCAGCCGCGCCACCGGCCTTGTGCGGCCGCGGTCGCCCGCTCGGCCGCATCCCGCTTGGCCTCGAGAATGAACCGGATAGTCTTGCTCAAATGCGGAAAGTCGAGCAGACGCTTCAGGGGCTCGACTGGTGGGATGGCATGTCCGGCGGCAAATGCCGAGGTCTGGACCAGCGTGGGCATCGCGGGCTGTCGCTCGAGACGGACCGCGGCATCGCCGCGCCGGACCCGTCCTGGGTTGAGCACGTCGAAATACACGCCGGTGTGCCCCGATTGCTGGAACACCTTCTGGAAGGTCTGGGGCTGGCCAAGGCGCCAGGAGAGCTTCAGACAGGGATTACGGGGTCCGGCGATGACCAGGCGAACTTCCTCGCCGAGCGCGAATACGTCGCCCACCCGCAGGTCTTCCTCATCGAGTACATCGAAAGTGAGGTTTTCACCGAAATACCCGTCCGGCCAGCGTTCCGGATCGACACCGAGGCACGTGGCCCAGTAATCGTAGTGCCCGCGCGCATAGGCATAGATCTTGTCGGGGTGGACTGCGCGTTGATCGCCCTCGGGGCCCTCGGGAGTGATGATCCAGGGCTCCGCAACCGGCTGCTTGATATGGGCCGTACGGATCGACTCATCGCCGATCCGGACGAGCTGCACCTGGCCGACCGAGAAGTTGAGGAGCTTCACGAAGCGCCGTGCGTGGAGGCGATTACCCCCTCATCGGTCCGAAACGCAGTCGACCAACTGCCTGGACGTCGTGGTGAACCCGAAGCAGAAGCGCACGTTGTGCAAGGTCGCTTGCAGGCAGAAATCCGGCGAGGTGGTCGCGGTGCAGTCTTCCAGCAGAATCGTATCGAAACCGTGAAAGTTCGCATCCATCAGCGTTCCGAGTACGCAGTGATCCGCGTTGATGCCCGCAAACATCAGCGTCGTGACGTCCTGGTTGCGCAAAATGGCCTCCAGAGGCGTATCCCAGAAGCCACTGATCCGATGCTTGTCGACCCGAATGTCCGTTGAGTCCTGGACCAGTTCCTCGATGATCTGTGCTCCCCAGCCACCCTGGCGGAGCAGGTGATGCGTCCGCTTCACCCCAGTCAACTCCCCGGAAAGCCCTGCGCCACGCCCGGTTGGATTGAAGGGATGATGAGTCCCGGGTGAGAGATTGAGACGGTCGGCTCGCACTCCCCAGTTGAGCCAGATGATGGGCACGCCCTTGGCGCGCATGGCCGCTGTGACCAGGTTGATCGGGTGAGCCAGTGCACGTGCGGCCGACACGTCCACTCCCAATGAGGCCATCCAGCCGTCCGGTGCGCAGAAGTCGTTCTGCATGTCGATCACGATCAGGGCGGTCCGGGCCAGGTCCACGATAAGGCGTTGCGGGAGAGCAGGGAGTTCCACCGCGTGGACCCGGCGCTCGGAACGCCTCATATCAATCGTGGTATCGCTGGCTCGATAGGCGTTGCGCGCTGTGGGCCCCAGAAGGGGCCAACCGGACGTGTCCGGAAGTGGGGGAGCGGGCATGGCGAGTTCACCTGCGTCCGGTCAGAGGATCTCTTCATAAATACGAAACGTTGACGTTATACCAGCATTACATCAAGAAATCGAAATAATGAGATCCCCCGCCAAGAACGCAGTGGGTCCACGCCAGACCCACCATGAGTGGGATAGCTAAGAGGAGGGGCGTAAACCTCGCCAAATGGCGGGGTTGTGCTTTTGGCCGCGTTCGGCCCGAGTAATCGCCCGGATTGGATGTGACGCAAGTCCCTGAGAATGCGATCGAACGTGCCGGACAATAAACCGGACTTTTCGGGCGTAATTCATTCCTCTTTTCATGCGGTAACTATATGATTTATAATTTTTAATGGCCAGATCCAAAGCGGACATAAATCCGGACTTAGAGGCGGCAGAGGACCGAGGCGAGCGTATCGCCCTTATGGAGCCGCTCGTCTTGAGTGAGGGGTCGCGCCACCGGCCCGAACTGACCGACCTCGCGCTCGAACTGGCCCAGCGCAGCGCCGGCTTTCGCCGCTCGCTGCCAGCAAGCCTGCTGACCTCGCTGGCGACGCTCGTGCGCGCGATGAACTGCTATTACAGCAACCTGATCGAGGGGCACGACACGCACCCTGTCGACATTGAACGGGCGCTCCAGGGCGACTACAGCGGCGATGCCAAGAAGCGCGATCTCCAGCTCGAGGCTCAGGCCCACATTGCGGTTCAACAATGGATCGACGAAGGCGGCATACGGGGGCGTGCCGTCACTGCGGACGCCATAAGCGAGATTCACAGGCGCTTCTGCGAACTGCTGCCGGACGACATGCTCTGGGTCGAAAACCCGGACACACACAAGCGTATGCAGCTTATTCCGGGCGAGCTGCGCCAGACTGATGTCAGGGTTGGCGGTCATTTCGCCATCAGCGCGCCTGCCGTTCCGCGCTTCCTCTCACGGTTTGAGGAGGTGTACAGCCGGCTCGGCAAGTCCGAGACGATCCTTGCCGCTCCCGC
>DATKLO010000211.1:0-30095 GCA_035542375.1 Steroidobacteraceae bacterium | reverse complement strand
AACTCGGCCGGCCCGATCCGGTTCACCAGTTCGCGCAGCCGCTCGACACCAATGTAGTCCACCATGATGGTCCCCCTCGCGTTGCCGCTAGTGTCGGGGGCGCCTGGGGCCAAAGAAAAGCCAGAAAATCGATCAAAAGGTCTGTATTTTTGAACAGAGTGACCACGACTTCTGGCGAAATGATTAGAATGGAGGTCGTACTGACCGTTTCCAGCCGTCAGGTAGCCCTTCGGGCTTCCGAGAGCCCTGCGGACGTCCGGAAGCTGCAGGAGTGCCCGGAAGTCCCGTGGTCAACCCCGACGGACGTAGGGAGGAATTGTGGACGACACCGACCGCCAGTTGATCGGTCTGCTGCGTGACAACGCACGGACGCCGGTGGCCACCCTCGCCCGCCAGCTGCGGGTCGCGCGCGGCACGGTACAGAACCGACTTGCCCGGCTCGAAGCCGATGGCACGATCGTCGGCTATACAGTGAGGCTGCGCCCGCAGGAGGAATCACAGCGCATCCGGGCGCTGACCACAGTAGCCGTCGAAGGCAATCGCACCGATGAGGTGCTGCGCTCGCTGCGCGGCGATCCGGCCGTCGCGGCCCTGCACACCACCAACGGGCGCTGGGACATCGTCGCCGAACTGCGCGCCGACAGCCTGGAGTCCTTCGATCGGGTTCTGGGACGTATCCGTCAGATAGAGGGGATCTCCAACACGGAGACCAGCCTGCTGCTGTCGACGCACAAGCTGTAGGGGCGCGCGACGAAACCCCCGTCTTCGGGGGCGACCCTGCGTCCCGTGGATTGCGCGGCGGCTGCGGGCGGCGGCTGCGGTCGGCGGCGAACGGCGGTGGCGGCGAGCGGCGGTGGGCGGCGGCGAGCGGCGGTGGCGGACGGCGGGCTTCAGTTGCCGGCTGCCCGGGCCAGCGCGGCGACCACCTTCACAAGCCGTTCGGCCTCACCGCGGGTGTTGTACATCGAAAAGCCGACTCGCAGCATCGATCCGTCGGCAGCGCCCAGCACACGCACCGGACTGGGCGCATAGAAATCACCGTCCCAGACGCAGATGCCGACCTCCCCCAGCGCTTTCGCGATGAGGGCGGAATTGACTCCCTTCAGGTTGAACGAAACCGTTGGCGCGCGCGGCGTCGCCGCAAAATCCACACCCCAGAGCGTCACGCCGCGCATCTCCCGCAGCGACTCCCACAGGAATCGGCCGAGTTCGTGCTCGTAGCGACCGATGGCCGCAACCGCATCGTGCACGGCTTCACGCCGCGAGGCGCCGCGGCCGAAGCCGGCAAGATAATCGATTGCGGCGCCCACCCCTTCGATCGCCGCGCCGTTCAGCGTCCCTGTCTCGATGCGGTAAGGGGCAATCTCCTCCTGGACCACGATCCGGTCGGTATCCAGGGCCTCGAGCGCGCCGGGGCGCGAGTAGAGGATGCCCACATGAGGACCGTAGAACTTGTAGGCCGAACAGAGCAGAAAGTCCGGATCGAGATCCCCCAGCTCCACCGGAAAATGCGGCGCGTAGTGAACCGCGTCCAGCACGAGCAGAGCCCCGGCCTCGCGTGTCAGGCGGCGCGCGAGGTAAAGATCGTTGACGGTCCCGATGGCATTGGATGAACAGCCGAACGCCACGAGCCGGGTGCGTGCCGTGATCAGCTTGCGCATGGCCTCGTAGTCGAGAAGCCCGGTGGGCAGCAGCGGTATCTCGCGCACCACAACGCCAAGCGGCTGCAGCTTCTGCCAGGGTCCGCGATTGGCTTCGTGGTCGAGCTGCGTGATCAGGATCTCATCACCGCTGCGCAGCGTGCGGCCGATGGCACGGGACAACGAAAATGCCAGCGTCGTCATGTTCTGACCGAGCGAGATACGGTCAGCGCTCGGAGCGCCCAGGAAGTCGGCCACCGCAGCCCGAACCTGCAGCAGCTTCTCGTCCAGCTCGGCCGATGGCGCGAAGTTGCCGTGGGTGTTGACGTTCCTGAAGCGGTAGCTGTCGACGATGGCTTCGATCACCGCGTTCGGAACCTGCGTGCCGCCCGGCCCGTCCAGAAATGCGATGGGATACCCGTTGAGCACGCGGCGCAGGGAGGGGAAATCCTGCCGGCACCGCTCGCAGGTGCCGGCATCGAATACCGTTGAAGAGTGTACGGTCATCGTCAGTTCCTTGGCTGTCAGGGTGCGCCGGTTTCCGCTACGACGTTGCTGCTGCCCAGGCGGCCGCGGATCTGCGCCCGGGAGCGGGCGATCCCCTCCTGCCAGCGGATGGCCAGCATGCCGGTGAGTCCGCCCGGGCCGACCAGTGTCAGATCGGAACGCGCCTCCCCGACTCTGCCGGGAAGCGTCACAGTACCTGATACGGCTACATCCTGTGTCCAGCGCAGCTCCACAAGCGTCAGACTGTCACCTGATCCGGCGGTGGTCAGCTTGAACGAGCCTCCACGCAGGCCTACACCCCTTCCCGTCGTGTTGGAGTCAACGCGCGCCATCGCATCACCTACGGTGAGTACGACCGCCCGCGCGATTCGCAGCAGATCGTCGCCGGCGGCGTTGCCGGCAAGGGCCAGCGCCGGCTCGAGATCGCCGGCGTGCAGGGCGAACTGCGGCAGCAGGCGGATCTCCGGCACCGACTCGACACAGCGCGTATCACCCGGATCGAGGGTCTCGATGAAGTGCCGGACCACGGTGGCCGGACAGGCGCTGCGTGAATGCGGCAGCGCGTTCACATGGAATCCGTTCGGCACCAACAGCTCACGCGCATGGGGAAACCGCTTCACGACCAGCTTCCCATCATCCGCCGGGGTCATATTGTCGAGATCACCCGACACGACGAGCGCCGCAACGTCGGGGTAGGCAGCATTCAGCGCAACGGTCTGGGCTGGCGGATAGCCGGCCGGCAGCGCCGGCCACAAGACGCACTGGTCGATGAATGCGTAGTCGGGCGGCATCCCGCGATACTCATCGATCGTGAACGGAGCGTAGCTGTCCGGCGCCGTGCGCCTGTGCTCCGCAATGGCACGATCGCGTTCGAGCGTGCGCTGCTCCGGCGGAAGGGTCATGTCGAATATCTGCGGGGCATCGGTACAGTTCACGGCCGCCGCGAGTCCCGCAGAGTAGATCGCCGGCAGGCGCGAGGGGTCGCGTGAATCCGTGCCGATCAGTGATTCGGCCATCAGTCGCAACAGCGGCGGCCGGTCACCTGCCATGAAGGCGCGTGCCGCCGCATCCAGCTCGCGCACGCTGGCGTAGGCAGGCGAGCTTCCAAACATGACTGTAGCCAGCTGCGAGGCGTTGGCGGTGAATTTGATGATCCGGCCGTCGCCGTCGGGTGCCTCAGCTGCGAAGGGAGCGTGCCGCAGGGAGTCGAGAACCTGACCGATCCGCTCGAGCGTGCTTCCGGGCAGTCGGCTGCAGTCGGCCGAGCGCCTGCAGGCCAGCTCGAACTTGGTGCGCATCGTTGGAGCGTAGTTCGGGTACCACGCATAGCCCTCACCGGAGAGCGGGAAAGCCCCATCGAGCACAATGGAACGCAACCGGTCGCCGTGACGAACCGCAAACACCTGCTCGAAGAAAGTACCGTACGAGTCACCGTAAAGGTCGATCTTGCCTGCGCCCAGCGCATCCAGGATCGCGTTGAGATCGTCGGTCGCAAGCGCAGCGCTGTAGAGCGGCGCAGCTGGCCCAAGCTGACGGCCGCATCTGGCGATATTCTCCAGTGTGATCGCCGGATCGGTCTGCAGCGGCTGACAGTTGATGGCTCCCGATCGCCCGGTGCCACGGTTGTCCATGATTACCGCGTCGCGGATGCTTCGCAGCGGCGCGAACAGAGCGAGATAGCCGTTGCGGCTCTCGGTGGCCGGGAAGCCGGGTCCGCCCTCGGTGGCCACCAGGGTGCCCCGGGCCGGGCCCGGGCCGGTGTGGGGATAGAACTCGAAGTAGATGCCCAGCGAACCGGGCACACGGCCGGAGGGATCAAGGGGTCGCTGCAGAGTGCCACACCACGGTGCAGCGGTCACACAGGGTCGCAACGTCATCGTCCCGACCTTGAGTGTGGCGGGACCGGTGTTGGTCTGATCCGCGGCGCTGACGCCGTTCGCGACCAGGGCGAGCGCGGTCAGCAGTGCGAATAATCTCATTCTGCCGTGCCTGCTCTGTCGGTGCCGTCGGGAGGCATGAAGGGTCGCTCGGCATCGATGCCGAGCCAGGCCACGGCCGCCAGCAGCGAGGCGATCGCGCCGATCACGAATGCCGCCGGCCAGTCACCGTGCCCGGAGAGGTAGGCCACGATGGGGATGCCGATCAGCCCACCGGCATTGCCACCCGTGTTGAGAACTCCGGTGGCCGACATCGTGTCGCTGCGCGCCACGAACATGGTGGCGCCCCAGTACGGGCCTTCGGTCAGTTCCACCGTGAAATACGCCAGCGCCAGCGTTGCCACCGCCAGGTATGGATCATTGAGGTGGACGGTCAGCAGCAGCATCGCACCCGAGGTCGGCAGCGCGATCATGGGCACGAAGCGGAATCCCCAGCGATCGCCGAGGCGACGGCAGGTGACGGCCACCAGCTTGCCACCGAGGCCGGCACCCAGCGCCGCGGCCAGCGGCGGCAACGTGGCCAGCAGGCCGCTGTCCAGCAGGTTGAAGTGACGCTCCTGCACCAGATACAGAAAACACCAGTTGGCGATCAGGTAGAACACGTAGTTCATGCAGATGTAGCTGAGCGTCAGCAACATGATCGAACGCTCGGTCAGCAATCCGCGCAGCCGCCGCCAGCTGATCGGTGCCTGGGTGGTCGCGACATTGCCCTCCCCCAGCTCCGCGAGTTCGTCCGGCGTCACGGAGCGATGTTCGGCCGGCGTATTGCGTCCATACCAGGCCCACAGGACGATCACGAACACAGCCGGCAGCGCCGGCCAGATCAGCGCCTGCTGCCAGCCCAACGCGCTCATCAGGTGCGCCACGACCAGCGGCGTCGCCGCAGCGGCCAGTTGCAGGCCCGCCGACTGCAGACCCTGGATGAAGGCCCAGCGTTCGGGGCGGAACCAGGCCTCCATGACACCCGAGCTGACGGGAAAGATCGCGCCTTGCGACAGGCCCATGATGAGCTGGAGCAGGAACAGCGTGACGAGCAGTACGCTGCCGTGCAGTGCAAAGGGCGCCAGCGGAGTCAGTACGGTCGCAAGGAATGCGGTCGTGCTGATCAGGGTGAACATGACTCGGGCACCGAGGCGCTGTCCGATCACGCCGCCGGGAAACTGGAACGTGGCATATCCCAGCACGAACGCCCATTCCAGCCAGCCGATCTGCATCTGCGTCAGACCGAGCTCGGGCATCATCCGGTCGGCGGCGACCGTGAGACCCTTCTGCTGGAAATAGGCGATGCAGCCGAAGATGAAGAGGAAGGAGTAGATGCGCCAGCGCACCCGGTGCGTCAGAGCCTGCAGAGGCGTGATCTTCTGCGGCGCCTCGGCGGCCATGATGCCCGGAGCTGACACGAATCAGGCGCGCGTGCGCTCGAGTTGCGGCCCGATTCGCTCCCGGACGTAGCGCCGGATGTCGAGGTTGTAATCCTCCATCGGCGCGTAATAGCCGAACTCATGTACGCGGCTGCGCATGCCGCGCTGTACCGACTCGCAGATCGCCCAGTCCTGGCGGTTCACAATGTCCCAGAATTCCACGGCATCCGCCGGATCGAAGTCGGCCTTGGCCAGCTCGTGCTGCTCGAACAGGAAGTGGCACACGATGTCGGTGCGCTGCGCGCTGCGTGGCTGCAGGATGAAGATGGCCGCGTGATCGCAGGCCAGGCTGATGAACAGGTTCGGATAGATGACTTCGCCCTTGTGGCGCACGAGTTCATCCTCGTCGAGTCCCGGAAAGGGCCGGCGGGGGGTGGTACCGCTGCTGGTGAACGTGTAAGCCCCGTCCCGGTGGGGCACGCCGCGCGTCCAGTCGAGCCCGCCACCCCCGGATTCGCGGAACGCGGGCACCACGGAGCACAGCTCCGGATGCACGCCACCGCAGTGGTAGCACTCGTTGTAGTTCTCGCAGATGGCCTTCCAGTTCGCGGCGACTTCGTACCGGATCGTGTGTCCGATGCGCAGATCGGCCAACGGATAGCGGCGGATGCGCGCGGCGATCTCGGTGATCTGCGGACCGAGCGGCCTGGCTTCCGCGGGAGTCAGGTGGACGAACACGAAGCCACCCCAGCACTCGACGCCGACCGGATACAGGCTGATGGTGCTCTTGTCGAAGCCCGGCACGGCGCCCATATGGGGCGCCGCGTTGAGTTGGCCGTCGAGGTCGTATGACCACTGGTGATACGGACAGAGGATGGAGCGATTGCCGACAACCCCCCCCTGCACTGCCAATCCGGCGATCGCGGGCTCGTCGACACGGCAAAGACGCGCGCCCCGGTGACGGCATACGTTGTAGAAGGCTCGCAAGACGCCCTGACGATTGCGCACGAGGATGATGCTCTCGCCGGCGACATCCAGTACACGGTGATCACCCGGCTTGGGCAGTTCTTCCTCGCGCGCGACGCAGAGCCACTCGCGGAAGAAGATGCGCTCCTTCTCGAGCGCCCAGATCTCATCGGCGTAGTACCAGTTCGAGGGCAGTGTCTGTTCCAGACCGCCGATCGGTGCAATCACATGGGCATTCATGGGGTGCCACGCTCCTGACCGCCGTCATCATACAGTTGTGGCGACTGCTCCACGATCGGGGCGTCGCGTCGATACAGTTCGCTGCCCGGGGCCCCGTCGAGCTCACGGGCGAAGCGGTGACCGCTGTGCACGGCATGCACGATCGCTCCGGGCGCCAGCGCATCGCCAACGCGATCCACCGAAGCGATGCCTGCCGCCTTGAAATCATCCTGCCGGTTCAGCAGCGCGTGGTAGAGCTCATCGCGAGCGGTGCGCGCGCCGACAATCACCAGCGAGCGACAGGGTATCTGCCACTCCGCACCGGTGAACAGGTTGGCCAGCACGACGGCATCCCGCTCGAGTCGCGCCACGCGGGTGAGGGTATGCACTGACACGTTCGATTCGGCCAGCGCACGATGCACCTGCGGCTGTTCGTTGGTCATGATCGCCCAGGCGGATACGTGTCCGGCCGGCGTCACGTAGGTGATGTCGTCGGCGGTCTGCGCCAGATGCTGCGACAGAGCGCTGCCCATGTAGTAATTGTCGAAGTCGAACACCACCACCGGGCCTTCGACGAGCGCGCCGGCGGCAATATCGTCCGGCGTGAAAACGCGGGCACCCTCGAGCTCGGTCACCGGCAGCTCCAGGGTTGAATACAGCAGCCGTCTCCAGCGCGCGCCGGTAGCCACCACGACGCGCTGGTGCTCCAGGCCGAGGATGTCGTCGACGCAGAGCTCGTTACCCGCATAGAGAGTGACGTTCGAGAGGCGCTGCAACTGTCCGAGCCGCCAATCGAGCACGCGCCCCCAGGTGGCCAGGCCCGGCAGGCTGGTCTCGAAGCGCAGCCGGCCGCCGAAATTGTCCGCCGCCTCCGCGAGTGACACCTGGTAACCGCGACGTGCGAGCGTCAACGCGCATTCGAGACCGGCAGGACCACCGCCCACGATCAGCACCGCGGATGAGCTCCCTTTGGAGCTGAAGCGCTCCGGATGCCAGCCGCGGCGCCATTCCTCGCCGATGGTGGGATTCTGGGTGCAGCGCACCGGCACGCTGTCGTGCCAGCTGGAGATGCAGATGTTGCAGCCGATGCACTCGCGGATGTCCTGCTCCCGACCCTCGTCGATCTTCTTCGGCAGGAAGGGATCCGCGATCGAGGGACGCGCGGCGCCAATCAGATCGAGCACGCCGCGGCGGATCTGCGACACCATGGTGTCCGGCGAGGTGAAACGGCCGACGCCCACCACGGGCTTGTGGGTGATGCGCTTGACGAAATCGATCACCGGCTCGTGACTGGCCTCGCCGGTGAAGCGCGACGGTGCGCAATCGGTCGGACTCGAATCCATCTTGACGTCCCACAGATCCGGAACGTCGGAGAGCAACTCGACGAGTTCGTGTGCCTCGGAAGCCGCTCTCTCGCTGCGCCGGGAGCGCAGTTCTTCGAGGCTGATGCGCAGCGCGACAGCGCAGCTGTCACCGACGGCATCGCGTGTAACTTCCAGCATCTCGCGCACGATGCGCACGCGATTCGCGAGCGAACCGCCGTACTCATCGGTGCGGTGATTCCACTCGGGCAGCAGGAATTCATAGGGCAGGTAGCCCATTCCCGCATACACATAGATGATGTCGAAGCCGGCCCGGCGGGCTTTGCGCGCCGCTTCGGCCTGCCACTTGAGCAGGTTGCGGATATCCGCGCTGTCCATCGCCCGGGAGCGCTGGTTGCCCATGAAGCCCACATGCGTCGCCATCCAGGACAGGCCTGACGGCGACAAGGGTGGGAACCGGCTCGTCTTGTTGGACACCGAGCCGCCCCCGTGCCAGAGCTCGATGCCAGCCAGTGAGCCGTGCTGATGCACCGCATCCGTCATCAGCGCATGCGCACGTACGTCGTTTTCGTCCCACATGGTGGCGTACGGCAGCGGCGAGTCATCCGAGGTGGGATGGACGGACACGTAGCCCGTGCAGACTACCCCCCACCCACCTTCCGCCTTGGTGCTGCGGAAGCCAGCGCGCATGCGCGGCATGGTGTTCGTCATGCCGCTGGCGTGGGGCACGGCGTAAAAGCGGTTGGGAGCGGTGACCGGACCGATGCGTACCGGCTCGAACAGAATGTCGTAACGAGATTGCCGCGCCATCGACCGACCCCACTTCCGCGCGGGATCAGTGTATAGCGCCTGGCGGCGGCTTTGTCACTATTTATCGACCGTTCAACAAGGACACGGGGAGGGCAACGGCCGGCTGCGCCATGCGGAAGTGGGTTTGCGGCTTCGCGGCTCCGCAGCCGTTGGGAAGGCTGCGTACAATCGCTCGCAAGCCTGACTGCCCCGACCGGAAAACATGGCCTCACCCACGCCCACGCTCACCCATCTGGCCGCCGAACTGGCTGCTGGCCGGACCACCAGCCGCGCGCTGGTCAGCGACTGCCTGACGCGGATCGATTCGCCGGTGGGCGAAGGGGCCCGGGCCTTCATCAAGGTCCACGCGCAGGTCGCGCTGGCGCAGGCGGATCTGCACGACCAGATGCGCCGCCAGGGCGCCGCCGTCAGCCCCTACGCCGGCATCCCGATTTCCATCAAGGACCTGTTCGATATCGCCGGGGACACGACCACTGCCGGATCCGCTGTGTTGCGCGGCGAACCACCGGCCACCCGTGACGCGCCCAGTGTGGCCCGACTGCGTGCCGCCGGATTCGTGGTGATCGGGCGTACCAACATGACCGAGTTCGCCTTCTCCGGGCTCGGCCTCAATCCCCATTACGACACACCCCGCAACCCCTGGGATCGAGCCAAGGGACGCATCCCGGGTGGCTCCTCTTCCGGCGCTGCCGTATCGGTAGCGGATGGTATGGCGTTCGGCGCGCTCGGCACCGACACCGGAGGCTCCTGCCGCATTCCGGCTGCGGTCTGCGGGATTGTGGGATTCAAGCCGACGGCCAGCCGGGTACCCCTCCAGGGTGCCTATCCCCTGTCCTCGAGCCTGGACTCCATCGGCCCCCTGGCGGCATCGGTGAACTGCTGCGCGATTGTCGATGCCGTACTGTCAGGGAGCGCGCCGCCGGCACCCGCCGCCGGAGGCCCTCTGGCGGGTGGACTGCTGGCCGGCAGTTTGCGTCTGGGTGTGCTCACGAACTATGTCACTGACGGCATCGATGCCGCGGTGGCCGCGAACTTCGAAGGCGCTGTGCGAAAACTCAGTAACGCCGGCGCCCGACTCACGAATGTCTCGCTGACGGAGCTCTCGGAACTACCGCAGATCAACAGCAAGGGCGGTCTGCCTGCGGCCGAGGCGTACGCGCGGCATCGCGCGCGCCTTGCCACCGATGCCGCCCGTTACGATCCGAGGGTCGCGAGCCGAATACTGCGCGGTCGTGAGCAGGATGCCGCGGACTATATTGAAGTCCATCGCCGCAGGGCTGACTTCATCGAGCGCGTATCGCGTCGCCTGGAGTTCTTCGATGCCGTGCTGATGCCGACAGTGCCGATTCTCGCGCCGGCCATTGCCGAGCTGACCACCGACGATGCCTATATCCGCACCAATGCGCTGATGTTGCGCAATCCGAGCATCGTGAATTTCCTCGACGGCTGCGCCATCTCCATTCCGTGCCACGAGCCGGGCTCGGCCCCGGTCGGACTCAGCCTGTTCGGCTTGCGCAACACCGACCATCGGCTGCTGGCCGTTGCTGCCGCAGTCGAGGAGTGCCTGCGGTAGGTACAGGCTGGCTGCGCCGGCCAGGGCCCGGGACCGGCTGGCCACAGCGGCCCGGTGGCCCAGCGGATCAAGTGACTCAAGTGACTCAGGTGACTCAAGTGGCTCAGTGGCTCGCCAGAATGCGCGCGAGACTGGCTGAGATGGGCTGTCCGGTATTCGCCTGGTAGTAGGAATAGGCTGGCGATGGGTTGACTTCGAAACAGGTCGCGACGCCATCCGCGCCGATCCGCAGGTCGATTCCCGCCAGAGTCAGACCCAAGCCAGCAGTCACAGCGATGCATCGCTCCACGAGATCGGGCGCCAACTCGATGGCACGCAGGCTTGCCGAGCCACCCGAGCGCGTCGCATACCTGTAATCGACGACGTCGCTGCGGATCTCGGTTGCATGAACATCCTGCCCGACCACATGGACGCGCACGTCGTTGCCCGGCACCAGTTCCTGAAACTGCACCGGACACCAGGCGATGTCGCCCAGCCTCTGAATGTCGTCCTCATTCAGAGCATGCACGATCGAGCGAACACCGCTCATTGACTTGTAGATGATGGCACCGTGAGCCCGGCGGAACGCGAGGACTTCAGCCGGATCGTTGCTGATGAGCGTCTCCGGCACGCGCAGACCGTTTGAGGCGATCAGCTGCGCCTGGTAGGGCTTCGAGCTATTCGAGCCCTGCGGGTCGGAACGATTCACGACCAGCGCCTGAGTCACGTCGGTCCAGCGGTACAGCGTGTCATGCAGCGCCCGCGTGTGCCGGCGCTGGGGTGAATCGGCCGGCTCGCCTTCCAGTTCCGGCAGGAGCCGGTCATCCATCAGGCGCAGATAGACCGCCGTGACCTCATCCAGAGCGACATTCCCGTCCTGCAGCTGCAAATCCCCTTGCACACCCCAATCGCTGAGCTGCATGTCGATCGAGCAGTCGGCCGAGCGCCGCTGATCGAACAGGCGATAGTCCGCGCCCATCGCCCGCAGAGCCTCGATCAGCAGGACGATCGGTGGCTCGCTGCGAATGCCACCCAACAGGATCATTGAGTGAGCTCGCGCGCAAGCACATCGGCGAGCGTCCCGCCGCCCTGGCGCAAATCGGGAAGCAGGTGCGCGCCGGACATGCGCCAGTCGCCATCCTCGGCGGGCTGAAAGCGGATACCGAGCACAGGGCAGGCCGAGTCCCGTGCCAGCCGCACGCAGGCGGCTCCATGCCGATCCACCAGATCATCCGGTCCGAACACGGTTTCGCCAACCACCAGGACGGTTGCATCGTCCACACCCTGCGGGTCTTGCCAGAACATCCGGGGATCGTCCTGACAGCTCTGTTTAAGCGTGCGGATAGGCAAGCCGGCCCCGCGACCCAATGCCAGCCATGCCGAAGGATGACGCATATTGCCGCACAGACCCTGCGGCGTTGGCGGATTGAGCATGGGTTGCGGCAGCGAGTGCAGCCAGCTGAGGTAGAAAGCCAGCATCTCCTGCAGCGCGTAGTCCCGATCCGGGCCTGCGATGCCCTGCATCCAGGCGCCAGGCAGGAATGACAAGCGGTTGAGAACCCCACGGATGTCGCCACGCCGCAACGTGATACCGCTTTCGAGCTGCAGTTCGAAATCCGCACCCGCCTGATCGATGGTGTGACGCCATCCCCGCGCCCTCGCGAGCTCCGACCCCGTCAACACCGTGGGCAGCAGGCCGCGTGCACGCAACGCGTCTGCTGCCCAGAGGGCTGAAATGTCCGACGACTCACACAGCACGAGAAGCATTGCAGGCATCCCGGTTCACGCACTGCATGCGGTCGCGACGGTTCTCATCGGCCAGGCTTCGAGTCGGGCTCGGATCTGAGCGCACCGCGGCTGAGGTCGGGACGCTTCTCGCTCGTGATGAAGTGCTGCAGGCTGGTCACGGCCTGCTCCAGCGCCGCCAGCCGCTGCTCGATCGGATCGCCGGGATTGCCGACCCGGCCGCCGTCGACGAGGTCCTTGAGGGTGCCCTCGGGGATCTGCTTTTCCCGGATCTCGATCTTGTGGATCTCCTTGATCTCCGGCTTTTCCTTGTGCTCGAACTTCTCCGGCTTCTCCTTGTGTTCGAATTTCTCGGGCTTTTCCTTGTGCTCGAATTTCTCCGGCTTCTCCTTGAATTCGATCTTCTCGGGCTTTTCCTTGTGCTCGATCTTCTCGAACTTCTCCAGTTTGAGCGCCTTGTCGGTCAGAGGCTTTTCCGGCTCCGGTCTGGGCTGTGCTTTGGGCTCATCGGCCATGATGGTGCTCCCTTGCGTTGCGAACGACTTCCCCTGGACTTGCCAGGTCGCACCTCACAGTGCGCCCGGGGACGCGATTCGCATCGCGCCCACTTCAGTCCTGTCACCCGTTGACGATCCATCGCAGCGATATTTGAGCGTTCGGCGTTCCCTTCAGCCCCGCATTGCAACAACTCCCGACGACCTCACCGTCTGCGGACTGGCTCGTGTCATGCGCCGGGCGTGGGCTATCGCTTCTTCTGTTTTACGCAAGCAGCTTGCGTTACACTACGACACGTGATCACCAGACAGATCCGACAGTACCTGTCAGCCATAGGCCGCAAAGGCGGCCACTCGGGGCGCGGCGTCAGCAAGCGCCGTGGCAATTCGGCGTACTACCGCCGCCTGGCCTTGCGCTCGGCCCGGGTCCGCGCGACAAAACCTCCCAGGGAGTGATCCATGTCCGGTCTCCTGAGACTGACCGCCGTGCTCGTTCTGACACTCACGGCGGCGCCGCCGCTTGCGCGGCTGCTACTGAGGGAATTGCAGCGGATTCGCCGGGCGCTGGCTGGGCTGACCGGTGGTTGGATTCGCGGGTTCGCGGTAACGAGCTCTCTCGTCTCGGTCGTCGTGCTGAGGGGCGACTCGCCTGGAATGGCTGTCAGCCGGGAGTGGATTGCCGGCGCCGCGCTCTGGCCACTGAACCTAACGGTGTGTGCGGCTGTGTGCTACTTGTGGATACGGGCCCGACGTAATCGCCGGCTGGAAGAGTTCGATGAACTGATTGAGGCCGCATTGACTGTCCGCGGAACCCGGCGGGACGAGGCCATTTTTGAATCGGATCGGCCTCGGGTCAGATGGACTGACGCATCGGAGTCCGATAAGACAGGTCGTCATTCCAGATTGCTTTCCGGATCCATTCTTCCGTGGAGAACGCGGACGATGTAGACGCCACCGGGAGTGACGTTGTAATAGACAGCCTACGACATGGCCGGGCATCTGCTCGGCGAGTACGATGGGATCCAGGAGACGGTGTGGCTCGGCGACATTCCGGTCGTCACGCTGCGCCCGCACTCGGGCGGCGGAGTCGATATCCATTACGCGGTGCGAATGGTCAAGATCGGGACAGGTTATTGAAACGCAGCAGTTCGTAACCTATCGATTTTTGGCGGAGAGGGGGAGATTCGAACTCCCGAGCCCCGTGAAGGGCTGCCGGTTTTCAAGACCGGTGCAATCAACCGCTCTGCCACCTCTCCGTTCTTGTAAATCAATCGATTACGGGATATTTATAATCCCCGTTCTTGGGGTATCCCGGGCCGTACGGCGCGCGAATGCTACCAAAAGTGCCGCGGAGCCGCCGCAGCGCTAGATTGGCGCATGCACGCCTCTCTCCAGCACATCACGCCGGACACGCCGATGGGCGCCAATCTCGTCGCGGACGGTGCGACGTTTCGCACCTGGGCGCCGCATGCGCGGGCAGTGAGCGTGTTGGGAGACTTCAATCGTTTCACTGAGCAGGAGTCCGCAGCGCTGCTGCCGGATGGGCACGGGCACTGGCGCGGATTCATTGCGGGAGTGGCGGAGGGCCATCGATACAAATTCCTGATCACCGGCGATGCCGGCAGCGGACCCAAGCGTGATCCTTACGCACGAGAGATCGATGGAGACACCTGGAGCTGTGTCGTGCGCAGCGCGTCCTTCCCATGGCACGACACCGGCTTCGCCACGCCGCGATTTCCCGACTTCGTGATCTACCAGCTGCACGTGGGTGCCTTCTACGCCCCGCGCGCTCCGCTGTGCGGCACGTTCCTCGATGTGATGGAACGGGTGCCATATCTGACCGATCTCGGCGTGACCGTGCTGCAACTTCTGCCAATACAGGAATTTCCGGGCGCATTCAGCCTCGGCTACAACGGGACCGATTACTTCTCCCCCGAGTGGGACTTCGCAGTCGAGGATCCGGATCTGCCTCCCTACCTGGCGCGCGCCAACGAGCTGCTGCGAGAGCGAGGGCTTGCGCCGTACGCGCTGGACGACCTGCGCGGTGAAAACAAGCAGCTGAAGGCGCTGATCGATGTCTGTCATGCCTGCGGCCTCGCGGTGATCCTGGACCTCGTCTTCAATCATGCCGGCGGCAACTTCGGCACCGAGAGCCTGTGGTTCTATGACCGGCAGACTGGCGCGGATGAGTCGCCGCCGCGATACGGAAATTCGCTGTTCTTTTCGGACCGTACCTGGGCCGGCGGCAACGTATTCGAGTTCCGCTCGGACGGTGTCCGGCAATTCCTCATCGACAACGCCCGCTACTTCCTCGATGAGTTCCGGGTGGATGGTTTCCGTTTCGATGAGGTCAGCGTCATCGACCGGGACGGCTATGGCCGCGGGTGGGACTTCTGTCAGGCGCTGGCGGATACCTTGCGCTCGGATCGGCCAAGTGCGATCCAGCACGCCGAATACTGGCCCGTGAATTCGTGGGTGGTGAAGCCGACTTTCGACGGCGGCGCGGGATTCGACACGACCCTGACGGATGGACTGCGGATCGCAGTGCGTGAGGTCCTCGCTGCCGCGGCGAGTCCCCAGGACGGGCCGTTGCCGATGACCGAACTGGGGGGGCAGCTCGCCGCGGAATATCTGCACGACTTGTGGCGCGGTGTGCAAGGCATCGAGAACCATGACCTGGTGCTGCAACCCAAGGATGCCGGCGACACAAACCGGCTCCAGCGGATCGCGCGCGTAGCCGATCCCTCCAACCCCCGATCCTGGTGGGCCCGGAGCCGCTCGCGCGTGGCGACGGGACTGGTACTGACATCACCCGGTATTCCCATGCTGTTCATGGGACAGGAACTGCTGGCCGACCAGCAGTGGTCGGACGATGTCGCGCACCACCCGGAGTTGCTGCTGGACTGGCCGGCTTTGGGATCTGCGAACTCCACCCTGTCCGCGAACCCCACCGGGTCCGCGAACCCCACCGGATCAGCGAATTCCACGGCACCCCCGGACTCCACGGTGCGGGACTTCCAACGCTTTACTCGCGAACTGATCGCCGTGCGTTGGACGCTGCCGGGCCTGCGCGGCGAGGGTTTCCGGCTCGTTCACACGCATGATGCGAACCGGGTGCTGGCATTCCACCGTTGGGTACCCGGGGAGGGACACGACGTGCTGGTGGTCGTGAGCCTCGCCAACTCGAATCAGTATGGCTATCGCATCGGCTTTCCTGCGGCCGGTCCCTGGCGCGAGGTCTTCAACAGCGATGTCTATGACAACTGGGTCAATCCGAACGTGACGGGAAACGGCGGGCTGGTGTTTGCCGACCCGTTACCGATGCACGGTTTCGGCTGCTCGGCCGAATTGACGCTGCCGGCGAACTCGCTGTTGCTGTTCGCCCGCTGAGGCGATCGATGCACTGGTCGTGGGCGATCAGGCGCGCGGAGTGTCGAGGCAGTCGGGAGACGACGCCGCGCCGACGCTCAGGCGGCGAGACCGCGCGTCATGGCCCAGTCTAGACCGCGACTCACCCACCCTCCCCCGAGACTCGCACCGGTGACATCGTCAAGCCGGTAGGTTGAGCCATTGAGGATCGAGTCGGCGGCGCGCAGTCCGCTGCGGATCGCAGGGCCGATTCCTTCGGCCATGTCACGGGTGGCAAGACCCGCCGCATCACCGGTGATGAACGCGTTATCCCGCCGGACCACTTCCACGCGCCCGCGCAGGTAGTAGCTATACCCGGTAGGCTCGTACCGAGCGCCCGGGGCCAGCGTGCGACCGAGCATCTCGGTGAAGCGCGCCCAATGCTCCTTGATATCGGCACCGCTGTGCTTCATCCGGTCCGCCATCCCGCCGATGCCGATGTTCAGCCAGCCGTTCTGCTTGGGTACGTACCAGGAGTAGCCCGGCAGTCCCTTCTCGAAGAACCACAGGTGGCAGGCCGGGTCCTTCCAGTCGTACTCGATCTCGTGCTCCAGGGTCACGGTCTGCAATTCACTGACGCGCGGGTTGAGTTCGCGGAACAGGGAGCGGTACACCGGGCACCGTGTGCCGCCCGCACCGATCAGGTACCGGCAGCGGAACTCATCGTCCACCACATAACCGCCATCCTCGGCGCGAATGTTTCGCACGGTATGCTGGACGACGGGAGCACCGGACCGCTCCAGCAGCCAGGCATCGAACTCCAAGCGCCGGATGGAATGCTGGGTGCTCTGAATTCGGAACTGCATCCCCTTGATGTGAATGTGCAGCCGGTCGAAGGTGAGAAATCGATGGGGGTAGGAGCCGACATCCAATTCCAGGTCGCGGACCACTTCGGGCGTGATCCAGCCCGCGCAGAGCTTCAGACGGGGAAACGCCTCCTTGTCGAGCACCAGCACATCCGCGCCCGCGCTCTTGAGCTGACGGGCTGCCGCTGATCCGGCCGGCCCGCCTCCTACGATCAGCACATCAGTCGTGCGCATGAAACTCAGACGTCAACGCGCATAGATGTAGTCGCGAGTCCAGGGGACATCGTTGCTCTCGCCCGGTGCAAACACCACCTGGAAGAGTTGCAGCGTTCCCGTGGTGAACCCCGCGATCGATCCCGCCAGATACAGGCGCCACATGCGCACGAACTGGCTGTCGAACATCTTCTCCACCTGGTCGGCGGCCTTCTCGTACAGGCCCAGCCAGTGGCGCAAGGTCCGTGCGTAATGCAGCCGGATGTTCTCGACGTCCAGGATGGAGAGATTCCAGGGCTCGAAGATCTGCATCATCTCGCTCAGTGAGGGCGGATGGGCGCCCGGGAAGATGCGCTTCTCGATCCACGGATGCATGGTGCCCGGACGGTTGCGACCGATGGAGTGGATGAGGCCACGCCCACTGTTGCCCAGACACCGGTTGATGACTTTGCCGAGCCCGGTGTAATTCTCGACGCCGACATGCTCGAGCATGCCGACAGACACGAACGCATCGTACTTGCCCGCGATGTTGCGATAGTCATCGAGCACGTACTCGACCTGGGAGCCCAGTCCCTCACGCTCGGCTTTCTCGCGGGCGAACGCCACCTGCTCCCAGGAAATGTTGAAGGCGCGCACCTTGACGCCGTAATGCCGGGCCATGTGCGCCGCGAGAGTTCCCCAGCCGCAGCCCGCTTCGACGACAGTCTCACCTGGCTGCAGACGCAGTTTGCGACAGACGTGGTCCATCTTCGCCACCTGCGCCTCATCGAGCGTCGCGCTGGGAGTTGGGTAGTAGGCGCACGTGTAGGCCATCGTCTTGCCGAGCCACAGCGCGTAGAACTGGTTGCCGATGTCGTAATGGTGGTGGATGTTGTCGCGCGATCCGGGGAGCGTGTTGGCATGGCGACGGCGCAGCAGCTCGACGCTCCGGCGCACCACCGAGAATCGTCCCGAGCCGGCAGTCGCCGCGGCGGTCGCGGCCCGGTAGACGGTCTCGAGGAGTCCGACGAGATCACCTTCCACGGTGATCCGTCCTTCGCTGAAGGAGTCCCCGAACCGGACCTGCGGATCCGCCAGCAGTC
This sequence comes from Steroidobacteraceae bacterium, assembly GCA_035542375.1. Taxonomy (GTDB): domain Bacteria; phylum Pseudomonadota; class Gammaproteobacteria; order Steroidobacterales; family Steroidobacteraceae; genus 13-2-20CM-66-19. The sequence continues at coordinate 12,032 of DATKLO010000211.1, read as the reverse complement.
CGTAGAGGGCGGCACGGTCATGGATGCAGACCGCAGCGACAGGCTTCGCCACACCGGGGGGCGCGACCCGTTCGCCAGTCCACAGCACGAACTCAAGCGCAGGATCGCCGAGGTAAGTCAGAAGGCGCGCCAGCATCCGGCCCTCCACCGACCTCCCGGGTCGCACGGAAGAGCTGACAATGGCGTTGTCATTGGCTGCCGCAGGCTCAGCCGGGCCCTCCCCGCGCACCGGATCCGAATCTGCAGCTCCATAGTCCTTGACCGCATTCACGGTTACTTCTCCCCTGCACCCCAGGCTCTAATTTAGCAATGAACAGGCCCGGCGCAACTCCCCAGGCCTGTCCCGAGGCCCGAGGGCCTCAAACGGGGCCTGACGCGGGGCGCGGCGCCGTGTCGGTCAGGCGGCGGCCACGGGTGGGTCAGGCGGCGGCCACGGGCAGGTCAGGTGGCGGGCGCCAGCCGATCGATCCCACCCATGTAGGGGGCCAGGGCCTGCGGTACGGACACCGAACCGTCGGCGTTCTGATAGTTCTCCAGCACCGCCACCAGGGTGCGCCCCACGGCCAGCCCCGAGCCATTCAGGGTATGGACGGGCTCGGGCTTGCCGGTCTCCGGGTTGCGCCAGCGGGCCTGCATGCGCCGCGCCTGGAAGGCTTCGAAGTTGCTGCAGGAGGAGATCTCCCGGTAGCGCTCCTGCGCCGGCAGCCAGGCTTCCAGGTCATAGGTCTTGGCACTGTTGGAACCGATATCGCCCGCGCACAGGGCGACGGTCCGGTAGGGAATCTCCAGTCTCTGCAGGATGACTTCCGCGTTCGCGGTGAGCTGCTCGAGCGCCGCATAGGAGTCCGCCGGGCGCACGATCTGCACCAGCTCGACCTTGTCGAACTGGTGATTGCGGATCATACCGCGCGTGTCCTTGCCGGCCGCACCCGCCTCCGAACGGAAGCATGGCGTGTGGCAGACATACTTCAGCGGGAGTTGCCCGGCTTCGACGATCTGGTCGCGCACGAGGTTGGTGACGGGCACTTCCGCGGTGGGAATCAGGTAGAAGCGCTGTTCGCCCTTCACCGCGAACAGATCCTGTTCGAACTTCGGCAGCTGCCCGGTGCCGAACAGGGCTGGGGGCTGCACGAGGTATGGGACATACACTTCGGTGTAGCCGTGTTCACGTGTGTGCAGGTCGAGCATGAATTGCGCCAGAGCACGGTGCAGGCGTGCGACCTGTCCACGCATCACGACGAAGCGTGCGCCGGAGATGCGTGCCGCCGCCTCGAAGTCCAGACCGGCCAGGCATTCACCCAAAGCCACGTGATCCAGGGGTTTGAACCCCAGCTCGCGGGGTTTGCCCCAGCGGCGCACCTCGACATTGGCATGTTCGTCGCGCCCGTCGGGCACTGATTCGTGCAACAGGTTGGGGAGGCCCGCCTGCCACTGTTCGAGTTCGGCCTGCACCGCCGTAAGCGACTGCTCCGCGCCGGCCAGTTCCCCAGCGAGCGCCTCGCCCTGGGCTATGAGCCGGGTGACCTCCTCGGTCACCTGCCCCTTGCTGCGCCCCTTGGCCATGCCGACCGCCTTGGCGTTGGCATTGCGTTCCGCGCGCAGCCGGTCCACCTCGATCTGCCAGGGCTTGCGCTTGTCTTCCAACGCCCGCAGGGCTTCGACATCCAGGGTGACGCCGCGGCGCGCGAGGTTGCGCGCCACCGCTCCCGGATCCGCTCGCAGCAGTTTCAGGTCAATCACTTCAGGTCCTGTTTCAGGTATGACGTGCCAGGGAGATGCCCAGCACCGTGCCGGCAAGGCACCCCAATACACTCACGCAGACATTCAGCGCGGCGCCGAGATAGTTTCCCTGCATCGTCAACGTCACCGTCTCCAGGGAGAAACTCGAGAAGGTCGTGAAGCCACCCAGCACGCCGATCATGAGCAGCGCGCGCAGTTCCGGCCGCCCGGCGCCTTCGATCAGCCACACATACAGCAGGCCGATGAGGAAACAGCCGATCACGTTGACGATCGCGGTGCCCAGCGGAAACTGCATGCCGGTGGCCCGATTGATGCTCGAGGCGAGCAGGTAACGCAGCACACTCCCCACCGCGCCGCCGCCCGCCACGCACAGAATCAGGTTCATTCACCCTTCCCCACTGTCCTTCCCCTGCGGCCGCCGTGGCGGCTGCGCCCGCAGCCGCGCGAGCGCCTCGCCGATCTTCAGTTCCAGGCCGCGTGCCACAGGCCGGTAGTATCGCCGATCCGGCATCTCGTCCGGGAGATAGCGCTCGCCGCTGGCGAAAGCGTCGGGCTCATCGTGTGCATACCGGTAACCCTGCCCGTGTCCGAGGCTCTTCATCAGCGCCGTAGGGGCGCCCCGGAAGCGCAGTGGCACATCCAGAGTCCCGAATTTCTCGACATCCTCCATCGCCTCCCCCATGGCCACATAGACCGCGTTGCTCTTGGGGACACAGGCGAGATAGACGACGGCATTGGCGATCGCGAGCTCGCCTTCCGGGCTGCCGAGCCGGTCGTAGGCCTCCCACGCATCCAGCGTCAGCGCGAAGGCGCGCGGATCGGCCAACCCGATGTCTTCGATGGCCATGCGCACGACCCTGCGCGCGATGTACAGCGGATCGCATCCGCCATCGAGCATGCGGCACATCCAGTAGAGCGCCGCATCCGGATCGCTGCCACGCACGGCCTTGTGCAGGGCGGAGATCTGGTCGTAGAACTGGTCCCCTCCCTTGTCGAAGCGCCGCCGGCTGCCGCTTGCGACCTCGCGCGCGATCTCCACAGTCAGCCTGCGGTCGGGTTCGGCGAGACTGGCCGCCAGCTCCAGCATGTTGAGCGAGCGCCGGGCATCGCCATCGGCAGCGCGCGCAATCAACTCCAGGGCATCCGGTTCGGCGCTCAGCCGCTCCTTCCCGAGGCCACGGGCCTCGTCCTGCAGCGCACTTCGCAACAGTTGCACGATGTCATCGACCGTGAGCGAACGAAGTACGTACACCCGCGCGCGGGACAAAAGCGCGCTGACGACCTCGAAGGAAGGATTCTCGGTGGTCGCGCCGACGAAGATCAACGTGCCGTCCTCGAGAAACGGCAGGAAGGTGTCCTGCTGGGTCTTGTTGAATCGATGCACCTCGTCCAGGAACAGCAACGTCGGCTTGCCGCTGACGTCGCGGGCCGCGCGAGCCGTCTCCACGGCGGCGCGAATATCCTTCACACCGGCCATGACCGCCGAGAGCGCGATGAAATGGGCGTGCGCCCGTTGCGCAATCAGACGCGCCAGCGTTGTCTTGCCGGTGCCGGGCGGGCCCCACAGGATGAGAGAGTGGAGCTGGCCGCCCTCGATGGCCCGGCGCAGCGGCTTGCCGGGACCGAGCACCTGCTGCTGTCCCACGAACTCCTCAAGTGAACGGGGCCGCATCCGGTCGGCGAGCGGCCGCAACGGCTCGCGCGCTTCCGGCGGGGCAGCGGAGCTCATTGCTTCGGGGTTCCTATGACATCCACCCCCGCGGGAGGCGTGAAGCTGACTTCCTCCGGCGCCACGCGGCCGTTCTGCTCGATGCGATCGAACTGGATGGTGGCGGTCTGACCGAGCTTGTCGGACAGGATCATGCGCTTGAGCGCCTTGCCCTCGAAGCCCAGCACTGCGCGCTTGAAGTCGGCTTCGCTGCCATGCGGCTCCACCGCGACCCAGTCGAGCCCGTCGTGACGCGGCAGCGAGGTGATGGTGAAGGCTTTGCGCACGTCAACGGTGCCTGACAGAAGCATCGCCGGCGTGGCCGAGAGCGCCGCATCAGCCGGCTTGACCGTCACCTGCTGCAAGTCCCGGTCGAGGAACCAGAGATTGCGCCCGTCCGCGACCATCAGCTGGCCGCCGGACTGCGTGGTACCCGACTGGCTGGCTCCCGGCTGACCGGCAGCAGGTTGGCCGGCGCCCGACTGCGTGGCATCGGCCTGCGCGCCGCCGGAAGAGCCCGCGACCTGGGGATGGATCTCCCAGCTGAAGCGACCCGGACGCGCCACGATGAGCGTGCCGGTGGCGCGATCGATCTCCTTGCCGTGCGCATCCGTCAGCGTCTGCAGGAACGTGGCCCGCAGCGTTTTCATGTCGTCGAGATAACTGTCGAGCGGAGTACCGGTCGCCAGCGCAAACGGCATCGCCAGCAGCAGCAGCGAGCCCAGCAGGAACTTCCGCATCGGTTGATTCATCCGTCCGGCGGCGCGGGCACGAGCACTTCGCGCGCACCGTTGGATTGCAGGGGACCGACGAGACCGGCTTGCTCCATGGCCTCGAGCAGGCGCGCGGCGCGGTTGTAGCCGATCTTGAGGCGCCGCTGCACGTAGGAGATTGACGGCTTGCGCTCGGTGGTGACGATCCTGACGGCCTCGTCGTAGAGCGCATCCGCCTCCGGGTCTTCCATCTGGGCGCCCATCTCGCCCTCTTCGGGCGGCAGCCCCGGAATCGGAGTGCGCGGACCGGACAGCACCTCCTCGATGTAGTTGGGGGGATTCGGGGTCTTGAGCGAATTCACCACGCGATGCACTTCCTGGTCCGAAACGAATGCACCGTGCACGCGCGTCGGCATGGAGGTGCCCGAAGGCAGATACAACATGTCGCCGTGTCCGAGCAGGGTCTCGGCCCCCATCTGGTCGAGGATGGTGCGCGAATCGACCTTCGCCGAGACCTGGAACGCGATACGGCACGGAATGTTGGCCTTGATGAGACCCGTGATCACGTCCACGGAGGGCCGCTGGGTGGCCAGCACGAGGTGGATGCCCGAGGCGCGGGCCTTCTGCGCCAGTCGGGCGATCAGCTCCTCGACTTTCTTGCCGACGATCATCATCAGGTCGGCGAGCTCGTCGATGACCACCACGATGTAGGGCAGCGGAACCAGGTTCGGGATCTGCGACTGGTCCAGCGTCGGATCGTTGGCGGCCCGCAGCGTCATCACCGGATCGCGGATCGGCTTGCCGGCATCGTTCGCTTCCTTCACGCGCCGGTTGAAGCCGGCGATGTTGCGCACACCGAGGGCTGCCATGAGCTGGTAACGCCGCTCCATCTCCGCCACCGACCAGCGCAGTGCGTTGGCAGCCTGCTTCATGTCGGTCACGACGGGCGCGAGCAGATGCGGGATGCCCTCGTACACCGAAAGCTCGAGCATCTTCGGATCGATCATGATGAGCCGCACGTGCTCGGCGGTGGACTTGTACAGCAGGGACAGCACCATGGCGTTGATGCCGACCGACTTGCCCGAGCCGGTGGTGCCGGCGATCAGCAGGTGCGGCATGCGCGCCAGGTCGGCCACCATGGGCTGGCCGCCGATGTCCTTGCCCAGCGCCAGCGCCAGCGGCGAGGTCATCTCGTCGTAGGCCTTCGAGCGGACGATCTCCCCGAGTGTCACGATCTCGCGCTTCTCGTTCGCGATCTCCAGTCCCATCACGCTCTTGCCGGGGATCACCTCCACGACACGCACGCTCAGGACCGACAGCGCGCGCGCCAGATCCTTCTGCAGGCTGGTGATCTGGCTGGCCTTCACGCCCGGGGCCGGTCGCAGCTCGAAGCGCGTGACCACCGGTCCAGGCTGCACCGCAACGACCTCCACCTCGATGCCGAAGTCGCGCAGCTTCATCTCCACCAGGCGCGAGAGCGCCTCGAGTGCTTCCGCGGAATAAACCGGCTCGCGTGGCGGGGGGTCATCCAGCAGGCTCAGCGGCGGCAGCTCGTTCGCTCCCGGCGGATCGAACAGCGGCACCTGCCGCTCCTTCTCGACCCGCTCGCTCTTCTCGACCACGGGGGCCGGCACTTCGATGCGTGGTGGCGGGCGCACGGCGGGCTTCTTTTCGGTCCTGGTGGCCTCCTTGCGCGCCTGTTTGCGCTCGCGCCCCTCAGCCACTTCCTTCGCACTGGCGGAACGCTCGCGGATCCAGGCGAGGCCGCGCCAGAGGGCCGCTCCCGTGCGGTCCATGATGGTCAGCCAGGAGACGTGGAACGCCAGCGACAGGCCGGCCATCCACGCGGCGATCATCAGTAGCGTCGCACCCAGGAAATCCAGTCCGGCTGCCAGCCCGCGACCCACGAGGCTCCCGACCACGCCTCCGGCGCTTTGCCGCAGCGAACCGGCATCCCAGTGCAAAGTGGTCAGCCCGCAGCTGGCCACCAGCACCAGCACGAAGCCCGCGATGCGCACGGCCGTGTTGGCGCGGGATGCCTGCTCGGTGCGGTCGCGGCGAAACAGCAGCCAGCAGCTCGCTCCGAGCATGACGGGGAACAGGAACGCGGGCCGACCGAAGAGGAAGAACATCACATCGGCCAGCCAGGCGCCGACCGGACCGATCCGGTTGTGGACGACCGGGGAATTGCCGGTGAAGGAGAACCCGGGGTCATCGGGGCTGTAACTCACCAGAGCCACGAACAGGACGAGCGCCAGAACGCCCAGGGCAATGACCGCGCTTTCACGCAGGCCGCGGGCAACGGCGGAGGTGAAACGGACGGCATGACGCGCTGACGCGGCGGAATCGGCCAAACCTGAGGCCTCCATCTGATCACTGCAGGGTGCGCAGCCATTATAGTGCCTGCCCGCTCCCTCGATGGGAGGACGGACCCGCGCGCGGCGCGCTTGCTACCATGCAGCACTTGAATCAATGGGATAGGCCCTATGCCGGTCATGCACCACCGACTGATCATCCTTGGCTCCGGTCCGGCCGGATACAGCGCCGCCGTGTACGCGGCGCGCGCCAACCGCGCGCCCCTGCTGATCACCGGTGTCGAACAGGGCGGTCAGCTCATGACCACCACGGAAGTGGACAACTGGCCGGGTGATGTCGAGGGGTTGCAGGGGCCTGCGCTCATGGAGCGCATGCGCCGGCATGCCGAGCGTTTCGCCACCCGCATCGTGAACGATCACATCCAGTCGGTGGACCTGTCCGCGCGCCCGTTGCGCCTCAAGGGTGACACGCACGAGTACACGTGCGATGCGCTGATCATCGCCACCGGGGCCGCGGCCAAGTACCTGGGTCTGCCCTCGGAGGAGAAGTTCCGTGGCCGGGGGGTCTCCGCCTGTGCCACCTGCGACGGATTCTTCTTCCGCGGCCAGAAGGTTGCCGTGACCGGTGGTGGCAACACCGCGGTCGAGGAAGCACTCTATCTCTCGCACATCGCCAAGCACGTGACGCTCGTGCACCGCCGCGACAAGCTGCGCGCGGAAAAGATCCTGCAGGAGCGTCTGTTCCGCGAAGTCGAGAGTGGCAAGATATCGGTGGTATGGAACCACACGGTCGATGAAGTGTTGGGAGATCAGCACGGGGTGACCGGTGTGCGCCTGCGCTCGGCCGAGGGCCAGCAGGCGCGGGAGCTGCAGATCACCGGCCTGTTCATCGCTATCGGACACACGCCCAACACGGCGATCTTCGCGGGGCAGCTCGACATGCGGGAGGGATACATCAGGATCAGGAGCGGGCTGGAGGGCAACGCCACGGCGACCAGCGTGCCGGGGGTGTTTGCAGCGGGCGATGTGGCCGATCACGTGTACCGCCAGGCCATCACGTCCGCGGGAGCCGGCTGCATGGCCGCGCTCGATGCCGACCGTTATCTCGAATCGCTGGATGCCGCGCACGCCTGAGCGGCTCGGGCGACATCAGCGCCAGTCACCTCATGCGGACCCGCTGTCTCAGCAGCATCGATGAGGTGAAGGCGGCGCAGTGGAACGCATTGCTCGCGGACCGTAACCCGTTCGTGCGCCATGAGTTCCTGGCCGCCCTGGAACACACCGGCTGCGTGGGCGCGGACACCGGCTGGGAACCTTGTCACTTCACCTTCAGCGACGCGCGCGGACTGGCGGCCGCCGTGCCGGCGTATCGCAAACTCCACTCCTACGGCGAGTTCGTGTTCGATTTCGCCTGGGCTCAGGCCTACGCGCGCTTTGGCCGGCGCTACTACCCGAAGCTGACCGTAGCGGTGCCGTTCACACCGGCGACCGGGCCGCGCCTGCTGGTTCGCGCCGATCTGGATCGGGCCGCGGTCATCCGCTCGGTGCTGGCCGGGATGGAGTCCTACTGCGCCGGTCACGGCCTCTCCTCCATCCATGCGTTGTTCGTGGATGAGACGGCACGCGCGGCCTGCGCAGCGGCGGGCTGGCTGATCCGGCGCGATTGCCAGTTCCACTGGACCAACCACGGTTATGGCAGCTACGAGGACTACCTGGGCAGCTTCACCGCCGAGAAGCGCAAGAAGGCGCGCCGCGAACGGCGCCGGGTCGCCGAGGCCGGGATCCGTTTCGAAACGCTGATGGGGGATCAACTCGACGAGCGCACCCTGGACTGGGCGTATGCGTTCCACCGCGACACCTTCCTGCGGCATGGCCACGAGCCGTACCTGACACGGGAGTTCTTCAGCGAGGCGGCCCGCACGCTCGGCGATACGCTCATGGTGAAACTCGCACTGCACGCCGGGACACCGGTCGCGGCCGCGATTTTCTTCTGGTCCACCGAAGCGCTGTTCGGCCGCTACTGGGGTGCTTCGGCCAGCCATGACAGCCTGCACTTCGAGGCCTGCTACCACCAGGGGATCGAATTCTGCATCGAGCATGGCGTGGCCCGCTTCGAGCCGGGCACGCAGGGCGAGCACAAGGTGAGCCGCGGCTTCGAACCCGCGCTCACCTGGTCGGCACACTTCATCTGCGACCGGCGCTTCCGGCTGGCCATCCAGGACTATCTCACCCGCGAGGGCCAGTCAGTGGATGCCTATGCCCAGGAAGTCCAGACTCATGTCCCCTACCGGGATCGGCGTGCACGAGCGGGCGGGGACGGCGCATGAAGTCCATCACCTGGCTCTCGCCCAGCGATCCGCCTGAGAGCTTTCCGGCCCCCGATCAGGCGCTCGATGATCCACCCGGACTCCTGGCCGCCGGTGGTGACCTCTCCGCGGCCAGACTGCTTGCCGCCTACCGGCGTGGCATCTTCCCCTGGTACTCCCCCGGACAGCCCGTGCTGTGGTGGTCGCCCGATCCGCGCGCCGTGCTGTTCCCGGAGGAGTTCCGCTGCACCCGCAGCCTGGCCAAGACCCTGCGCAATGGGGGATTCGCGGTCGCCTTCGACCGCGACTTCGCCGCGGTGATCGACCAGTGCGCCGCACCGCGCCACCACAGCCCGGGCACGTGGATCACCACCGAGATGCGCAACGCCTATCTCGAGCTGCACCGTCTGGGATACGCCCACAGCGTGGAGGCGCTGCGCGACGGGGAGTTGGTCGGCGGTCTCTACGGCGTGCGCCTCGGGCATGTGTTCTTCGGGGAATCGATGTTCAGCCGGGAGCGGGATGCCTCCAAAGTGGCGCTGGCGCATCTGGTGGAGGCCTGCCGTCGCCAGGGAATCGCGGTAATCGACTGCCAGCTCGCCTCGCGGCACCTGCAGAGCCTGGGCAGCCGCTCCATCGCCCGGCGGCAGTTCCAGGCGTTGCTGGCCGAGCACATTGCCGCGGTACCCGGCGGCGCGGGTGGTCCCCTGAGCTGAACCGCACGCGTGAGGCGCGGCAAAATTGCATTGCCCTGCCCGCTTATGCACAATTCGCCGCCCTCAAGCGAATCGGATCCCAATGTCGAAAGAAGACGCCATTCAGATGGAAGGCGAGGTCGTGGAGACCCTGCCGAACACCACTTTCCGGGTGAAGCTGAAGAACGGCCACGTCGTGACCGCGCACATCTCCGGAAAGATGCGGAAAAACTACATCCGCATTCTGACCGGTGATGCCGTCACGGTGGAGATGACCCCCTACGACCTGACGAAGGGCCGCATCATCTATCGCGGCCGCTGATCCGCGGCGGCCACTTTGCCCCCGCAAGTCCGGGCCCGATAGACCCGGCTCCGCACGGTGAGCCGCGCGCCGCCGGCACTCCCCGCCCCGACACGCTCAGCCCTGCAGGGTGACTTCCGGCAAGCGGGTCGCCGGCACGCAATCCAGCTTCAGCTTCGAGCCGTCCTCGCTCACCGAGACGTTCACCTGGCCGCCACCGGCCAGCTTGCCGAACAGCAGCTCCTCCGCCAGCGGTCGCTTGATGTGCTCCTGGATGAGCCGTGCCATGGGACGCGCCCCCATCTTCGGGTCATAGCCCTTCTCGGCGATCCAGCGCCGCGCGGCATCGTCCAGCGTGATGGCCACGCCCTTGGCTTCCAGCTGCGATTCGACTTCCATGACCAGCTTGTCCACCACGCGCTCGATCGTCAGCGGATCGAGCGAGGCGAACTGGATCACCGCATCCAGCCGGTTGCGGAACTCGGGCGTGAAGATGCGCCGGATGGCCTCCATGCCATCGCTCGTGTTGTCCGCGTGGGTGAAGCCGATGGCGGGCCGGCTCATCTCCTGCGCGCCGGCGTTGGTCGTCATGACAATGATCACGTGGCGGAAATCAGCCTTGCGGCCGTTGTTGTCGGTGAGCGTGCCGTGATCCATGACCTGCAGCAGCAGGTTGAAGACATCCGGATGGGCCTTCTCCACCTCATCGAGCAGCAGCACGCAGTGCGGGTGCTTGGTGATGGCCTCGGTGAGCAGACCGCCCTGGTCGAATCCAACATAGCCCGGCGGCGCGCCGATGAGGCGCGACACCGTGTGACGCTCCATGTACTCGGACATGTCGAAGCGCAGGAACTCCACGCCCATGGCGATGGCCAGCTGGCGTGTGACCTCGGTCTTGCCCACGCCGGTGGGACCTGCGAACAGGAAGCTGCCCACGGGCTTGCGCTGGTCACCGAGCCCCGAGCGCGCCATCTTGATCGAGGCGGCCAGCGACTCGATGGCCTTGTCCTGACCGAAGATCACCAGTTTCAGATTGCGCTCGAGGTTGCGCAGCACCTCGCGGTCGGAGGTGGACACGCTCTTGGGCGGAATGCGCGCCATTCGCGCCACCACGTCCTCGATGTGCCGCACTTCGACGACGGGCTCGCGCTCGGCAACCGGCTTCAGGCGCAGGCGGGCACCCGCCTCGTCCACCACATCGATGGCCTTGTCGGGCAGATGTCGCTCGTTGATGTGGCGCGCGGCCAGCTCCGCGGCCGCCTTGAGCGCATCGGTCGCATAGGTGATGCCGTGGTGCTCCTCGAATCGCGGCTTCAGTCCCATGAGGATCTCAACCGTCTCCGCTACGGTCGGTTCGACCACGTCGATCTTCTGGAAGCGACGCGCGAGCGCGTGATCCTTTTCGAAGATGCCGCGGTATTCCTGGTAGGTCGTCGAGCCGATGCAGCGGATCTCGCCGTTGGTGAGCACGGGCTTGATCAGATTGGAGGCGTCCATGACGCCACCGGAGGCGGCGCCCGCCCCGATGACCGTGTGGATCTCGTCGATGAACAGGATCGCGCCGGGTTGCTTCTTCAGCTCGGTGATCACACCCTTCAGGCGCTTCTCGAAATCGCCGCGATACTTGGTACCGGCGATGAGCGCACCCATGTCGAGCGCGTAAATGGTGCAGTCGGAGAGCACCTCGGGCACCTTGCCCTCGACGATCAGGCGGGCCAGCCCTTCGGCGATGGCGGTCTTGCCCACGCCGGCTTCGCCCACGTAAAGGGGATTGTTCTTGCGGCGACGGCACAGGATCTCGATGGTGCGTTCGACCTCGAGCTTGCGGCCGATCAGCGGGTCGATGCGTCCGTCCTGGGCCAGGCGGTTCAGGTTGGTCGTGTACTTATCCAGCGCACTGCCGCCTTCCGGATCGCGCTCGGAGTCAGGCTGGGTGTCTTCCTTGTCGCTGGTCTTCTCCTCGGCGATCTTCGAGAGGCCGTGGGAGATGTAATTCACCACGTCGAGGCGCGTGACGTGCTGGCGGTTCAGCAGGAACACGGCATGGCTCTGCTTTTCGCTGAAGATGGCGACCAGCACGTTGGCGACGCCGACGTCCTTCTTGCCGCTGGACTGCACGTGGAACACGGCCCGCTGCAGCACGCGCTGGAAGCCCAGGGTCGGCTGCGCCTCGCGTTCGGCGCCGACCGGCAGCCGCGGCGTGTGCTGCTCGATGTGCTCCTTCAGCTCGGCGCTCAGGCGCGCCAGATCCGCG